>JAZLHZ010000233.1:0-4008 GCA_045617085.1 Clostridia bacterium
GATGCCCTGACTCATTTCGTTCTTCAGAACACCGATAAACCCGAAAGGACTTCCGGTGATATGCACATTCAGCAGAAGATACAATACCGTACCGGCCGGGATCAGCAGGCTCCATGCCAGCCGCTTCGCCAGTCTTTTGCGGATGCCGACGGGATTTCTGTTATCCTGACGTTCACTGCGTACCGAGACGAAGATCGACTCGATCACGGGGATCAGCGTCAGCACACCCTCCAGCCTTGTCAGTGATGCCAGCAGACCCCAAATGCCCGACAACAGATACCTTCCGTCTCTTGCAGCCAGTATGGAGAACATCGTCAGCATAAGGAACATGGACTCGGCACAGGGCACCGAAAAGAAGATGGACAACGGCGAAAACAGGAACAACACCACCGCCCTGCCCGCCTTGTTACAGCCGTACTGTTCCATAACCAGCAGGTACAGCGCCCATGTGGCACCGAACAGGCAGCAGTTGGAAACGATAAAGCCTGCCAGTGTATAATGCCCGAAAGTAAATATCGAAACGAATTTTACTGCCAGCGGATACAGCGGCAGAAGATGAATGAGATTGGGCAGCGTCTCATAATTATACCGGGCAAGATTCAGATACGTCCCCGTATCCGAGCGTACCCAGTGAAGTATTGCATCGGTAAACAGCTTGCTGAGGTTGCCGGTAAACAGGCAGCTGATTACCGGAACCGCCAACAGCACCATTCGGGAAAGGAATATCAGGCTGAAAAAGGAAATGGAGTTGTTCATGAGAGACCGCAGCGACTGCTTTTCCCTGCCGCCGCTGTGAAGGTTGCGTTTCGGCTCTTCTTCCACATGGCGGGCAGGCATCAGCAGTTTACCGATACGCCCTCTCAGCCCTTCATCTCCCGCAAACGACTCTGCGCAGAAGCGGATCAGCAGCACGACCAGTGAGGCCGCCAGCATGATCACCATCAGATACGGTATCAGTGATGACAACAGGTCACATATAACCATCCGTTTTCTCCGATCTTATGACTATTATTTCGCACTGCGGGCATACGGATCATCGGGAGCGTCCCATTCATCCTTCTGCTTTCCGTTCTGTGCGGCATAGGGATCAAACATCCCCTCTTTGGAATAGATATCCTGCTTGTGCCTCGGCTCCCGCTGTACGTTGTTTGCCTCGGCATCGTTTTCTTTTTTCGGCTCCACGTTTTCATAGACGATCTGGCGTTTGCGGAACCACACCCAGTAGGGACGCCAACGGATCATCCATATGATCCAATCGATCAATACACCGACAATGACCAGTGCCACAGCCAAACCTTTCCAGTGGTTGTCGAACCACACCAGAAAGCCGCCCGACATGTCCGCCTGAAAAAAGTCCCATACCCAGCCGGTGATCAGACGCATCCAGCTGAGCAGCACCTCGATAAAGCCCTTTGCAAGCTCACTGTTTTCCATTACCTGTCTCCTCGGATTCAGTCGTTTTATTTAGATTGTCGTTTCTGTCTTCGATCTTCTCGATCACTACCGTAATGGTCTGCGGTTCGGCCTCCGGTGTGACATCCTTGTGAGTATCGCTCACAACGTGAAGCTCCAGCTCATGTCTGCCCTCATCCAGTCCGGCAACATCCACGAAGGCGGTGATATCATCTTCCGTCAGTTTTTCCACAACACTGTATGCACCGGTGACACGCACGTCGCATTCATCGGTCAGGAGCGTGACACGCCGGCTGTCGGACGCGCGGCGTATACCGATACCGATACCGGACAGTGTCTTGGTCGTATTGACCTCGCTGATATATACGGTGACGTTCACCTGTTCGCTGGACATGTACTTCACATCCTTCACCGCACGCAGTGCGGCGATCGTGCTGAAGCTGCCCGTTCTGCCCTCGACAGATACCGGCTCGATGCTCAGTCCGTCCAGTTCGGAAAGCAGCGACTGCTCTGCCGCAACGGTCACGGTATCGGGCTGTACGGAAATGCCGGTGATCTCATAGCCCTCCGGCAGTGTACCCGATGTCGTCAGATCGGTCAGGATCGGCAGCTGACGGCTGGGATAAACATCCACACCGACTGTCGCAAAGGAAATGGACTTGGTAAGCATTCCCTCCAGTTCTTTTCCCTCCGCATCCAGCAGCGAAATGCGCATCGCCTTGTTGAAGGAGCTTCTGGCATCCTTGACATCCATCACGATCTCGCCTGCCGTCACCTTCTGCACAAGAGAAGTAGGTCCGGAAACGGTGATCTGTGTCGGATTCGTGCGGCTGACGCTGTACCAATAGTTCTTTGCCTTGTTTTCCAGCTTGACATTGACCGGTACATACTTGGTATCAAAGCCCTCCACTTCGACCTCTACGAAGCTGGGCGTGATATCCACGATGTCCCCGTAGCTGCACGAGGCGGAAAGCTCCACCTTTTGCATGCCCTCACCCCGAATACCGGAAACATCCAGCTCGACTCTTACGGAGTCGTTGGTCACCTTGGAATAGTTGGACTGGCTGGATTCCACCTTGACATGGATATCCGGAATCGCAGAGGTATCAGTCAGCACAGCCAGGCCGTTGTTCTGCAATGTCGTCACACCGCTGGTAATGACGTTCACATTGGCAAGCGTCTTGACTCTCGTAATCGTGGTATCGACGGATATAATATAGCTCCACAGGATCACGGCGCAGACCAGTGACAATATCTTCCAGCCAATGTCATGCCGGATGATCTTTACCAGCTTGACCGCTCTGTCGGAAAGTGTTTCTTTGATCTTCTGTGCCGCTTTGTTCTCTTTCTCTGTGTTTTTCTTTTCAAACAGTTTCATCACTTACGATCCCCCTTTGCACCTGCTTTGAAGGTGTGTCTGCCCGATGAAACCGCAGTATCATTCATCAGCGGGGACAATATGGCATCCAGGCCTTTGGAATCCAGATATCTTGAAAGCTTACCGTCGTGTGCCATGGAGATCGTGCCGGTCTCCTCCGAAACCACCAGCACCGTGGCATCCGTACTCTCGGAAATCCCCAGTGCCGCCCGGTGGCGGGTACCCAGTTCTCTGCTGATGGTCGGGTTTTCAGACAGCGGCAGGAAGCATGCAGCTGCAGTAACTCTGCCGTTGCGGACGACCACTGCGCCGTCATGCAGAGGCGTATTGGGTTCAAATATATTTTCGATCAGGCCCGATGAAATTTCGGCATCCACAAAGGTACCGGTCTCGATGATGTCGCTCAGACCCGTCTTGTTCTCAATGACGATCAATGCGCCGACCTTGCGCCGGGACAGATTTGTCAGCGCATGGATCAGTTCCTTGATATCATGCTCGCCGGACATAGGCTTGTGCTCCGTCTGGAACATCGATGCCGAGAAGTTGGAACGTCCGATCTGCTCAAGACCCCGCCTGAGCTCCGGCTGGAACAACACCACGATGACCACAAGACCGGTATTGATCAGCTGTCTCAGGATCCAGCTGATGGCGCTCAGTTCCAGTAAATCGGCCACCCACGCCATCACCAGCACGAAGCCCAATCCCTTCAGAACCGAGTTCGCCCTGGTCTGACGCACCAGCTTGATCAGATAATAAATCACGGTCGCAACGACAAGGATATCCAGTATATTTCGCCATGTGAGACTGCCCACAAAGCTTGAACACAATATCATGAATCTTTGCCACAAATAGCTCAAATGCTCCATATTGTATAAGCCCCCTATTCTCTGCTACATTATAATACACCCCCGGAATTAAGTCAAGATAATTTGTGTGAATTCACACAAAAGCCCTTGACTATATGCCGGATTTTGTTTATAATAATCAAAAACCATTGTCGGGAGATGAAAATCATTGAATCCTATCCAATCAACCGTTGCCATTTTCAGGGAAGCCGGACAAAAATTCCTCAAATACCGGTTTCTGTTTGAGGAGCTGGTCAAGCGGGATTTTAAGAAAAAATATAAGCGTACCCTGTTGGGCGTACTGTGGAGTCTTCTGGCTCCCATGCTGCAGCTCGGTGTTATGGCGCTGGTATTCACCAACTTTTTCGGCCG
>JAZLHZ010000234.1:0-8293 GCA_045617085.1 Clostridia bacterium
AAGCCCGTGACTGCCACTGTCGTTACCTCCACCAAGGCAAGCTCCGTAACCTTATACACCGAATCCAAGGCCGCCGTCAAGACCTGGACGTCCGGCTATACCGACAACGGTACGAAGCGCACATGGAACGTATCCTACACCTTTGCAGATGCCGGTAACAGATCTCTGTACTTCCGTGCCTCCAACGGCTCCGACTACACTGATTACATCAATGCCAAGGTCACCGTTGCCGACAATGTCCCGCTCACCATCTCCTCTGCTGCCTCCAACGGCTCTGCCCCCGTCGGCAAATCCGTGTCCGCAACCGTCGTCACCTCTACAAAGGCTACTTCGATCACCATGTGCAATGAGAGCAAGGCCGCCGTGAAAACATGGACTTCCGGTTACTCTGATAACGGCAGCAAACGTACCTGGAATATCTCCTACACCTTCTCCGGTGCAGGAAACCGCACACTCTACTTTAAGGCTTCCGACGGAATCAACAGTACTGACTATTTCAACGTCAAACTCTGCATCGAACCAAAAGCTACGGAAGCGGACATTCCGCTTAAAATCATCTCTGCATCTTTTGATAGTAATTCGGTTCCTGTCAGTGGTACGATGACAGCTACTGTTATTACCTCAACTAAGGCAAAAGCTATATCACTCTACAACGAGTATAAAGAGCATGCTCAAACATGGACAAGCGGATATACCGATAATGGGTCTCAGCGCATATGGAAGGTATCCCGCACATTCGTCAATCAGGGTGAGAGAACGAATTATTTCAGAGCATATGACGGATCCAACTATACCGATTATGTCACAGTACAATTTTCTGTGGTACCGGCAATCCTGAGTGTATCTGTGGACTCCGATGCATGCGTCAACACCCCCGTTCATATCACCGTCGTTACATTGCCCTCCATAGATTCCATTTCAATGATCTCCAGCGGCAATATCCTGCAGACGTGGAACAGCGGCTATACTGACAGCGGCAGCACAAGAACCTGGAATATTAACTATACGTTCACCGAAGCAAGCAGTATAAAGTTGACTTTCAGACCCGGTGATGGTACTGTCAATTATACTGGTATGTCCGCCAGCATAACTGTTTCTCCATACCCTGTTATATATTCTGCAAGCCTAAGTAATACTGCCCACATGAAAATATATACAAGTAACAATACTACACGTCTCTCAATTTCATTTAGTTATGAACAAATCAATGGTGATCAACCATCCACTTTCAGAACTGAAACATATAATAAAATAAGTCCAACATCAACTAACTATTGGGAAGTATACCTTGATCCATGGTTTGGTCCTTTTACCATGCTATATGCATCAGTGACTGCGTATAATGATGATTACGAGAGTGATCCAATAACAGTTTATCCGAATTGATCCGGATGATTAATTCATCATTTTTACGTACAACAACAAAGGGGATATCGTAGAATACAAAATCTGCAATATCCCCTTTGTTGTTATGTGTTACTTACCTGACACTATTTTATCATCCGATAAACCGCCGCTTTCGTCAGCTCGTTCTCCCCGCCATTGTCGATGAACAGCTCTCTTTCGTAACGGATGCCGTCCTTCTCCATGCATATCTCCAAAATGCAAAGGTAGATGCCGATGTCGATGCGGTTGAAATACGACACAGCGCCCGCAGGCATGATGCCCCGCTTGCCCGGCTTCTTATAGCGGGAAACGGTCAGCAGGCCGTCCTTGTTCTCCGTGAACCACGGCTGGGTATTACATGCGCTGGGGGCAAACCGTGCGATGTCCGCAACGCCGAACCCGTCGCCCGACCAGATCTCTTCGATCGGCTTGCGCTTCGCCTTGAACATATCCTTCCGGTACTTCGTCTCGTCGTTGACCTTGTGGACGGCGATCATGATGACGTAATCCAATCCGTCCACTGCCGGTTCGTCGGGTTTGCCTATGCCGAACCACAGACTGCCGATCTTGTGCGCCGTAAGCCACAGATCCAGCTGCTCGCCGAGGTATCCGGCGTTCATCAGGTAGTTATCCTTCTTCTCGCTGTAGATCAGGAGGCAGTATTCGGCGTCCCGCTTGAAGTGCACCTTTTCCGCAGGAACGATGCGGAGTGCCGTGCGGATCTGCGGGTACAGCCGTTCAAACCCGGCAAACGCCGCTTCGATATCCTTCAGCTCCTCCTGCGTCATTCGGTCGTCTCCGACACCCCGGAACAGATGGAAGGATTTCCTCCTGAATATCGCTTCGTAGTACTGTGCTTTCATATCATTCATCCTGCCCGTTGAGCGGCTTCATCCGCAGATACTTGGGAGCAAACACCAGCAGCGTGATCAGCGCCACGCACGCCGTCAGCCGGAAACCGTTCTGCACGCTGCCGGTAACGGAGGCCACGGCGCCGCCGCCGAGGATGCCGAAGGCTCTGGCAATGCCGAAGCCGACCACCGAGAGCGCCATCTGACCGGAGGCTTTCAGTTCATCCGGAATGACCTTGGCGACGAACTTGCTGGTGGAGACCGTCATCACGATGAAGCCCCAGCCGTGCAGCACCTGGCTCGCCAGCGCCACATACGGGTTGTTGGTAAAGCCCAGGATCGTCCAGCGCAGGGTCAGCACGGCAGCGGAGATGACCATCAGCTTGCCGGCGCCTAACTTGCGGAACAGCTTGTCTTCATTCAGCAGGAAAGGCGTCTCGCTGACCGCCGAAAGGAAATAGCAGATGCCCAGCAGCACGCCGTTGCCGCCCGGCAGGCTCGTATAAAAAATGGAATAGAAGCTGTAGAAATAGCCGTAGGTCAGCTGCAGCAGCATCAGCATCAGCAGCAGGCCCGCCATGTGCGGCGCCTTCAGCACGGCGAGGATGTTCATCTTCTTGCCCTTGGACTGATGTCCCTCCGTCGGCGGCAATACGAATACCGCAGCCACGGTGATCATCAGAAGGAACGAGGTGAGATATACGATCCAGTTCATCCGCTCCGGCGAGAGGATCAGGCCCCAGATCAGATTGGTAATGGCGAACGCATACGTGCCGAACAGGCGCAGCGGGCCGAAAGCCAAACGCTTGGGCGTCAGATCCTCCAGAATGATGGAGTCGCCCATCGGCTGGATCGAGGTATACAGCGCCGAAAACAGCATGCTCATCGGCAGCAGATACCAGAACGCATCCGACACCCGGTACAGCAGAAGCAGCACCGACGACACTGCCGTCAGCAGCAGCAGCACGGTATTCCTGCGCTTTGCCCGGTCGCCCACGGCACCCCATACCGGCTGCATCACGATGGCGATCAGCGGAGTGAACGCCAGGATGATGCTCATCTGCATCGTGGTAAGTCCCTTGCTCTCAAAATACTTGGAGGCATACCCCTGATACACGCCGTTGGCCATGTAGTACATGCCGAGGAATATGCCGAATTTCCACGGATAGTTTGTCCGCTGTGAGGCTTTCATCTGTGCCTTCCTCCCGAAAAAACGATATATACATATTGTACCACAGATAATTGCAGAATCAAGTAGGGAGGCAATGAAAAATTCATGTTGATTTTCACAAAAATGAACGATAAATCGCCAAAACCCATTTGACTTTTTTCAAAAAACTGGTATAATATAGTGGTTGAAGTAGAGGGTGAGTATATGCTTTTAGATGTCTCGCGTGCGCTGAAGGATCCGGGTCAGAGTTACCCCTTCACTGCCGTGGCCGAATTGGAGCCGATGGTGGTGCTGGACGATCCGGTAAGCTTTGCCAATGTAAAGCTCAGCGGTGAACTGCTGGGAACCGGCGATGCAGTCAAGGTCTATGCATCCGTCAGCGGCGATGTAGAATCCCGCTGCGCCAGATGTCTGGAGCCCGTGAAGCTGCATCTGGATGCCGAGATCACGGCGCTGTTTTCCCGCACGCCCGATGCCGACGATCCCGATCAGTACCCGATGGAGGGCTACAAGATCGAGGTCAACGACATGGCCAGAGAGGCGCTCCTGCTGGAGATGCCGATGCGCTTTCTGTGCAGCGAAGACTGTAAAGGCTTATGCCCCGTCTGCGGAACCAATCTTAATATAGCACCCTGTACATGCCAGGAGGGTGGCGCACGCCAAAATCCCTTTTCGGCATTGAGTGAATTGCTGACAAAGGATGAGGAGGTGTAACTATGGCCGTACCGAAGGGAAAAACATCCAAGGCTCGCAAGCGTACCCGCCGCGCTGCTAATTGGAAGCTGTCCAATCCGGGTATCACTACTTGCCCCCATTGCAAGAAGCCGATGCTCGCCCATCGCGTTTGCAAGAACTGCGGATATTACGATGGCCAGCAGGTAGTTGCAGTTGACACCGCTGCTAACTGATGCTAATAACAGAGCGCACTCAAGTCTGAGTGCGTTTTGTTTTTTTCATCTGTTTTTGCTTGCAAGCAGACGGAAAACATGGTATAATAGGGTGAATAAGTATATCGGAGGCCGTCCATGTCGCTTTGTTCTTTTTCCGAAGACTATCTGATGCAGGGTGCCACCCCCATTGAAAATATATTCATCCTGAACTATATGCCCCACGCCAACGGCGATTTCGTCAAGGTGTATCTCTATGGACTGATGCAGTGCTACAACCGGGAAGACATGAGTCTGGAACGGCTGGGCAAGCTTTTGGACATGGACGTAGAGGTCGTACAGAATGCCTTCCAGTTCTGGGAGCGACAGGGTCTGATCCAGCGCATCAGCGACAATCCCGTCAGCTACCGGTTCCTGAGCGTGGTCTCCGCCTCCGCCACCGAATCGCCGATGGAACAGGAGATCTACCGGCACCGGGACTTCAATAACCGGCTGCAGCTGATCTTCGACACGAGGCTGCTGCACCCCAACGAGTTCTCCGAGGCCGCCGAATGGATCGAGGACATGGGTCTTCCGGAAGAGGTTGTGCTGATCATGGTGGAAAGCTATGTCAAACGCCACGGAAAGAGCAGCAAATTCAAATCCATCGCCAGGCAGGCCGCACAATGGGCGCAGGACGGCATACTCACCATCGACCAGGCCAAGCAGGCCGCAATTCGGGACAGCGCTGCCTACCTTACCGCCCAGAAGGTGCTCAAGCAGTTCAACCTGCGCCGCCAGCCCACGGTGGACGAGGTCAACCTTGCAGCCAAATGGACAGACGAATGGAAGCTCTCCGAGCAGGACATCATCGCCGCCTGCGCCGAGACCGTCAAAGGCCGCAACCCGTCGTTTGCGTATCTGGACGGCATTCTGAAGGGCAGAGACACGGGCGGTAGCTTTGACGCCATCAAGACGCTGCACAAGGCGCTGGGCATCACGCAGGTGAATCCCACGCCGAAGGAGCAGGACGACTATCAGAACTTCCTCGTTGCCGGATTCACGCCGGAAGCCCTGCAATTTGTCGCCGAGGCGATGGGCGCACTGGGCAAGCGGTATACGATGGACGATTTCCAGCACCAGATCGAGAGCCTGTGCGAGAGGGGTCTCATCTCGGTGGAGGACATCAAGGCCAACAACGAGCACCAGAAAGCCGTCAAAAAGCAGCTGTTTGAGCTGAATACGCTGGTCGGCGGCGACAAGCCCATTGCCCAGAGCCTGCTGGAGGAGTGGCTCACCGGCGCTCCCATTGAGCTGATCACCTGTGCGGCAGAGATCGCCAGAGGCACACGCACGCCTGCACACTATATTTCGGGTCTGCTGCGCAAATGGCAGGCAGAGGGCATCACCACGCCCGACGAAGCCCGCAGCCGTCTGAACAGACCTGCACAGACCGGAACCGGTACCGTTCCGCAGGCACTGCAATATCTGCATCACGAATACACCGCTGAGGAGCTGGACGCCATTATTGACGCCCGCAGCGGCAACTGAATACAGGAGAGAATGACATGAACAGCATTGAGATCCGCCGAAAGCTCGACGACGAATACAGCCGCCTGCGGGAAAGCAATATCCTTGAGCGGGACAGGCGCATTGAGGAGTTGGGGAAAAAGGACGAAAAGATCCCCGACATCATCCACAGCGGTGCGGCCATGCTGTCCGAAGGTGTAAGAACCATTCTGCGTGCACCGGAGCGCACTGCCGGACTGGCACAGCAGATCAAGGCTGCCGCCGCACAGAATGAAAAGGAGCTGCACCGCAGAGTCGCCGCACTGGGATATCCGGAGAACTATCTCGACCCGATCTATACCTGCCCCGTCTGTAAGGACAGGGGTTATGTGGGCGATGCGCTGCGGGAAATGTGCAGCTGCTACAAACAGAAGCTCATCAAGCTGAAATTTGAATACAGCGGAAACGCCGCAGAACAGACTTTTGAGAATTTCGATCTGAACATTTTTCCCGATACGGCGGAAAACGGCGGCAAGTCCCAGCGTCAGCTCGCCGCAAAAGCCAAACGGGACTGTGAGGAGTTTGCGGACAGCTATCCTGTTACCGATGATCTGGGTCTGCTGTTCATCGGCTCGGCAGGACTGGGCAAGACGTATCTGGTCAACTGCATCGCCAACCGCCTGATCGGACGGGGCTTTTCTCCGGTCACCGTCAGCGCCTACAAGCTGTACGAGCTGATGCACGATGCCCGTTTCGGCGACAGCGATAAGCAGGAGGACTTCGATCAGCTCATCAATTGCGATATGCTGCTGATCGACGACCTCGGCGCCGAACCGCAGGTCAAGAACATCACGATTGAAGACTTCTTCATGCTGATCAACGAGCGTTTCACCAATGGACGGCACACCATCATCTCCACCAACCTGTCCTCGCAGGACCTCATCAACAAGTACGGCGACCGGACATTCTCCCGCCTGATCGAGGCGCTGAAGATCGTCAAGTTTGCCGGAAAAGACCTGCGGATCAGAAAGGCGTTCTCACAAAATGAATGACACCGTTTCCGAAGTCCTTGCCCGATTGAATGAACTCGGCATCCGATATGAGCTCATCGAACATGAACCGCTTTCCTCTATGGAAGAGTGCAAAAAGAGCGAGGAGCATTTCGGCGCCGTGATGCCGAAAAACCTGTTCCTCACCACCCGCAGGCAGGGCGGACTGTATCTGTTCGTCACCCGTCCGGACATTCCTTTCTCTGCGGGCGTCGTCAGCAGACAGGCGGGCACTTCCCGGCTGTGCTTTGCGGACGATGAAGCGCTGTACGAGAATCTGCGGACACGCCCCGGGTCGATATCCCCATTGGGGCTGATGTTCGACAGGGAGAAAAAGGTGCGGTTGCTGCTGGACAGGGCTTTGGCGGAGGAAGAAAAGCTGATCTTCCATCCCTGTGACAACCGGTTCTCCCTCTGCATGCAGACCGGGGACTTTCTGAATACGTTCCTCAAATCGCTGTCCGTCGAGCCTTTGTATATCGATCCGACGCTTTCGGCAACGTAGATTACTTATCCGGCCCTACCCACCGCCTTACGGCGGTCCCCCCTTCCCAGTGAGCTGGGAAGGGACTATTGGGCGGCACAGCCGCCCAAACTGCTAATTGCACATTGCTAATTGCTAATTCGATCACACGATCAATAGGAGGTATAATATTATGTTGAAAGGTATTCCTTCCGTTATTTCTCCCGAACTGCTGAAGATCCTGATGGAGATGGGTCACGGTGACGAGATCGTCATCGGTGACGGCAACTTCCCCGGCGCCAGCCTTGCAAAGAACCTCGTGCGCCTCGACGGTCACGGCGTGCCCGAGATCCTCGAAGCGATCCTCAAGCTGATGCCCCTCGACCCCTACGTGGAGAGCCCCGTGGCGCTGATGGCCGTGGTGCCCGGCGACAAGGTCGAGACCCCCATCTGGGACGTATATCACGAGCTCTGCGACAAGAGCGAAGGCAAGCAGGTCTCCTTTGAGCACATGGAGCGCTTCGCCTTCTACGAGAGAGCCAGGAAGGCCTACTGTGTCGTCATGAGCGGCGAATCCGCCATCTATGCAAATATCATCCTGAAAAAGGGCGTTGTAAAGGAGTAATCGGATTATGGTAAAGGTCACATTCCTCGGCACCAGCCACGGCGTGCCCTCCGACGAGCGTTACTGCTCCTGCGAAATGATCGATGTCAACGGCAATCTGTACCTGATCGACGGCGGCGCTCCCGTTGTCGACCTGCTGCAGCGCAGGCACGTGGATTTCTCCAGGGTCAAGGCCATCTTCAACACCCACTTTCACGGCGACCACATTTACAGCCTGATCCCCTTCCTGAGCCTGAGCAACTGGCATCACCGCTGGGCGGATTTTGACATCTATCTGACCGAGCAGAAGGGCATCGACGCCGTCAAGGCGCTGCTGATCGCCGGAGACGGCGGCCTCGACGAGGAGCGGCTCCGCTTCCATCTGGAGACCGAA
>JAZLHZ010000235.1:0-13554 GCA_045617085.1 Clostridia bacterium
ACAAAATCGTGCAACAGCCCTCAGCATTCATTCTATGCTGATAAGCTGTGTCGCAATCGGAACGAATTTGGTATTCGGTATCCTGTCCGACTGGAATCTTTCGGCTGCATTCTTCTTTGGCGGCGGTATTTGTATGTTGAGCATTGTTTTCTTTGCTTACTGGTTTGTAAACAGAACGAAGTTGCAACAAACACCAGCTGCCGACTAAGGTGATTGATAAATCCCAGTTTGTCGATATGTTCCCATGGAGAGAAAATGCCGAAAGAATGGGACGATTTTTTCCCAATAACGTCCGACATCAATCTCATTGCTACAAGGCACATGGAGACGATAGTATTGATGTCAAGGCTTAAAAGAAAAACGGCATCAATATCATGCACTTGAACTATCGGATTCGTTCGAGAGAACATATTCACGAGAGCGGAAGATTATCGAAAAAATTGAGTTAGTGGATCGGATGTCAACAAATAGCCATTTACACGACTGCATCGTATAAAAAGATAAAATCAAGAAAGAAGGCGCAGATACCATGAAAACGAAAGAAGAACTGAACACCCTCAAGAATGAGGTCGAAACGATGGACAGAAAGCTCAGTATGCTGAAAGATGAGGAACTGAAACAGGTAGCAGGCGGCATTGATATCGAAAGGCGAACCTCTATCGAGGACGAAAACAGCGAAAACATTGATTGGGAACAACTGATAGAGGGATAATAAGTCAAAAAAGGAACAGAGGAGATAAAACATGAAAACAAAAGAAGAACTGAACGCCCTCAAAAATGAGGTGGAAGCCCTGAACAAAAAGCTCGCAGAGCTGACAAAGACAGAATTGGAGCTGGTCTCCGGTGGCCTGATAGGCAGCGGAATGCCTGTAGATATCACGATTGCGTGTCCTGTTTGCGGTGGAAAGATGATGGGCACCTATGATTGGGAAACCCATACGTTTACGGGTATACACTGTTGTTCTCTCTATGACTTTGGCTACGGCGGTTCAATTACTTCGGATGAACACGATAGAATGATAGTATGCGGGTGGGATCTTGAAAAATACCCAAATCAAATATGAGAATAAATCTGCCCCCGTGTAATTTTTGAAGGGAATACTCCAATGAAAATCGGCCTTCCCGATCATCAGCAAAGGTGATCGGGAGGGCTTCTTCATGTCTGTATTCAGTTATCCGCCAATGTCTGCGCTCATGCCGGATTTCTATCGTATCCGATGTCTGCTTTATGGAAAGCATATCAGAACAGGGGAAGAACTTACGGCTGCGCCGTTTTCCCCGATTCGGCAGTACTTTTTTCCATTTTTATGGAACAAACCGGCTAATCCCTGCGTCTAAATCGGCGAAAAACAACAACAGGAGGATATTTCCCATGAAAACCACACTCCGGATCACTGCCCTGCTGCTGGCGCTGCTGATTGCATGCCCCTGCGCCTTTGCAGCCTATGACAAGTACGGCAACTACTACGTCGCCGAAGGCGAAGAGCCCAACTACGCTCTGCTGGGCGGCGCACCCGCTGCTGCTTCGACAAGCGCCTACACCGGCAGCTACACAGCGTATGCTTCCGCATATACCCTCGTCGTCGGCAATTCTCAGAATCTGACCAACAACATCTATCTGGCCGCCATGGCGCTGGACGGCACCTACATCCAGCCCGGCATCAAGTACTCCTTCAACAACACCGTCGGCCCCCGCACCTATGAAAAGGGCTACGGCGATGCGATGAACGGCCGCGGCGCCGAGGTATTGGGCGGCGGCGTTTCCCAGGTCGCCACCACACTGATGCTGGCCCTGCGGAATTTCGGCTACATGGCCTTTGACGAGTACTACACCTACGGCAGCAACTTCGTGGGCGGCTATGTTTCCGATCCCAACGATGCGGTCATCACCGACTACACCTCCGGCTATGACCTCGCCTTCACCAGCAGCTATCCCAACAGCATCCAGATCCACTTCACGCTGCAGAACAACACCCTGACCTGCGAGCTGTACGGTCTGGATCAGAACTACAATCCCCAGCAGAGCGCCGGTATCGCCGCAGAAGGCAAGACCTTCCTGCCCTATGACCAGAACCTGCGCCACAACATCACCCTCGCCTGCAACGCCATCAACGGCGTCCAGCTGACCTACGGTCAGAAGTTCTCCTTCAACAACATCGTCGGCCCCCGCAGCTATGCTGCAGGCTACTGTGATGCCATCAACGGCAGAGGCGTGACCGTCACCGGCGGCGGCGTTGCCCAGGTCGCTTCCACCGTCTATCTGGCCGCCAAGCAGATGGGCAGCATCGTCCTCGATGCCGTCCGCACCTACGGCGAGAACTACACCGGCAGCTATGTCACCAACTCCGCCGACGCCATCGTGACCGACTATTCCGCAGGCGTGGATCTGTCCTTCACCTACTACGGCAGCGGCACGCTGACCATCTCCTTCGTCGAGAGCGGTGACAACCTGCTCTGCGACTTCTACGAGAATTGATATCCCCCTGAAAAGGGGGCTTGCGCTTCGGCAAGCCGTCTTTTTTTACAAAGCTTTATTATAACCTGCTTTTTCCGATCACTTATTTCTGATATAATGACTATGTATGTCAAAAAAACAGGCAGGTGTAAATAATACAAAATGGACTACTCGAAGATTGCGGTACTGATCCCCGCATATAAGCCGGATGAGCGGCTGATCAAACTGACCGACGACCTCATCGCCGCCGGATTCCGTCACCTGGTGGTCATCGACGACGGCGGCGGAGAGAAGTATGCACCGATTTTCGCCGCACTGGAAGGCAAGGCACAGGTGCTGACCCACGAGGTCAACCGGGGCAAGGGCGCAGGCCTCAAGACCGGCATTGCCGAGATCATGAAGAGCGACGCCGTCGGCATCGTCACGGCGGACTGCGACGGCCAGCATACGCCGCAGGACGTAAAGAAGATCGCCGATGCCCTGTTGGCACATCCCGACTCTCTCATTCTGGGCTCCCGGAACATCAGGGAAATGCCGCTGCGCTCCAAGGCGGGCAACACGCTCACCTGCTTCGTATTTGCGGCGCTGACCGGTCTCAAGATCGGCGACACGCAGACGGGCCTCAGAGGTCTGCCGAAGGACTGGTTCGAGACCTTCCTCAAGCTGGACGGCGACCGGTATGAGTACGAGATCAACATGCTGATGAGCGCCGGCGAGAACAAGATCCCCGTAGTCGAGGTCGAGATCGCCACCATCTACATCGACAACAACTCCTCCTCCCACTTCAACGCCCTGAAGGACGGTCTCAGGATCTACAAGCTGATGTTCCGTCAGGCGGGCAAGTTCTGCCTCAGCTCCCTCATTTCGGCGCTGATCGACTATGTGATGTTCATCCTGTTCGACATTGCGCTGGGCTGGGAGGTCGCATTTGCGCAGATCGGCGCACGCATCATCTCGTCCCTCGCCAACTATTTCATGAACACCAAGCTGGTGTTCAAGGGCAAGGTCACCGCCGCCACGCTGATCAAATACTACGTGCTGGCCGCCTGCATCCTGCTGTGTTCCATCGGCGGACTGAAGCTGCTGACCGGCTGGGGCATCCCCAATCTGGTGGCAAAGATCATCGTCGATGCGATCCTGTACATCGTATCCTACAAGGTACAGCAGACCGCTATCTATAAAAAGTAATGGTTTTTCTCTCTCCGGTCATCGATCGGAGAGTTTTTTCAATAAAATATAATAAAGTTTTACTACAATTTTATTACAGGCGTGATATACTATGATTTGGATAAATCTGCATTGGAGGCTCGGACCGTGGCAAAGAAAATACTTATCGTAGACGATGAACCGTTGATCGTCAAAGGACTCAAATACAGTCTGGAGCAGGACGGCTATGAGACCGACTGCGCCTATGACGGAGAAGAAGCACTGGAGAAATTCGGCAAGGGCACTTTTGACATGATCCTGCTGGACGTGATGCTGCCCAAGCTGGACGGCATCGGCGTATGCCAGCAGATCCGTGAAAGCTCCAATGTGCCGATCATCATGCTGACCGCCAAGGGAGAGGACATGGACAAGATCATGGGCTTCGAGTACGGCGCCGATGACTACATGGCCAAACCCTTCAACATTCTGGAGGTCAAGGCCCGCATCAAGTCCATCTTCCGCAGAGCCGCCGGTGCACCCGCAGCTCCCGCCGTACAGACGCTGGTGGTCAAGAACATGTCCATCAACATCAGCAGCCGCACCGTGACCATTGACGACCGGGACGTCAACCTCACCGCCAAGGAATTCGACCTGCTTCAGCTGTTCATCACCAACCGGGGCAAGGTGTTCTCCCGTGAAACGCTGCTGGCCACCATCTGGAAATATGAGTTCCTGGGCGACCTGCGCACCGTGGACGTTCACATCAGAAGGCTGAGGGAGAAGATCGAAAGCAACCCCGCACAGCCCGAATTCATACTGACAAAATGGGGAGTGGGCTACTATTTCACTAACAAGGATTAAACGCCGCTTCTTCTCCATCCGCTGGAAGTTCGTGCTGGCGTATCTTCTGGTCATCTGTGTCTCCTACTGCGCCGTGGCGGCCACGCTGGTGCGGCTGGTCAGCGAGTATCTGTTCAGCCAGAAGGTGGATTCGGAGCTGAAAGCGGCAGAGGAGATCGCCCTGCAGACGGAGACGGCACTGTACGCCCGGGACGGAGAAGCGCTGTATGAGATCGCCCGCACGGCACCGGAAAACTTCCGGGTGCTGGTGTTGGACCTCTACGGCGTGGTGCAGGCGGACAGCGAGTCCGAAAGTAACGGCACGGTGCTTGCACGCAGGGAAGTCGCCGAGGCGCTGGTCCAGCAGGTCAGCAGCTACGGCTACTACTTTGACAAGAACCCCGTGCTCAGCCTGTTCGGCTTCACCGGCGACGGCGCAATGACCGGCATCTATGCGATCCCCGTGCTGCACAAGGATGCCTGTATCGGGGCGCTGGTCTATATTTCCTACTCGCAGGAGGCCTATGCCTCGCTGAGGCATATCCAGCTCCAGATGATGACATGGCTCATCCTGATCGCCCTCATCGTCGCCTCCATCAGCATGTTCATCTCAAGGCTGTTCACGAAGCCCATCGCCTCGCTGAACGACGGCATCGCCGAGATGTCCCGGGGTGACTTCAGCTACCGGGTCAAGATCAAGAGCAGAAGCGAGTTCGGCCAGCTGGCCGAAGCCTTCAACTCCATGTGCGAGCGCATCGAGAATCTGGACAAGACCCGAAGCCAGTTCGTCTCCAACGCCTCCCACGAGCTGAAAACGCCGCTGAGCACCATCAAAATACTGATCGAAACGCTGATGTACGAAAAGAATCCGCCCGGGGAAATGCTGGACGAGTTCCTCAGCGACATCAACAAGGAGATCGACCGTCTGAACAACGTCATCAACGACCTGCTGACGCTGGTCTCGCTGGACAGCAAGGACACCAAGCCGCCGGTATTCGCCGCCATACAGCTTTCCGAAGTGCTCAGCGAGAATGTCCGCCGTCTGGCGCCGCTGGCCAGAGAGCGGGGCATCGAGATGAGCGCCGTCATGAAGGAGCAGGTCACCGTGGACGGAGACGTCTCCCGCCTCACGCAGGTGTTCTACAACCTCATCGACAACGCCATCAAGTACACGCCCAGAGGCGGCACGATAAAGATCGAGCTGGCAAAGAGCGACGCCATGGCGAGAGTCCGTGTCATCGACAGCGGCATCGGCATTCCCGCAGCGGATCTGCCGCACGTGTTCGACCGCTTCTACCGGGTGGATAAGGCCCGCTCCAGAGGCACCGGCGGCACGGGTCTGGGACTTTCCATCGTCAAGCAGATCGTCCTGCTGCACAACGGCAAGATCGACGTGACCAGTGAGGTCGAAAAAGGCAGCACGTTCACCGTGGAGCTGCCGATAAGCACTAAGAAATAAGCAGTCACTCAGAAAAATGAAAAGAACCATACTCTCCGTACTCATCGTCTGCCTGCTGCTGACCGGATGCAGTCCGACGGAGTTCATCGTGTTCAACGACGACTTTGCGCTGACCACACCGGTGCCCGAGCAGATCGATCCGGTCGAAGCCGAGCGCATCGACAGCCACACCGAAAAGGCGCAGCTGTTCCTGCCCTCCGTTTCGGGGCAGGCGTTCATCCCCTTTGATATCAAGGTCGAGGTCACTGCGGACGTCACCTATGAGCAGGCCATCGCCGAGGCGCTGATCTCGTTTGAGGTGCCCGACAACGGCATGCCGCTGTTCCCCGAGGGCACGAAGCTCCTGTCCTGCTTCAAAAGCGGCGACACGGTGATCGTTAACCTCTCAAAAGAAGTGCTCAACGCTTCCGCCCAGCAGCTTTTCATGATCCGCTCGGCATTTGCCAAAACGCTGTGCCGCGGCGGTGTGAGCTTCGTGGACGTGCTGGCGGAAAACCGGGCGCTGCCGCTGACCGAGCTGCCCACCGGCGCCATGACGCTGCCGGAAAGCAGTCCCTCGGCAGGCTGGGCACACCTTTCGGCGGAGGAGCTGATCCACAGCCCCACAAGGATCGTCACACTGTACCGCATTGCCCGGGATTCCGGACTGCTGATCCCCCAGACCAAGGAGATCACTTTTGAGGATGACCTCGTCACGCCGGTACTGGAGGCGCTGATGCGGGAGGAAAGCACCTATACCGCCTTCCTTGCGGGCATTGCGCTGAAGCTGACCGGATATGAGCTGAGCGAGGACGGCAGCAGCCTGCGTCTCAATTTTGACGGCAACTTTTCCTCGGTGCTGGAGCGCAGCGGCATCTCGATGTACAGCCTGTGCGCCGCACTCACCTGCACCCTGTGCGGCTTCATGCCGGGACTGGAGGGAATCAAGCTGTATATCGGTGACGGACAGGTGGCGCATATTGAAGAGCTTGCCCCCGAAGGCGGCATATTCACCCCCGCCATGTTCACGGACTATATCGGCACCTTCGTCAATATCTACATGACGGCCGCCGACGGAAAGCTCGCACGGCTGTACCGTGCGCTGCCGATCACGCAGACCGCCTCGGTGCGCAGCACGCTGAAGCTGCTCTTCGACGAGCCGAAGGAATATGAGACCGGCGTCGTACGGCTGATCCCGGAGGAGCTGACCGAAGACGACCTGCTGGGCATCCGCATTTCCAAGGGTGAGGCCGTCGTCGACCTTTCCGAAGCCTTCTATGCCGGATGTCAGCGGCTCACCGAAAATCAGGAGCGCAACCTGATATACGCTTTTGTCAACCTGCTGACCGACCGTCCCGACGTAACCTGTGTCCGCTTCCTGATCGACGGGGAGTACGCCGACAGGCTGGCCGCCGGGATCTCGATCGCAGGACGGCTGATGCGCAACCCCGGACTTATCGAATGAGGAACGTATTATGAATCAAAGACCTGCATCCACCGTACTGATCTCGTCCATCGTTGCCGCCCTGCTGGGTCTGGGCTCGGTGCTCGGGATCGGCCTGTCGCCGGTATGCATTCTCGGCACGGTGCTTCTGCCCCTGTTCTGGGCATGGGGCGGCATGTTCCCGGCAGCGGCTTACACCGTCTGCATGTGCATTTCGACCTACTGGCTGTATTCCGTCTCCGGAATGCTATTGATGCTGCTGATCTGCTTCGTGCCGTCGGCAGTCATCATACTGCTTTCGGCCAGGCGCATGGACTACTTCCGGCGCATGCTGATCGCCATGGCCGTTCAGGCTGCAGTGATCCTCCTGCCCGCCGCCTACCTGTACTTCAGCCTCGGCAGAAGCCTGATCGACGTATTGGAGGATGCGCTGGCGGGATATGTCTCCTCGCTGCATCCGTATGTGGGAGAGATGATGCTTCAGGCATTTGCCGCCAGCGGCATGTTTGAGCCCGTCACCGCCGAAGCCATACTGACCGGCGGACTGACGGCGCAGCAGATCTCCTCGGCACTCACCGAGGTGCTGGGAACGCTGCTGAGTACCCTGCGGCTCACGCTGCCCGCCCTCATCGTCAGCACCTCCATGATCTCCGGCACCGTCGGCACGGTATTCTGCGGCAAGCTTTGCAACAAGCTGGACAATGACGAAAGCTATGTCCACATCGGCGACTGGTACGTCAGTCCCTCCGTCACCGGCGGCGTGGTCATCTGCCTCGTCATGGCGCTGATCCTACGGCTGGCAAACATCAACGGCGCCGAACCGGTCATGAACACCGTCACTACGGCGGCATCGCTCATCTGCATGATGGCAGGCATCTGCGCATTGAGCCGAGGCTTCAAGCGTGCAGGCCGGGGCGCGACCTTCCGCCGGGTCTTCATCATACTGGCGGCAGTCTTTGCCTCCACGATCCTGATGATCGCCGGTGCGGCTTCGGCGCTGCTGGGCAGTCACGGCGTGATCACCCGTTTTTTGAAAAACAGGACAAACAACAATAACAACGACATGAACGAATAAAAAAAACAGACAAAAACAGAAAAGGAGAACAGCAAATGAAGGTCATACTTTTGAAGGACGTAAAGGGAACCGGAACCAAAGATCAGATCGTCGAGGTCAACGACGGCTACGGCAGAAACTACCTGCTGCCCCGCAAGCTCGCCGTAGAGGCCACCGCTGCCGCAGTCAACGCCGTGGAAAAGGCCAAGTCCGCCGAGAAGCACCGTGAAGACGTCAAGCGCAATGACGCCGACGAGCTGGCCCGCAAGATGAAGGGCAAGGTCGTTATCGTCAAGGTGCGTGCCGGCGAAGGCGGCAGACTTTACGGCTCCATCACCGGCCAGGAAGTCGCCGACGCTCTGAAGGAGCAGCACAATGTCGAGATCGACAAGCGCAAGATCGAGTTCACCGAGCCCGTGCGTGCCGTCGGTCAGACCACCGTCACCCTGCATCTGTGGGCAGGCATCTCCACCAAGATGATCCTGAACGTCGTCGCCCAGCAGCAGTAATCAGGAATAAAGAAACAAAAAAGGAGGTGGCTTCGGCATGGAGCTTCCGATCCCGCAGGAAGAAGCGGTCCCGCACATTCCTCCGCACAGTGATGAGGCGGAAAAATCGGTACTGAGTGCCATGCTCCAGTCCGAGGGCGCCGTGGCGCTGGCACAGGAAACGCTGGTCGCCGATGATTTTTACGACCTCGCAAACCGGATCATCTATGAAGCCTGCATCTCCCTTGCATCCAAGTCCAAGCCCGTCGACCTGATCACGCTGGATACCGAGCTGAGACGGCTCAACAAGCTGGAGGCTGTGGGCGGACTGGACTATCTCATCGCCCTGAGCACGTTTATCCCCACCACCGCCAATGTCAACTCGTATATCAAGATCGTCGATGAGAAGTCCACGCTGCGCAAACTCATCAATGCCGCCGCCGAGATCCAGAAAAACAGCTATGCCGACGCCGACGAGACGAGCGCCATACTCGCCGCCGCCGAAAAGAGCATCTATGACATCACCATGCGCAAGGGCGGCGAAATGCTGGTCCCGATCCTGGACGTGCTGACGCCCACCATCGAACGCATGGAAGAACTGGAAAAGAACAAGGGCAAGATCGAAGGCGTGCCTTCGGGCTTCCACGATCTGGACAACGTGCTGACGGGCTTTCATCCGGGCGAATTCATACTGATCGCCGCCCGTCCCTCCATCGGCAAGACCAGTCTTGGCATGAACATGGTGGAAAACGCCGCCATCCGTCACGGAAAAAAGGTCGCCGTATTCTCGCTGGAAATGCCTGCCGAGCAGCTGGTCATGCGTATGCTGTGCTCGGAAGCGGGCGTTGACATGCAGCAGGTGCGCCGAGGCGCACTGACGATGGACGACTGGACCCGGCTGACCGATGCCCTGCCCTCCATTGCCGAGGCGCAGATATTCATCGACTCCACCAGCGGCCTGTCCGTCCAGCAGGTACGCTCCAAAGCCCGCCGCATCCAGATGGAAAAAGGGCTTGACCTGATACTGATCGACTACCTGAGCCTGATGAGCGCCGTCGGAAAGTTCGGCAGCCGTCAGGAGGAGATCAGCACCATCTCCCGAGGCCTCAAGGGACTGGCGCAGGAGCTGCACATCCCCATCGTCGTGCTGCAGCAGCTCTCCCGTGCCAACACCGGACGTAAGGATCCCCGGCCCGTGCTTTCCGATATCCGTGACTCCGGCGCCATCGAGCAGGACGCCGACGTGGTCATGTTCATCCACCGGGAAGCCTACTACAACCCCGATACCGACAAGAAGAACATTGCAGAGCTGCGTGTCGCCAAGCAGAGGAACGGCCCCCTGCAGACCATCGAATTAGGCTGGCAGCCCGAATTCACCAAATTTGTTGACCTTCCGGGCAGCTCGCCCATTGACTGACAACTATGCAAGACAAAACATCCATCATCGAAGCCATCCTGTTCGTCGCAGGCGAGGCGGTCAATATCTCCGACCTGGCCCATGCGCTGGAGCTCACCGTGTCGGAGCTTTCCGAGCAGCTGGACATTCTCAAGGAAAAGCTGAACCGGGAGGAGCGGGGCATCTGCCTCAAGCGCTTCGGCATGAGCGTACAGCTGGCCACAAGGCCCGAATACGCCGAATACATCGAGCGTCTCCTGCAGCCGGTACAAAAGCAGTCGCTTTCACAGGCCGCCATGGAGACCCTGTCGATCATCGCCTACAAGCAGCCCATCACCAAGACCGAGATCGAAGAGATCCGCGGCGTCAAGTGCGATTACTCCGTGCAGGCGCTGATGAATAAGGACCTCATCATGGAGGTCGGACGGCGGGAATCCCTCGGCAGGCCCATCGAATACGGCACCACCGAGCAGTTCCTAAGCCATTTCGGCATCGAGTCGCTGGAAGAGCTTCCGCCGTTGGATACGCCGGAGCCGCTTCCCGAGCAGGAAATATAATACGCCAAAAAGACAGTTCGCAGCCCTCCTGTCTATAAACAAAACCAGGTACATAGAAAGAGGGCTTTATCTGTTTCAGGATAAAGCCCTTTTATCGTTGGCAGTGGACAGTGCGCAGTAAGCAGTTGGCGGCGCAGCCGCCGAAACTCTGCAAAGCAGAAATCAAGTGCCGCAGGCAAATCTACTCTCAACTCAACAAGTCACCAAGAAAGAAGGAATACATCCATGCGGAAACTGACCCATGGCGCACTGATCGCAGCACTGTACTGTTGTTTGACACTGCTGCTTCAGCCGTTCAGCTTCGGCGCCGTTCAGCTCCGCCTCTCGGAAGCGCTGACGATGCTGCCGCTGCTGACCGAAGCCGCCGTGCCCGGTCTGTTTGTCGGATGCCTGCTCTCCAATCTTCTGGGAGCGAGCACGATCTTCGACATCATTTTCGGCTCGCTGGCAACGCTGCTTGCCGCCGTGCTCACGAGGAAGCTGCGGCACAAGCCGCTGCTTCCCGCCGCCTGTCCGGTGCTCTGCAACGGTCTCATTACCGGTGCCGTCGTCAGCGGCATCACACACACGCCGCTTCTGCTGTCGATGCTGTGGATCGCCATATCCGAAGCGCTGATCTGCTATCTGCTGGGTCTGCCGCTGATCCGGCTGCTCAAACGAACCAAACTGTTTTCGTCGGAAGGACGGTGAAAAAACCATGCCCCTGTACTTTACCCGAAAAATGCCGCTGGAGACCGGATGTGAGGTCATCGTGACCGGTGCACCGAAGACGCTCCTGCCCTGCCCGTACAGCAACCTCATCTTTTCCGCCGCCGGAAACAAGCTGAAAGCCGCCTGTGCCGCATTGGCGCCCTGCGAGACCGGAAATGCGGTGCTCACCGGGGGCTTCGGCACCGGGGCGAAATATATCATCCATGCCGTGGGGCCGCTGTGGGTCAACGGCTTTCAGAACGAGGAAAAGCTGCTGATCTCCTGCTATATCAAGGCAATGAAGCTGGCGTTGGAGAAAAACGCCGCCTCGATCGCCTTTCCCCTGCTGTCCGTCGGCACATATTCGTATCCGGTAAAGAAGGCGTTCACCGCCGCCATACGGGTATTGACGAAGTACGCCGCCGCCTGCGACATGGACATTTATCTGCATGTTTATGACAAGGACACCGCCGAACCCGACGATGCCGCCGATCTGAACAACTATACCTGGCGCACGAAGGAGCACACCGATTTCAATATCGATTCGGAGCTGCCGTCGCTGGACGACATGTTCTTTGATGAGCCGAAAGAAAAGGAGAAGCCTGCGCCCGCCGTTTTATCCGATGTCCCGTTTTATCAGCGAGTGCTGGAGCTGGCCGAAAAAAAAGGCGTCAAGGCAAAAGCCCTGCGCCTCGGCGCCAACCTCACCCGGGAGCGGCTCGCCCCGATCAAAAACGGCTGCCTGCCCGACTGGCGGCGTGCCGCAGCCCTGTGCTTTTCACTGGGGCTGGATGATGCGAAGACCCGGGAGCTGTTCTCCGCCTGCGGCATCTGCGTCCCCGATTCCGTCGAGGCCGACATCATTTTCTGGCAGTTACACAAAAAGGCGGATGTATTCTCCGCCAATTCCGCTCTGTATTATTACGGATTCCCGATCCTCTGCTGATCCCGTTTCTTCATCCATGCCGTCAGTTTTCTCGCCGCGGGCTTTTCCCACAGGTACGTCAGCAGAACACCCGTCGCCAGCGCAAACGCAAAGCACAGCAGCGTATAGTGCAGCTGCCACGGCTGTTCGCCCGCCATCTGCGGCATCTCGTTCTCATAGGGCGGGAAATGCCACGCCTTCAGCCGCAGCATGCAGTGGGAATGCCAGATATAGTAGTTGTAGCTGACCGCCGAAAGAAAGCGGATGACCCGGCAGCCCAGCGCCGCCTGGAACCACTTCGACGCCACCGTGCCCGCCACGAGAAACAGGCCGCCCAGCAGCGACAGCTCATACCGTATCGCCATTTGGCCGTGACGGATCTCCTCATAGCCGCTGATGTAGGACTGCCGTATTGCCAGCCTCGATATCAGATATAATACAACGATGCACACGACAACGCCCGCCGTGCCGGCAAGCACCGACAGGAGGTTCGGCAGGTTCTTTTTCCTCCGTAGAGCTGCGACCGCATACGCCGCCAGCATGCCGTTGGCATACACGTCCAGCATCGCCGGAAGGCGGTTGAACCAGATATTGCAGTCATTCATCGGAAGCACATACAGATTCCGATATGCCAGCGCCGCCGCCGTCATCACCAGATATGTGATGAGCGGCTTTTTTGCAAAACACCGGCACACAAAGGGAGCGATCAGATAGAACTGCACCTCCACCGCCAGCGTCCACAGCACCACGGGGAACTTGGAGCCGATATACGCCTCGGCGGTCCAGGTATGGGTAAACGTCAGATGGCCGAGGATGTCCTTCCACATATACGCCGCATTGGGATACGGATTGTCCGGAAGGATATAGACCGCAAGATAGATCGCAAGACACAGAAGATAGGACGGCAATATACGCACCGCCCTTTTTTTGTAGAAGACGCAGGTCCCGGGAAAGGGCTTGCCGTCCAGCCTGGCATTGGCAAAGGGCAGGAACAGCAGAAATCCGCTGATGACCAGCATGATGTCCACCATGATATAGCCGGTGCGCACCACGCCCAGCAGATTGACCTCCGTGCCGCCGAGCCTGAACGACGGGTTCAGCCACGACTGCTGCCAGATGTG
>JAZLHZ010000236.1:0-12501 GCA_045617085.1 Clostridia bacterium
GGGGCTGTGTCTGCGAAAAGCATATGGCGGAATTCAACCGCCGCACCGGTCTCCACATGGATCGGAAGCAGCTCTATGATTATATCATGGCTCATCCCGACGATGATCCCGTCACGAGAACGTATGTGGATTGGGAGATGGAGTCGGTCACCTATGCGGTCAAGGCCATGCGGGAGGGTATCGATTCGGTGGATCCTTCCATTCAGGGCGTGTGCTGCATGAGCAGTCCGCTGTGTCAGGGCATCGTCGGTACCTCGACGAATATCGCAGGCACCGGCAACCTGAAGATCGTACGCCTGCCCAACGGCACGTATGCGCCGTCTTCGGTGCTGGGCTTCTCGTCCATCCTGATGCGCACCGCAGCGACAAAAGAAACGCTGAAGGACAAGATCGACGTGGTGCTGGCCGAGACCGATACCATCATGTTCAACCGCTATTCCAAGAGCGCTGCGTATCTCAATGCGCAGTTCACGTCCTCACTGCTGGACGGTGTGCAGGGCGCAAAGCACTGGATCACCCGTCTGTACGGCTTCGAGCCGGGCAGCGGCAAGGCGTTCCGGAAGACGCTGTCCACGCACAGGGGACTGTATGAGAGGCTGACACAGCTGGCAAAGGAGATCAAATGGACCGGCTGCCGCATTCCCGTGTACAAAGAGAACATCTTCTCGTTCCATGATTCCAACTATCCGCCGGATGCATGGGCGGAATGCGTACTGGAGCGGCTGGGTCTGCCCTTCTACTTTGCCTATGACAACGGCGGCGTGACCTGCCTTTCCGGTGATGTCGACAAGTACATGACCGATGCAGAGCTCAGCAAGGCCTTGGAGGGCATGGTATTCATCGCTTCCGATACTGCCAAACGTCTGATCAGCCGAGGCTTCGGTGACAAGTTGGGCGTTGACGTGAAGGAATGGAACGGCGCCAACATCAGCAATGAATGTCTGCCCAACGGCCTTTCCTACAGCAAGCAGGTCAATGCAATGGAGCTGATTCCTAAGAATGACAAGGTGGAAACCCTGGCCTACTGTTTCCATACCTATCGGGACGAGCAGCGCTTCCTGTTCCCGGCAGTCACCAAATATGACCGAGGCAACGGCGCCGTGTCTGTGGTGTTCTGCGGCACGCCCAAGGCGAAGCATACCTATCTGGAGGCATTCTCCTTCCTGAATGAGACCCGGAAAAAGCAGCTGGCAACGCTGATGAGCGAAGCCGGCATGCTGCCGGTGTACTATCCCGGCGATGCGCAGATGCTGCTGAGAGCCGGCACGATCGCCGACAGAAGGCTGCTGTGCGTTATGATCAATACGGGCATGGATGTGCTGGACGAGCTTCCGCTGGTTCTTGAGAAAAAGCCCGAGAGCATCGTGAAGCTGATGCCGGACGGCAGCGAGAAGGCCGTGACCTTTACCGGTGACGGCACAGAGGTCACCGTCGATATCGAGATACCCGTCATGAATCCCGTGATCCTGCTCATCAAATGATCGGATCATCGAATAAGCTTCAAAACGCAGACCGGAAGATATCAATCTCCGGTCTGCATTACCGATAAGGGAGGTTTTGCAGGGTTGTTTATCCGTTATCACAGCGAAAACGAGACCGTTGCTTATGCGGCGGCGGAACTGGAAAAGTATCTGCACCGCATGATGCCGCAGCTGGATTCCGGTATGAATACTTCTTCTATAGAGCCTTTTATTCCGCTCCGGGCTGCATGCGCATGGCGAATATCATATGGGAGGATGTGCAGCGGAACCATTCGTTGGGTGTTGACAGCGTGATGAGCTGTCAGTCTCAACGGTTCGGGCTTTCCAACGGGTTTGTGCATTATGTGCTGGCGAGGGCACTGTTTGACAGCTTTCTTCCCTATGAAGATATACGGGAGGAGTATTTCGGCGGTATCTACGGAACGGATGCAGACAGGGTATGTGCCTATTATGAATCGGTAACCGAGGCGTTTCAACCGGAGCTTTTGAGCCGCAATGACAAGAGCGTGGTGGAGGAGGATACCGGCACCGGCGGTGTACTGCGGCATGAGGCACCGGTGTGGCAGTATCGTGCAGGCTTCGCCGAATCACTGAGTAAAGTACCTCAAATCATCGAAGAGATCCGGCCGCTGATAAATGCGCATAAAGGCGAAACAGCATGGGACGAGCTGGGGGATCATGCCGTATTCGTCGGCGAACTGGCGGCGGTGTTGAAGGAAGGCGCCTGCGGAAGACCCGAAGCCATGCAGAAGGCGGCGGACGAACTGTTGGATCGGCTGTCGGTTCGGGAGGAGAAGCAGCATTCCGTGTTTGATCTGTTCCTGTTTGCCCGGTGGCTGGGAAACAAGGTCAAAGCGGATTGACAGGAAAAGCAAACCGTGGTATAATACGGAAAAAAACATCGGAGGTCAGGTAAATGGCAAACGCATATGTCGATTTTTCAAAGAAACTGGGAAAGATCAAGCCTGTACACGGCGTCAATGCAGGTCCGGAGACCAAGGTATTCACCTATGACGCAAAGCCCCTGTTCCGGGAGGCGGCGATCCCGCTGAGCCGTCTGCACGACACGGAATATCCCTACGGCAGCGGCGAGTTCGTGGATATTCCCTGCATCTTCAAGAACTTTGATGCGGATGAGAACGACCCGGCCAACTACAACTTCTCCAATACCGATCTGTACATTGCCAAGATCCTGGAGGTCGGCGCCAAGGTGCTGTTCCGCCTCGGCGTAAGCATCGAGCATTCGCCGGCGAAGCGGTACGTGTTCCCGCCGAAAGATTTTGAAAAGTGGGCAAGGATCTGCGAGCATATCATCCGCCATTATACCGAAGGCTGGGCGGACGGCTACAATTGGGGAATCGAATATTGGGAGATCTGGAACGAGGCGGACGGCGGCGAAAACATGTGGAACGGCACGCCGGAACAGTTCTATGAGTTCTATACGATTGCGGCAAAGCATCTGAAGGTCTGCTTCCCGAAGCAGAAGATCGGCGGCCCCGCCTTCTGTCGGGCAAAGAATCCCTTTACCGAGGGCTTCCTCAAGTATATCTCGGAGAAAAAGGCGCCGCTGGATTTCTATTCCTGGCATCTGTATTTTGAGAGCATGGAGATGCTGAAGGAGGAGATCGAGAATTCCGTCGAGCTGCTGACGAAGTACGGCTATGCGGACGCCGAAAACATCATGGACGAGTGGAACCTCGTAGAGAACTGGAGCTGCAATGCGACTACCTACAAGCTGCTGACCGGCGAAAAGGGCGCCGCCTACTGTGCCGCAGTACTGACCACGCTGCAGAAGAGCCCCGTGGATACTGCCGCCTATTTTGAGGCGGACCCCGTCAAGGAATGGTGCGGCCTGTTCGAGGTGGATCGCATGGCGATCGGCATGAGAAAGTTCTCCACCGTGAAACCCCGCAAGCCCTTCTACGCCTTCAAGACATTCGGCGATCTGTACCGGCTGGGCACCGAGGTTGAGAGCGGCGCCGACAAGTCTCCCCTGTATCTTGTGGCTGCCACCGACGGCAGGGAGTCCGAGGCAATGCTCACATTGTACGGAAGCTCGTCTCAGGGTCCGCTGATGCGGGAAAAGGGCGGTTCCTCCACCACCAATCTCACGCTTTCGGGTCTGCCGAAGAATGCGAAGGTAGAGATATCGCTGATGGATGAATGCACCGATCTTTCCGTGTTTGCCGTGCTGGACAGCAGCGAAAAGGAAGTGGCGTACAGAGGCGACGATCTGGCCTTTGACGGACTGTTTGAAGAGGACAGGCTCACGCTGAAGCTGCCGGTGACCGAAAATACCATATGGCGCTTCCGGGTGACCGCCGATTAATTATACAGCTTCCCCGATCTCATCGGGGGAGCTTTTTTTCGTCCGTGAAAATTTGAAAAACGGATTGACGAAAAGTGTTAAATCGATTATAATAGGAGAGTAGATTATAAAAGGGGGAATGTCGTTTGAAGGAGCTTCTTGATTTATATTGTGCCTTCTTCCGTATCGGTCTTTTGACCTCCGGCGGCGGTTATGCCATGCTGCCGATGCTGGAGAGGGAGGTCGTTAACAAATTCCACTGGGCGACCTATGAGGAGCTGTTGGACTGCTACGCCATCGGTCAGTGTACCCCCGGCGTGATCGCCGTCAATACCGGCACCTATATCGGCTATAAGCAAAAGGGGATCGCAGGCGGCATCGTTGCCACCCTCGGCGTCATTTCGCCCTCGATCATCATCATTACCGTGATCGCAATGATCCTGTATCCGTACATGGGCAACGAATATGTGATGCGGGCATTTGCGGGCATCCGCATTGCGGTATGCGCTCTGGTGGCATCGTCCGTCATCAAGCTGGTCAAAAAGAGCGTAAAGGACATCTTCGGCATCGTGCTGGCCGTGGCCGCCTTTGTCATCGTGGCGCTGCTGGGCGCCTCGCCGATCTGGGTCACCATCGGTGCAGGCCTGTTGGGCTTTATTCGGGGAAGAGTGGTGAATAAGAAATGATCTATCTGATGCTGGCATATGAATTTTTCAAGGCCGGTCTGTTTGCCGTGGGCGGCGGACTGGCGACACTGCCTTTCCTTACGCAGATGAGTATTTCTCATCCGGATTGGTTCACGCAGGAGATGCTGGCCAACATGGTCGCCATTTCCGAATCCACGCCGGGTCCTCTGGGTGTCAACATGGCGACTTATGTGGGCTATACCACGGCGGGCATTTCCGGTGCGCTGACGGCGACGTTCTCGCTGGTGTGCCCCTCGGTCATCGTCATCATGCTGATCTATAAGGTACTGGAGCAGTACAAAAAAAGCCCGCTGGTGCAGAGCATTTTCTCCGGTCTTCGTCCTGCAACGACGGGTCTGATCGCCGCCGCCGGATTCTCTGTTTTCAAGATGAGCGTTTATACCGCCAATGCCGCCGGTTTCTTCAGCGGCATCCACTGGCTGGGCATTTTGTTTTTCTTTGTGCTGCTGTGGTTCCGGGAGTGGAAAAAGACAGCCAAGCTGCATCCGATCGTGTTCATCGCCGTAGGTGCGGCTGCGGGTCTGCTGATCGCATTTTGATTACACGCCGAAAGGGTGAGAAAATATGGCATTACTGCATACGGATTTCTTCTCCAATGAGCTTCAGATGTGCGTCCAGATGGACGTGATACTGCCCCAGCGCACCACCGGCCAGATCGGCATGGAGGGCGTGAAGAAGGCGGGCAAGTATCCTACGCTGTATCTGCTGCACGGGCTCAGCGACGACCATACGATATGGCAGCGGCGCACCTCCATCGAGCGGTATGCCGCCGACCTCGGGATCGCTGTGGTCATGCCCTGTACCCACCGCTGCTGGTATACCGATACCTATGACGGCATGAAGTACTATACCTATGTCGCCGAGGAGCTGCCGATGATCTGCCGGGATTTCTTCCCCAATATGTCGGATAAGAGAGAGGACACCTGGGTGGCAGGTCTGTCGATGGGTGGCTACGGCGCATTGAAGCTGGGCCTGCGGGCGAGCGATACCTTCTCGAAGTGCGCATCGCTTTCCGGCGCCGTGGATGCGGCGGGGATCTGCTCTCAGCGCAACCTCGGCAGGGAAAAGTACTGGGAGACCGTGTTCGGCCCCTATGACCAGATCAGAGGCTCCTTTAACGACCTGTTTGCCGCTGCCGAGCAGCTGAAGGCCTCGGGCAAGGCACTGCCGGATGTGTATATGTGGTGCGGCACCGAGGATTCGCTGCTGGATTCCAACATCCGGATGAAGGAGCATCTGGAGACGCTGGGCTACAACCTGACCTATGAGCAGTCGCCGGGCAACCACTCCTGGGGCTATTGGGATGACAAGATCCAAACCGTGCTCAAGTGGATGACAAAGTAAGGCGTGAGACGAAGATGGATAGGCGCAACAGAATAAAGTGCTGTGTGATCGGCGGACTGTGCGTATTGACGATCGGCGTATGGTTTTTCGGGCAGAGAGTGATGGCGGCAAAGCAGGAAAAGCTGGATGCCAAGCTGGCTGAGCAGGATACGGTGATCCTTGAAAACGCCGAGCTGCAGGAGGACGTGGATTACAGCAAGACCCCGGAATATATCATACGCGAGGCACACAAGCGGGGATATATCACCGATAATGAGGAGCTGTACCTTTTTGATAATGACAGACAGAATAGCAATTATTGACGTGGGCTCCAACTCGGTGCGCCTGCTGGCGGCTGAGCTGGTGAATGACGAGATCAGAAGGCTCAAGGGCGGTCTGATCACCACAAGGCTCATAGAGGGCATGGAAAACAATCGCCTGACGGATGCGGCTATTGAGCGCACCGCCGGGGCGATTGCCGTATTTGCGGAAGAGGCCCGCAGGCTGGGCATTGAGCGGATCGACGCCTTCGGCACCAGCGCCATGCGGGACGCAGTCAACAGCGGTAAGGTGAGCGAGCTGACAAAGCGGTTGTGCGGCATTGAGGTCAGCGTCATCAGCGGCGATGAGGAAGCACGCACGGCCTTCCGTGGCGTGGCGCCTTCCGGCAGAGTCGGCGTCATTGACATCGGCGGCGGAAGCACCGAGCTGGTGACCGGGGAAAACGGAAACGTCATGCGGAGCATGAGCGGCAGGATCGGCGCTGTGCGGCTGAAGGACAGATTGAAGGATGCGCTTGACCCGCAGCTCATCCGTGAGACGGCGATACAGATCATGAAATAGGTCTGTGACAATGCGCTGCAGTTCCCGCCGGAAAGCTGGATCGGCGTCGGCGGCAGCATCAAGGCGCTGGCGGCGGCGGACATCGGCACGGACGACCACATGGATCTGTCTCTGGAGGGGCATGCGCTCACCAGAGAAAAGACAGACGAGCTTTTTGAGATGCTGTGCCGCATGAGCGTAGAGGAGCGGAAAAACATCAAGGGCATTCCCGCCGCAAGGGCGGATATCATTCCCTATGGCGCAGGCATCCTTTCCGCCGTGATGCACTACTGCGATATTCCGGCGGTCCGGACGAGCCTTCACGATAACCTGGAAGGGCGCATACGGACGCTGATCAAAGGAGTATAATACTATGCAGAAGATCAAACCGACAAAAAAACAGCTGGAATTCCTGGACTGGGAATTCGGCGTGTTCTTCCATTTCGGCATCCGGAGCTTTTATCACGGTCATTCCGACTGGGACGGAAAGCCCATGCCTGCCTCCGGATTCAACCCCGAAACGCTGGACTGCAAGAACTGGATCCGCACGATCCGGGAAGCCGGAGCGAAGTATGCGATACTTACCTGCAAGCATCACGATGGCTTTGCCAACTGGCCCAGCAAGTATTCGGACTATTCCGTGGCGCAGACCCCGTGGCAGGACGGTAAGGGCGACGTGGTGAAGGAGTTCACCGATGCATGCCGTCTGTATGGGATCAAGGTCGGTCTGTACTATTCTCCTGCCCAGTGGGGCGGCAGCGTGAAGTTTGCCGACGGGAAAGAGTATGACGACTATTTCATCAACCAGATCAGCGAGCTGCTGACGAACTACGGGAAGATCGACTATCTGTGGTTTGACGGCTGCGGCAGCGACGGCCACGAGTACGACAAAAAGCGCATCATCAACGCCATCCGCACGCTTCAGCCGGAGATCATGCTCTTCGGCATGTGGGACCCGGATACCATGTGGGTCGGCAACGAGGACGGTTACTGCACCATCGACAACAGCCTTGAGCAGGAGTTCGAGGGCGGCATGCGGTTCCTGCCCGCCGAGTGCGACTGCAAGATGCGCACCACCACCTGGTTCAACTGCGAGAAGGATGAGGACACCATTAAGACCGTGGACGAGCTGATGGGCATGTATGAGGCCAGTGTCGGCCGGAGTGCCAACTTCCTCATCAACATCGGTCCCGACAGAAGAGGACTGCTTCCCGAAAAGGATGCACAGCGTCTGCTGGCATTCGGAAAGAAGCTCCGGGAAAGATACGGAAACGAGAACCGCCGCTTTGGCGAGGTTCAAAAGACAGCTGCGGATGAGTGGACGATCCGGCTGCCGGAGTTTTCCCTTGCCCCGAAGAACCGGGCGGCTGTTATGCAGCTGGTGAACCGGCTGGTCATCGAAGAGGACATCACCGACGGCGAGGGTGTCAAGGCATTTGAAGTCTATGCAGGTCTGCCGGACAATCGGGACAAGAAGATATGCATTTACAAGGGCGGCTATATCGGCCACAAGCGCATCATCCCCCTGCCCACGTTCCGTACCGGCGAGATCGTCGTCAAGATCACAAAGAAAAACGGAAAAGCCCTGCTGAAGAGCATCAGGGCTTACTATGAGGAGTAATTGATCCATGGCAAAGGTATATCTGAAGAAGACGAGAGAAACAAGAGTCAAGTCGGGACATCCGTGGGTGTTCCTTTCCGATACCGAAAAGGTGGAGGGCGAGTTTGAAAACGGTGATGTGGTGGACGTATACTCCTCCAAGGATACTTTTCTGGGCAAGGCGTTCTACAATCCCAAGTCCCAGATCGCACTGCGCATGCTGACCACCCATGACGAGCCGGTGGATGCCGACTTCTTTTACCGCAGGGTGGAGACCGCATGGAATTACCGTAAGCAGTTCTGTGATCCCGAGAGCTGCCGCCTGATCTTCTCCGAGAGCGATTTCCTGCCCGGTCTCATCGTCGACAAGTTCGGCGACGTGCTGGTGGTGCAGTCGCTGTGCCTCGGCATTGAAAAGTGGAAAAAGGAACTGATCGATGCGCTGGTGGACATCGTGAAGCCGAGAGGCATTTACGAGCGTAACGATGTGCCCGTGCGCCGTCTGGAAGGACTGGAGCAGGGGACAGGTCTGCTCTGGGGCGAGGTGCTCGACAGGGTCGATATGTGGGAAAACGGCATCCACTTCACCGTAGACGTGAAGAACGGCCAGAAGACCGGATTCTTCCTCGACCAGAAGGAAAACAGAGCCGCCATCGCTCCGCTGGTCAAGGGCGGCAAGGTGCTGGACTGCTTCTGCCATAACGGCTCGTTTGCACTGCATGCCGCCAAGTACGGTGCAGAAAGCGTGCTGGGCGTGGATATTTCCGAGGAGGCTCTGGAGGTCGCCCGGGAGAATGCTGCATACAACCATCTGGACAACGTGACCTTTGAAGCCCACAACTGCTTTGACCATCTGAGAGAGCTGACCGAGAAAAAGGAAAAATTCGATGTGGTCATCCTTGATCCTCCGGCATTTACCAAGACCCGTTCCGCTGTGGAGGGCGCACTGAGAGGCTATAAGGAGATCAACCTCCGCGGCCTCAAGCTGGTCAGGGAGGGCGGCTTCCTCGTGACCTGTTCCTGTTCTCAGCACGTAGTGCCGCAGATGTTCCATGACATGATCTGCGAGGCGGCAAGAGAATCCAGAAAGAAGATCCGTCTGGTAGAGCGCAGAACACAGGGACACGACCATCCGATACTTCCCGCATCTCCGGAAACGGAATACCTCAAGTGCTTTATCCTGCAGGTAATGAATTGAGAAAAATGGAACAGAGAAAAAGGAGAGAATGAGATATGAGAATCGGTATCAATACGACTATGCCTGCCAAGCGTTACGGCTGTGCAGAGCCCCGAACCACCGGGGAACTGGCCAAGGTTCTTTCCGAAGCGGGCTTCAAGTATGTAGACTATACCTCCGATCTGATTGCAGATAACTGGCAGGACAAGGCAAAGGCGGATAAGGATGCTTTTGCCCAGTATGGTATCACCGTGAACCAGACCCATGCATATTACAATCGCTACGGAAGATATGACGAGATGGATTTTGCCGAGCTTACCAGGAGAGCTTTCGTCGTGACCGATATCCTCGGTGCAAAATTCTGTGTGGATCATGCCGATGAATATCGGGTGACCGACCGTTATGATGCCGGGGAAATTCTGGAAAGCGAGTATCAGCGGCTTCTGCCTCATGCCGAGTTTTGTGCAAAGCACGGCATCACGCTGGCGCTCGAAAACCTGTTTGAGGACGGCGCAAAGCTCCGGGGCATCGTGGACGGAAAATCCCGCCACATGGCAAGGATCGAAGAGGTCGTAGGCCTGATCGACCGTTTCAACAGTGAAAACGTCAAATGCTGCTGGGATTCCGGCCATGCACATGTCGCTTTCGGCAAGGATCAGCTGGATATGATGAGGATCGCCGGCAGCCGCATCGCCTGTACCCATGTCCATGATAATTATTACGGCAAGGATCTGCACCTTTTCCCCTTCCAGGGACAGGTGGACTGGGACGGTCATATGAAGGCGCTCAAGAGCTTCGGCTATCAGGGCGTGCTGTCCTTTGAGTTTGCCTACGGTTGCTATCCGGACGAAGTGCTGCCCGTGGTGCTGAAGACCATCTATGCCATCGGTACCAAGCTGTCAGACATGTTTGAGAACGCCTGAGGCGTGCGGAGGACAGATCAATGATAGAAAAGGTCGTATTTAACCGGGCTCCGCTCAGTAAAAATGAGTTTGCAGAGCTGCCGCTGGGCGCAATCAAGCCGCAGGGCTGGCTGAAGGCGCAGCTGGAAACCAGCGTCAAGACCGGTCTTACCGGCAAGCTGCATCTGTTCTGGCAGGATGTCAGCGAAAGTGCATGGCGGGGCAAGGACGGCGACGGCTGGGAAAGAGCCCCCTATTATCTGGACGGTCTTGTACCTACCGCATGGCTGCTGGAGGACGAGTCGCTCAAGAAGGTGTGCATGGAGTACATCGACTGGACGCTGAACAGCCAGCGGGACGACGGCTTCTTCGGCCCCGAAGAGGACACCGACTGGTGGCCCCGGATGGTCATGCTGAAGGTGCTGATCCAGTACTTTACCGCTACAGCGGACGAGCGTGTGCCCAAGTTCATGCTCTCCTATTTCGCATACCAGTATAAAAACCTTGATAAAATGCCCATGAAGGACTGGGCAGTCGCCAGAGGTGCGGACAATATGCAGGCGGTGATATGGCTCTATAACCTCACCGGTGTCAAATTCCTGCTCCGTCTGCTGGAAAAGCTGAAGACACAGACACTGGATTGGACGTCTTACTTCAATGCATTGCCCGTGACCGAGTCCATGAAGACGTATATGCCCTGGCAGAAGCTCAAGGAAAAAATGGCGGACGAGACCCTTTCCGGAACCGACCGCCCCTATTACCGCACGCTGTATTTCCTCAGCCATGTGGTCAATGTGGCAATGGGCCTCAAGGCGCCCGGCGTCATTTCACAGTTCAAGAACGGCTGGCACGAAGTGGACGGCTTCATGAACGGCTTTATGAGCCTCATGAAGAATCACGGCGTAGCGTACGGCATGTTCACCGGTGACGAGCATCTCAGCGGCAACAGCCCAACGCAGGGCACCGAGACATGCGCTGTGGTGGAATTGATGTATTCTATCGAGACACTGCTGGCGACCGGAATTCCCAAGGAAGATCTGGGCGATATCCTCGAAAAACTGGCGTTCAATGCACTGCCCGCATCCATGTCGCCTGATATGCTGACCCATCAGTATGACCAGCAGGCGAACCAGATCAACTGTTCCGTCGGCCATAAGGAATGGTATAACAACAACGAGACCGCCAACGTCTTCGGCCTGGAGCCGAACTTCGGCTGCTGTACCGCCAATCTGCATCAGGGCTGGCCGAAATTTGTTGAGCATCTGTGGTATGCCACCAATGACAACGGCGCTGCCTGCGTCAGCTATGCACCCTGCAAGGTCAGCTTCCGTTCCGGTGAGACAAAGGTCAAGTTGGATGTGGATACCTGCTATCCCTTTGAGGACGAGGTCAATATCAAGATCGGTCTGACGGAGACGAAAGAGTTCCCGTTGTATCTGCGTATCCCCAACTGGGCAGGCGAAGCAACGATCGCCGTCAACGGCAGCGTTTGCGAGTGGCCCGAGGCAGGTGAGTACTGTAAGCTGGACAATACCTGGCAGGATGGCGATGTCATCACGGTAAGACTGCACATGACACCCAGAGTCACAAGCTGGAGCAGACATTCTTCCGCTGTCGAGGTCGGTCCGCTGCTGATGGCGTTCCGTCCCAAGGAGGATTGGAAGAAGCTCAACGATCATCCCTTTGTGCCCGATTTCGAGGTTTCCACGACAGATCCGTGGAACTGGGCACTTATAAAGGAAGGTATGATGGAGCTGACCACCGAGGAGCGTACTGTACCCTTCGGTATGAGTGACGGCTTCGGTGTGGAGGTCAGTGCCGCAAAGGTCAAGGACTGGATCACGGAGGATATGCATTGTGGAAAAATGCCCGTATATCCCGTTGTGAAGAAGGATGACGAACAGCGTATCCGCCTCGTTCCCTACGGCGATACCTGCCTGAGAGTATCACAGTTCCCCACGGCCAAAATCAAGTAATGATTTGATCCTCCGAAGAATATTTCCTTCGGAGGATTTTCGTTTTACAAACGTTTAACAGCGCCAAAAGAGACAAATGTGAGCTGTGTATAATAGGAAATGAAGAGAAAAAAGGCAGCCGAAAAAAAGTGTTGACAAAAGGGGTAAGAAGTAGTATAATACTACACGTTGCTTCGGGGAAAGCGAAAAACACTGAGCCGAAACA
>JAZLHZ010000237.1:0-4512 GCA_045617085.1 Clostridia bacterium
AAAAAATCCTCCTTTGTTAGAATAGAGTGGGTATGCCAACCGCAGAAAGAAACAAAGGAGGAATCAAGTCTGGATGAAACTTGACACAGAAAGTTTAGCACACACGAAGTGGGAATGCAAATATCACATAGTATTTGCCCCGAAGTATAGGAGACAGGTCATCTATGGGAGCATCAAAGAGGATATCGGGAAGATGCTGCGAAAACTGTGCGAATATAAAGGAGTAGAGATACTGGAAGCGGAGGCGTGCAAAGACCACATACACATGCTTGTAAGTATTCCGCCGAAGTACAGCGTGTCGCAGATTATGGGGTATCTGAAGGGAAAAAGCAGCCTGATGATATTTGAGAAATATGCGAATCTGAAGTACAAGTATGGAAACCGGCATTTCTGGTGCAGAGGATATTATGTGAGTACGGTCGGGCGAAACCGGCGAGCAATTGAAGAGTATATCCGAAGACAACTGCAAGAAGATTACGCAGATGACCAGATGAGCATGAAAGAGTTCATAGACCCGTTTACGGGTAAGCCAGTAGAAGAGGGCAAGAAATAAAAACCCCTTTAGGGGTTGCCTGTGAAAGATGTGCGGTTGGCAGACCTTTCGATGAGCCTATAGGCTCGGCAGGCAACAGGCCCTAAGGGGGCTGTGCAAACCACCGGCACGGCCGGTGGTTATGATTGGCATAGTCGTCTTGTGCCGGTAAGCGGTAAGCAGGCCCGAAAAATGAAACAGGGGGACGGCAAAGCTGCCGTCCCCTTATATATATGGACAGTATCCCTATGAACAATAGAAGAACAAAAACTTAAAGGAAAAGAATACCGGGAAAAAAGAAACAGAACCCTTACAAGGGTCTTTGTTTCCACCGGCCGGAATAATAGAAAATGAGACCGACAAAAAACGGCGTGAAGCCGGCTGCGGCATTGCCGTACCACAGTCCCCAGATTCCGTAACCGAGGACAAAACCACACAGTACGGTAAGGCCGATATGCGAGACGACGCCGTCGACAAAAGCGAGCAGCAGATTCATTCCGGAATGTCCGGAGCCGTTGATCAGGCCGTTCATCGGCGCACGGAATGCACTGGAAAACAGCATTACTACGATGACCGGCATATATGATCCGGCCATGGCGAGAACGTCGCTGTCCGACGTAAAGATGCCGAATACCGCCCGCGGGAAGATCGCGACCAGCACAGAAAGCACGGCAGCGGTTCCGATAGAAAGTGCGGAGGAAACCAGAATCGTGTTGCGGACGCGGTCATATTTTTTCGCGCCGATGCACTGCCCGATCATGGTGGAGGCCGAGGTCCCGACTGCCATGGCGAAGGTCATGCCGATGCTGTTGAATTTGCTGCCGATTCCGGTAACGGCGGAAGCGATGACGCCGTATTCATTGATCCATCTGACTACGAGGAGCTTGGCCGCCTGAATCATGCCGTACTGAAATGACATGGGCAGCCCCAGAGCCAACAGCCATTTCAATGAGCTGCACTCCATACGGAAAGAAGGCAGGCGAAAGTCAAAGCCGAAACGATCCCGGTTGCGATAGAGAAAAACGATGGAAATCAGAAAGCTCAGTCCCTGTGCGATGACAGTAGCCAGCGCAGCGCCGAAGGTGCCGAGCGAGAACCCGACCACAAACAGAAGATCAAGTACGATGTTTAAGACAGAAGCGGCGGCAACGAAGATGAACGGATGACGGGAATCGCCCATTCCCCGCAAAATGGCGCTGACGATATTGTATCCGTAGGTGAAGACCAGACCGACGGCGCAGGTTTTGAGATATATGGCGCCGTCACGCTGCGCCGCGTTCGGAATATTCGCAAACTTCAGGATACCGTCGTAGAATATCAGCGCAAAAAATGTGAAGCCGAGCGCGATGAGGAACATGAAAGTGAAAAGGCACCCGATCAGCTTCCGTGTCCGTTCCGGCTGCTTTGCGCCGGTATATTGGGAAATCAGTACCTGCCCGGCTCCGGAGAAGCCGAGGGCTGTAAAGGTCAGGATCACTATAACCTCGGAGCAGACCGATACTGCGGAAAGCCCGATGCTGCCGACGAAATGCCCGACGACGCTCATATCGACAACGTTATAGAGCGTCTGCAGGACATTGGAGAGGAACAGCGGCCCGATGAAGCCGAGCAGCTGCCTTGCTATATTGCCTGTTGTCAGGTCTTTTGTAAAACTGGTATGATTCATTTTTCAAACACGGCTATCCCAATGATAAAAATATATATTTTTACTATAATAAAATCAAAAAGAAAGCGCAAGACCCGGTTTTGAACTCTTATGTACTATAAAGATGCAAATATCGGTTTCGACGCGCTTGCCACAAGGGACGAACCCCGCTGATACCCTTGAAAATGTCGTTGAAAATTTTCCGGCACAAAATACGAAAATGATAGACATCTCTCTTTAGGTTGCGTTAAGATATGGGGGCGAGGGGTGTTCAAATGAAAAACAACACCTCGAAAAGCAATTTCCTGATTATCTATGCTCCGTGCATTTTTATCTGAAGCTGTCCTGTGAATCAAAAAGGCTCCACCAGCGAAAGCTGGCCGAAAGACGGAGAGAGCCGGAAACCGGGTGTTATTTGAAATGCGTCTGAAAACCGCTCGCCAAATCGACTTTACACAAGGGAATATCATCAAGGAGCTGATCTTCTTTTCGCTGCCGATCATCCTCGGAGACCTGCTGCAGACACTCTATAACAGCGCGGATGCGCTGGTCGTCGGGAACTTTGTGGGAGAGACCGCGCTGGCCGCCGTGACCGTCTGCGCGATCACGGCGACGATCATGGTCAACTTCTTCAACGGCATGAGTGTGGGAAGTACCATCGTGGTAGCCAGAAGCTTCGGAGCGGGGAACGAGGAGAAGCTGCGGGAGAGCGTGATCGTGGCGTTCAGCATTTCCTTTCTGATCGGTGTGACCTTTTCTCTGCTTGGGATCGCGCTCGTGCCGTTCCTGCTGAAGGTGACGGGCGTGCAGGCGGACTACTACGCGGACGCCGCCGCCTATCTGCGGATCTATCTGGGCGGTCTGATGTTCACTGTGCTTTACAACAACGGCGCGGGCATCCTGCGCGCTGCGGGGGATTCCCAGCGGCCGTTCGTCATCCTGACCGTTACCTGCGCGCTGAATATCCTGCTGGATCTGCTGTTCGTTGCCGTGTTTCAGTGGGGCGTGCGGGGCGCGGCCTGCGCCACGCTGGCTTCGCAGCTCGTTTCCGCCGTTGCGGTTTACCGGATCATCTGCAAGCAGTATCACTGCAACTGTCTGAATCTGCGGATCATGCTGCGCGGCAGAAGGATCATTGCCGATATGGTGACGCTGGGCAGCACGGCGGGACTGCAGTCCGCGCTGGTCGGCATCTCCAATCTCTTCGTCATCCGCTACATGAACTTCTTCGATACCGCTTCCGTGGCAGGAATGGGCATCGCGCAGAAGCTGGATAAATTCGTCGGACTGGCAGCGCGCAACATCGGCATTACGGTGTCTGCCTACGTCGGGCAGAACATCGGCGCGGGGAAGTATGACCGCATCCGGGAGGGGAAAAACAAGAGCCTGCTGCTGGCGACTTCAATCACTGCCGGCCTGGGTGTCCTGCTCTTTATCTTCGCACGGCCCTGCGTTGCGCTCTTCAACTCCGAGCCGAAGGTCGTGGAGGTCGGCGTGGGAATGCTGAGGGTACTGATCCCAGGCCTGATCATGCTGTCGGTACGCGAGATCTATACCGGCCTGCTGCGCGGTTACGGCAAGGTGCTGTGGCCGATGATCCTGAGTCTCTGCGGCATGGTGGGTGTGCGGCAGCTTTGGCTGAGCGTCGGCATGGAGCTCAACGGCACAATCGAGAATATCTATCAGTGCTTCCCCGTTTCCTGGACGGCCACCGCGGTTTTTCTGGTCGTGTATTATCTGCTGATTCGCCGCTCGCTGCCCGGCGTCGGGAAACCGAAGCAAGCAGACAGCCCGGAGGGCCGGGCAGAAAAATAAAACAAATAAAATGACGCAACGGCGAAATTTGCGCCCGGATATTCCAAATCGAGATAAGAAACGCGAAACGGTGCGGGAAACCGCCGGAGGCATTGACTTTGCAAGGGAAAATGCTATAATCAATAGGGTAATATGTTGTATTTTACCCGTCTGACAAGAGAAAAACATGCTGTCAGACAAAAAATATTGCAGTATCGCGCCTACTTCTGCAAAGGAAGAAGCGCCGATACTGATTTTTTGCGCCATTTGTATTATTCCGGTTTGGAATAAAAGGGAAAGAAACAGGAAAGGACGACGGAATGATGAAACGAGTATTGGTATTAGTGATAGCGGCGGCGCTGCTGCTCTGCGGCTGCGGCGGACAGAGTGCGCCCGCAGCGCCGGAAGCACCCGCAGCGACCCTTGCGGCGGAGATCTTCTCCGGCGTGGACTTTGCGGCCAGCCCCTTCAAGCACATCAATAACGGCGGCGTGACCGATGACGAGACGCTGCCCTACAACATCGACGCCATCTCCGGCGC
>JAZLHZ010000238.1:0-42232 GCA_045617085.1 Clostridia bacterium
AGATTCTATCTCTATGCTATCGCCATGCAAATAACGGACTCCGGTCTCCTTCGTTGGTTCCCGAGGATAACGGCAGGCTTATCTGCTATTGTGCGACCGGTTTAGGTTGTCAATATGAAGCCTGCTCCTTTGACCGCGGCAAGAGCTGGACACAGCCCCACCCCACTATGTTCACTTCGCCCGACTCCGGCATGGGGGTTGCCAAGCTTTCCAACGGAAAACGCACGATGGTGTTTGACCCACTCCCGGATTATGCCGGGAAGCAAGCCGCCAATCACTGCGCCCGCCTGATTTGCCTTGCAGAAAAAAACGACGGCAGCTGGACAAGGCCCATTCTTTTGGAAAACATCCGACCTTCCGATGGGATTTCCTTTGCCCAACCGAGGCTCTGTCCGTTGCCGAATTCCATGCTCGTTTCCTATATCACCATCCGGAACGAACAAAAGCAACTTCGCATGTGTATGATCCCCGCCGCATTGCTGATTCCTTCTGCCCATGTCAACGAAGACGAAAGGGGGGCGAAGCTGTGAACATTAATGCCGGAAAATACATTGATTTCCAGACTGACCGTTTTCAGCACATCAACACGAACGGTGGTTTCGCCTATTCCCCTAATGGGCTTCTGCATTATATCTACTGCCGCTCCGTAGGAAACGACCACTGCGTCATCTGCCGAGTGCTCTCCAGTGACGACGGCTTCACATGGTCCAAGCCCGAGATTCTTCATATTCGGGACGATGAAAACAGTTTCATTTCCTCCACCTCACTGATCACCTTGAAAAACGGAAGAATGCTGCTGTTCTATTCCGCTTTCACCAACAGCAACAATATGCTGGTAAAAATGACCTATTCCGATGACAACGGCTATACCTGGTCACTACCCGTTACCTGTACTCCAAATCATGGTTATTACATCGTTGGGAATGACCGGGCTGTTCTCACTTCCACCGGACGTCTGCTCCTTCCTGTTTGTTGTCACGGGTTGATAGAACACACCAACGTCGGTAGTTATTTCGGAAATCTTGACGCCATCATGACTCCTTACGGTACATCCACGATTCTGTATTCCGATGACGATGGCATGAGCTGGCATGCTGGTACAAATTCTATCTCCATCAATGAGCCTGTCTCCTCCTCCGGCCTTCAGGAACCTGGAATCGTAGAATTCCGAAGCGGCTTGCTTATGGGTTATGCTCGAACAGACCTTGGTCGGCAATATGAATTCTATTCCTTCGATAACGGTATGAGTTGGAGTCCCGCTGAGCCTTCGGTGTTTACGTCCTCCTGCTCCGCCATGACCATTAAACGCAGGGAATGGGACAATCTGCTGATCGCCGTATGGAATCCGATTCCCAACTACATTTCTCAGGATATGGACATCATTACCGGAAGACAGCGGCTCGTTTATGCCGTCAGTCGAGACGATGGAAATCACTGGAGCGAACCTATCTTAATCGAAGACGATCCGGCTTGTGAATTCTCACATCCGGCATTGTTCTTTACTGCGAATCATTGTATTCTTTCATACAATTTCTCTCTTGTGAAACATTCCCGTTCTTTCCGTCTTCGCATACGTACAATGGATGTGTTGTAAGCCTAAATTATCCATATATAAAACGGATAGACAGCGTGATTACTCATACTGTCTATCCGTTTTCGTTTATTAACTTAAATTACATTTTCCCCATCAGGTGCAGAATGGCTGCAATCTCGAACTTTACGCCGTTCGGCAGATCCTTTTCCTGAATATCATAGCGCACCGCATGACCGGCAGCCGAGCATTCCGTTAGGCATCGGAAGAAACAGCTTTTTCCGCCGTGATCCATCACCCGTTTTGCCAGATATGCATAATCCTCCGAGGTGCTCATCGGCTCCGGACCGGAGGTCGTAAATCCGGCTGACTTGGCAAATGCATTCAGCTCTTCGACAAATTCCTTTGTATTCAACGGTACACAGGGGGTCTCACCCATCAGCTTGATCTCAGCAGTACATCCATGCATGGCCGCACCATGCTCAATGATGCGTTCTGCATACGGTTTCAGATATTCCAGCGATGCCTGTGTGAGACCGCGAAGTTCCATCACCATCTTGACCCGGTCACATACAACATTTCGGCCGGTACCCGCTTCGACCTGACCGACATTGATTCTCGCATCGCCGGCACCGGCTCTGGGAATACCATAGATTGCCTGAACAATGGCTGCCATCGCCAGCATGGCATTATTGCCGTCTTCGGGATGTGCCGCATGACAAGCTTTGCCGTGAAGATAGACATCCAGTTTTGCATTTGCCATACACTGACCGTAATCGAAACGGATCTGGCAGTCCTTCTCCTGCGGTTTCCTGTTGCTCATGTGAACGCCGAGCATGTAATCCACATCGTCCAGAATACCGGATTCCGCAATACCCTTGGCACCCCGAACGCCTTCTTCTGCAGGTTGGAATACAAGCTTCACGGTACCGCACAACTCATCCTTGTATTTCATCAGCGTTTCGGCTACTGTCATTCCGATGGTCGCATGTCCGTCATGACCACAGGCATGCATCCAGCCGTCATTGACAGAGGCAAAGCCTTCCGATTCGGGACGATGGTCTGCCTCGTGTGATTCGCATACGCCCAGCGCATCTATATCCTGCCGGGTACCGATCACGGGACCGGGTCTTCCTGTTTCCAAGATACCCACAACAGCCGTAAAACCATCCTTGAAATTCTCGGCATACGGAAGGATCGCACCTTGTGCAAGAGCTCGCTTATAACTCTTGTCCATTTCTTCCTGTGTGGGAAGTCCCATGCGGGCATCTGCCTTCAGACATTCCTTTCCCATCAGTACTTTATAACCGAGCTTTGTCAAATGGTCTGCAATGATGGAGCAGGTACGAATCTCATGCCAACCGGATTCGGCATACTTATGAAAATCCTGACGGCGCTGCTTCATCCATTCCGCCTTTGAATCCACATAGGCGCACATTTCCTGATACTTTTCCATTATGTGTCTCCCTTGTGCTTTTATTCTATGTAGTTAGTTGTCATACCTTCCAAACCTTTACTTCCGGAAGTATCCTCTGCATATCGGTAGGCTCCAGTCCGCCGGTACCGGGATTAAGAGCACTGGCTGCTGAAGTAGCTACAGCAAATCGGAGTGCTTCCTGCGCATCCAATCCTCTCACCTCGGCTACTGCAAATGCCGCCGTCATGGAATCTCCGCACCCGACAGTATTGACTGCTTTGATCTCCGGCGGCTGCGCACGCAGCAAGCCCTTCGAACAGGCCATTACAGCACCTTTTTTGCCCATGGAGACAACGACCCGATCAATTCCGGATTTTTGCAGTTGCAGAGCTGCAGCAAAGACTTCTTCATCATTTCCTGCATCACAGCCGGTCAATGCGGCAATTTCATCCTCATTCGGCTTGATATAGAAAGGCTGCGCCGTCAAGGCATCACGAAGCGAAGCACCGCTGGAATCCAATAACACCTTGATTCCCTTTATACGTGCACGCCGGATCAGATCGGCATATATATTGCTCGTCAAACCTTTAGGCAGGCTGCCGGACATGGTGATCACCCGGCAGGAGTCACACAGCTCATCAAAGGTCCGAAGGAATGCCTCATACTCATCCGGTTGTACGGTCAAACCCGGTTCGAGAAATTCGGTTTGTACCCCTGTAACGGCATCATAAATATTGATACAGGAACGACTCTCTCCGGCTGCCTCAGAAAAATGATGCCGGATACCTTCTTTATCCAAATTCCGCAGGATATATCTGCCTGCATCACCGCCGACAATACCCCCAGCGATGACCTGTTCACCCAGCGTGTGTATGACACGGGCAACATTCAATCCCTTGCCGCCTGCGGTATAGACACATTCCTTGACCCGATTGACTGCACCCAGAGGTGCATTTTCAACAACATAACGCCTGTCAATGGAGACATTCAACGTAATTGCAGCAATCATTCTATCTGATGCCTCACCCATTATTCTTTATTAACCAGCAGGATGCGACCCTTGACTGCGCCGGGCGTGAGATAGCAATCGAAGGCTTCCTTGCACTGACTCATGTCAAAGGTCTTGTAGATCATACGGGAATCACACTTCAGGCGTCCGCTGCTCAGGTATTCTGCACACATCGTCCAAGCTTTTCCGGGGAAAGGAGCTGTATAGCTCATCCAGGAGCCCGTCACTACCAGTTCACGGCGGTTGTTCATTTCCCACTGCTGGATCGTGAAAGTGACATTGGTTGTCGGCTTGCCGATAAAGCATACATGGGCCTTATTCGCAGTGACGGTCAGCGCAGTAATGTAGCTGGCCGGTGCGCCGGATGCAGCATATACGGCATCAAAGCCACATCCGTTGGTCAATTCGTTAGCTGCAGTCTGTGCATCCTGCTTCAACGTATTGACACCATCAAATCCGGTAATCTCCTTAGCCAGTGCCAAACGATCATCATCGACATCAAAGAATACAACCTTGGAAGCGCCCATGAGCCATGCCCACTGTGCAGCAAAGAGACCAATCGTACCTGCGCCGACAACAGCAACAGTGCATCCGCCTTCCTGATGATTTATCTGAATGCCGTGCAGTGCAACGCTGGCCGGCTCGATCAGAGCTGCTTCTTCAAAGGAATACTCCGGAGAGAATTTGACCACATTTTGTGCGGGAACCACAACATAATCGGCAAATCCGCCTTGGATTCTGGAGCCGATGAAAGTATAGTGTTTGCAGAGAGAGAAATAACCGTTCTTGCAGTCCTTACATTCATAACAGGGAATCAGAGATGCGCAGACCACACGGTCTCCCACTTCGAAGCCCTTTACATCCGATGCGACCTCGGCTACCTCACCGGAGAACTCATGTCCCAATACAATGGGGAAAAAGTGTGCTGCATTACCCAGTACACGGGGAATATCGGAACCGCAAATGCCGCAGGCCCGAATATGGATCTTGACATGACCGGGCTTCATCTCAGGCATGGGATAGTCGTCATAACGGATATCCTTGGAAGCATACAACACGCATGCCTTCATGGTTTTGTTTTCCATTTCTTGTCAATCTCCTTTCATCAGATCCGCAAGTCGCGGATAGATGCTCACATATTTATTGTACAGTGAATCGTAAAGGGGAGCATATTCTTTCCTCGGCTGATACGGCTCACGTAGAGATACATAATCGTTCACTGCATCATAGCCGGAAAGCATACCTGTACCGACACCAGCCAGCACTGCGCAGCCAAGCGCCGTTGCATGCGGGCTGTCTACTGCACAGATCGGTATTCCGGTAATGTCCGCTTTCATCTGCATCCACAGCGGGTTCTCGGAAGCACCTCCCACGGCTCTCAACAGATCCATCTTCGAACCGCCTTTTTCAGCTGCCTCTAAATTATGCCGCAGGGCAAATGCTGCGCCTTCCAATACCGAACGAACGATATGTCCTCTGGTCTTTCCGAAATCCAGACCAACAAAGATTCCTTTGGCATTGGGATCCCAAATCGGCGAGCGTTCACCGGCCATATAGGGTAAAAATACCAATCCATCGCTGCCTTCCGGGATCAAAGCCGCCTCTTTGCAGAGAATCTCTCTGGCTTCGCGGCGTGACACACCGGGCATCAGCGCATCGCAAAGCCAGCTCATCAGTTGACCGCCGCCGACGGTTCCGCCCTGAAGCAGCCATTCACCTTCAACCACGTGATGACTTAAGATCAAGCCGGGTACGGCAGGACAGACGTCACAGCATATACTCATGCCGCCTGCACTTCCGCTCTGCTCGTGTACTGGACCGGGTGCATAAACACCCGCACCAAGTGCACCGCATGCAGCATCCAGACCGCCGGCAATCACCGGGATCCCGGCACACAATCCGGTCTGTTGTGCCGCTTGACGGGTCACTGTTCCTATCACTTCATTGCATTCGGCAAGTGCCGGAATGAGTGACAGATCAAAGCCGATCCTTTCAGCCAATTGCTCGTTCCAAGTGCTGTTTGCCATATCATAGCACATCCAACCGTAGGACTGGCACACATCCTGCCGCATTTCTCCGGTCAGGCAATAGCCGATATAACCGTTACTGGAAAGGATGTGACAACACTTTCCCATTTCCTCCGGTTTCTTTTCCCTGAACCAGCGGATCTTGGAATCCTCATAATAGGGCTGCAGCGGATTTCTTGAACAGGCAAACGCCGCTTCCTCGCCGACGATACGGCGCAGGGCATCGCACTGCTCATGGGAGCGGGTGTCATACCACAACGGTGCATCTTCCAGCACGTTTCCGTCTGCATCCAGCAGGACCGGAGTCCAACTGACGCCGTCCACACCGATGGCACCGATTTCTTCTGCAGATACGTTTTCGTTCTTCAATAGCTGCGGCACAGCCTCGCATACCGCTTTCCACCAGTCCCGTGGATCCTGTTGAAATGCACCGGGAGCCGGATTGGCTGTAGCGTACGAAGCACTGCAGGCGGACAGTCTTCTGCTGCTTATATTCAACAGCATTACCTTCGCACCCGAGGTGCCAACATCGATTGATAAAATATATTCTTTCATAGGATCATGCTCTGCCGGCAGAACCGCAAATGGTCATCCACTTTTCAACCAGAGCCTGCACGTTGGCACGACCGACCTTTCCGTATGCCTTGGGATCATAGGGATCAGCTTCCAGTGCCTTCTTTACGCCGTTGGTATAAGCAATGCGCAGCTCGGTGGCAAAGTTCACCTTGCAGATACCCTCTGCCACGCAACTCTTGACCTGCTCCTCTGTGAGACCGGAAGCGCCGTGCAATACCAGCGGAATGTCCACGACCTTGCGGATCTCAATAAGTCTGCCCACGTCCAGCACCGGCTTGACTTTGTAAATGCCGTGTGCCGTACCGATAGCAACTGCCAGAGAAGCGATACCGGTGCGCTCCACAAATTCCTGTGCCTTATCCGGCTCTGTATACATGTCACCCTCAGAAGTCATGTCGTCTTCCTTGCCGCCGACCTTGCCCAGTTCTGCTTCCACAGGCACATTGTTCAGCGATGCCAGCGCTACGACACGCTTTGCCAGCTCAATGTTATCCTCAAAAGACAGGCGGGATCCGTCGATCATAACGGAGCTGTAACCGGCCATCAGACAGCGGGCAGCCAGCTTGTAAGAATCTCCATGATCCAGATGCATCACAACAGGTACCGTTGCCTTGTTTGCAATAGATGCCACCATATCATGATATGTGGCAGGCGTTGCATACTTCAGTGTGCTGGGAGTTGTCTGCAGGATGACGGGAGAGCGCTGTGCCTCAGCTGCAGCAATGATGGCCTGAGCCATTTCCATATTCTCCACATTGAATGCGCCAATGGCATAGTGGTTCTTCTGAGCTTCCTTCATGATTTCACGAGATGATACAAGCATATTGATTTCTCCTTTTCAAATAGTCATATTGTATTATTATTTGTTCGCTGATTGATCTGTCCATAAACATATTTCCGTCTTACGACATTACTCTTTATTTTGCATTATACACGCTTTGATGCCATTTGTCAACTTTTTTTGTGGAAAACAGCCTTTGCCATAAGCATCTTTCGAAACCGTATTCTGTGGTCTGGATATTGACCATTCTCCTGTTTTGTGTTATAATCCGATTTAGACATATTATTTCAACAGAAAGGACGGAACAAAATATGAAGCTTCATTTTATCCATGACGAAGAGGTTTGGGAGGGCATTCGACTCGTCCGCGAGGAATTGGGATTTGAAATATCATCGCAGGACGGCATCGCTGTTACCGTCAGCAAAGCTGACACCGCCTGCGTAAAGGTTCGCATCGAAGCAGACGAAGCCTGCATCACCTACGGCGGCAGCAAAGCCCGCTTCTTCCGTGGCCTCGCCATCCTGTGTGATGCCATCAGAAACGGAAAACAGGGTGAGATCGCCGATGAACGCCCTCTCTTTGAGAGCAACGGCGCAATGGTTGATATGTCCCGCAATGCGGTCATGCGGCCCGATACCGTTAAGCTGATGATGCGCAAAATGGCTCTGATGGGCATGAACACCTTCATGCTGTATACTGAAGATACCTATGAGGTCAAAGAGCGCCCCTATTTCGGCTATATGCGTGGCCGCTATACAAAAGACGAAATCCAGGATATGGACAGATACGCGAAACTTTTCGGCATCGAACTGATCCCCTGTATCCAGTTGCTGGGACATTTGGCAACCTATCTGCGCTGGGGTGAAGCAGCAGCATACAAGGATACTGAAAATGTCCTGCTGGTCGATGCACCGGAAACATATGCATTTATCGATGACCTGCTCAAATCCATCGCCGAATGCTTTACCAGCCGCCGTATTCATATGGGCATGGACGAGACCCATAATTTGGGTACCGGACGCAGTCTCGACAAATTCGGATATCAACCCCGTGATGAGCTGTATTTGCGTCATCTTGCCAAAGTTGCTGAAATGGCTAAGAGCTATGGCTTTACACCCATGCTGTGGAGTGACATGTTCTTTAACCTGAGTGGCCGCAATCTCAAGAATTATTCCGATTATGACATGCGCACCGAGCTCATGCCGGGCATTGAAAAGAAGGTGCCCGAAGGCGTGGAATGCGTCTTCTGGGATTACTATAACCCCACCGAGGATTTCTATCGCATCAATCTGGAAAAGCACGATACCCTGTCTCCGCATACTCTCTTCGCCGGCGGCGTATGGTGCTGGAGCAGTCATGCCGTCCAGTATTCCCGTTCCATTGCCAATACCCGGCCTGCCCTTGAAGCAATAAAGAAAAAAGGCACCAAAGAAGTCATCGCCACCGTATGGCATAACGGCAGCGAGTCTTCGCTCGTCATGTCGCTGGCAGGTCTTGCTTTTTATGCCGAATTCGATTATACCGGCGAATGGAATGAACATTCTATCCGGGAGGGCTTCCGCCGTACCTGCTTTGCCGAGTATGACGACATGCTGCTGACCGAGGCAGTCGAATTCCCTTACGATGTCAAGATCTACGGTTCCGCCGCCTTCGGATCTGCATCAAGAGCGCTCCTCTATAATGATCCGTTGATTGGTCTCGCAGACTGGCATGTCCGTGATCTCGATACCAACGCCTATTACACCCGTCTGACTGAAAAGCTGGAAGAGGCACAAGCCCACAGCGGTATGTTTGTCCCTGCATACGCCATCATCACAGCATTGTCGAAGCTGCTGATCCGTAAAGCCGATTTCGGGGTACGCCTAAAGAAAGCCTATGACGCAGGTGATAAAAACGCCCTGTCCTCCTTGCACAGCGAATGTGATATCATCATCGGTGAGATCGAGGAACTGCGTACACTGCATCGTTCTTCCTGGATGCTCTATAACAAGCCCTTCGGCTGGGAAGTTCACGATATCCGATACGGCGGCCTTATCCAGCGATTTGATACCGCCAAAGCCCGCATCGACGACTATCTCGCCGGACGCATTTCTGCCATCGAGGAGTTGGAAGCCGAGCGACTGCCCCTTATCGGTACAGCCGATGCCGAGTGTCCCTTCCCCGGCGGTTTTGTCTGGATGGGCTACCGAAGCATCGCCACCACCGGGATTCTGTAAAACAAACCATCTCATATAAATATGCGTGGGGCTGTTGCAGTACACAAGAACTGCAACAGCCCCACTATTTATACCATATATCAATTATCAGCTGCGATGTTTATCAGAAACCGAGAGTAATCATCTTTTCATCATCCTCAAAGAAGCGAACCGTGAGGGTGCGGGAATTACAATTTGCGATCTCCGTAAACACGGATTCCCAGCTGGTTCCGTCATCCTGCAGCTGTTCCAAGGACTTAGCCTGTACTCGCTCTCCGGTCTCCCTGGCATAATTCTCGACTTCTTTCCGATTGGCTTCATCCTGCACATACTCATCGGTCCATCCGGGATTCAGGCCGACCAGCTCTGTGCGGTAGTCAAATTCGCAGGTATCGGGAGAATACATACTGAAATAGGAAACTTTGTCCATTAGTTTGAACATGTCATCCTCGGACTGTACGTCATCAATGCCATCATTCAGCAGAGTATAACGACCAACACCGGCCTTCTTATGTTCCTTCTTTGCAAATTCTTCCGTGCGGTAGAAATTGCACTGGGCGCTGTAATCCTCCAGGAAGGATATCTTGTTGCAGGCGATCTCGATCAGGGCTGTCTTTCCAGTCTTGTCTGCAACGAGGAAGCAGAAATTCCAGTCCATACCGACAGTATTCGGCGTGTAGATATCCAAAGTATCAAGATAATCCTTTACTTCGCTGACAGAGGCACAATGCTCTGCAATGTAGCGGCATAAGACGATAGAGCAAACCCTGTGCTCAGCACCGGGATTCGTACCGGTACAGCCGAAAACGGAATTGCCGTCTTCGTCATACTCTCCGGAGCGCATATTGATCTCGACATACAAGCCTTCGCTGTTCATCACATCGGTACATTCAAACGGGATCAGCTTCATCTGTTCTTCGTCGATGCCGTTTTTCATGACCTCCTCATAGTCAGCACCCATGAACGGTACATAGCTCACGCCGACAGTCTCGAAACCGCCATCCACGTGGGTACGGACAATATATGCAGGCTTGTGACTGAAATTCAAGTCCATATTACGTCCGACGATGGTGTCTCCGTTATCCAGCGTCTTTGCAATAGCGCTGCAGCCGCCTTCGATCTGCATGGCTCCGGCGAATACCCTTTCGGCATTTTCATAATCCAGCTCTGTAAATGTGCCTGCATCCAGCACATGATCAAACACAGGCTCGGGATTTAAATTCTCCGCATTCGCATTGGGCAGCAACATGGACGTAGCCAGAAGGGATGTGAGTGCAACAGACAGGATCTTTTTCATAATAGTACCTCTTTTCTTTTTCGTTTTTCTTGTGACACTTGTTTATACGGAACTTGATAAAAAGTGGCTACTCTTATGAAAAGTTTTTTTGCATTATGTCACTTTAGTTCCTTTGGGATCCGCAGGTAAAACAGAACCATCAGTGCCAAAGCAAAGGCAATACCCGCAAAATATGAAATACCCGCAGGCAGCGAAAAGCCTTCCTCCGACATCAGTATGTAGGTACAACTCACGGCGCTCATAAAGACTGCTCCTGCATTCGTAATAAGCAGCTGCCATCCTCGTTTTCCGTTTTTATAAAGATAGCTTCCAGCGACCCACAAAGCAACCATCGCCAGTACTTGATTGCTCCATGAAGCATAGCGCCACAGCACATCAAAATTAATCTGTGAAAGCAGTGCTCCGGTGCCCAGCAAAGGCAGTGTAATGACCAGCCGATTTTTGAAAGATTTCTGATTTAAGCCGAACCACTCTGCCAAAGTCAGTCTGGCACTGCGGAAAGCCGTATCGCCCGATGTTATGGGACATGCCACCACACCAACAACGGCGAGGATACTGCCGACCGGACCCAATAATGCTGTGGAGATCTCATATACCACGCCGCTTTGTCCCAGATTGTCCAGCGCATTCATCAATCCGCCGGTAGCTCCGTAGAAAGTAACTCCTGCTGCTGCCCATACCAGTGCAATGACCGACTCGGAAATCATTGCTCCATAGAATACCTGCCTTCCCTGCTTTTCCTTCGTTATACACTTAGCGATCATCGGACTTTGGGTCGCATGAAAACCGGAAATTGCTCCGCAGGCAACAGTAATAAACAAATACGGCCACACAGGCAACCCCTCCGGATGAAGGTTAGCCAATGTTAGTTCCGGGATCGAATATTCCGGATTTATCAACAGAGCACCGCCGATACCGATCGCCATAGCTAAAAGCAGTATACCAAACACCGGATACAGCCGACCGATCAGTTTATCTATCGGGAGCAGTGTTGCAAGCACATAATAGACGATGATAATAATCAGCCAAATTGTTTCGGAAACCGATGTCAGATTTGCCAGCAGTGAAGCCGGTGAAGTAATGAATATCGTTCCGAACAGCAGCAGCAAAATGATCGAGAATACACGCATAAAATACTTCATCGGCATACCCAAATAATCACCGGCAAGTTCGGCAATAGAACGCCCTTGATGTCTGGATGAGATCATACCGCACATATAGTCGTGGACGGCACCTCCGAGGATAGATCCGAAAACGATCCACAAAAACACGACAGGACCAAATACAGCGCCCATCAAAGCCCCGAATATAGGCCCGGTTCCGGCAATATTGAGCAGTTGGATCAGGAATGATTTCCATACCGGCAGCGGCACACAGTCTACTCCGTCATTTACTGCTACAGCAGGCGTTTCACGGTCATCCGGCGAGAATACTCTTTCCACAACTTTACCGTAAACCAGATACCCTGCAAACAGAACGATCAACGACATAAAAAAAGAAAACATCTATATTTTTCCTCCGAACAGATCAAATATCACTAGATATTATACCACAAAACCGGTTTGTGGTCAACTTTATTTCTCTGACTGTTTTTCCGTTCATATTAAAAATTAACAGGAAAGCAGTACTCAACAAATTGAACATGTGGTATAATACCATCATCATTAAAACCGAATGGAGGAGCCTATGAACTACGATAACTATAACAGCAAGTTTCTTGTTCAGTATCAGAATGCAGCTGAAGTTTACGCCAAGCGCATTTTTATCCCGATAACAAGGATTGACTGTGTGCAGAGCTTAGCCACACAGGAACATCTGCGTATACCTCCCATGAATGGACTGTCCGAAATTAAGAGCGGCACAAACTGGGGCGGCCGATGGCAGAATTTGTGGCTGTCTGTTGATCTGAAGCTGGACAAACGCTTCACCGGAAAGCAGATATGGCTGATCCCGTATACCGGTGCAGTCGAAGTCATGTGCTTCAAAAACGGGACGCCTTACGGCCTCATCAACTCCAAGAACGATTTCATTGCAGGCAAGCATTCTGCCTTCTATGTGATGAACGGAACCGGGAACGACAATGTACATGTAGATATGGAGTGCTACGCCGGACATTTCTGCCCCGGTGAGCATCCCTATGATAATTACGGCTCTGATACCCCCAACGAAAATGACTACATCCGCCGCTTTGACGGAATCGACATTTGCATCATGGATGAAGATGTCAACCGCATGGTATTTGATCTGAGCTGCGTGCTTCAGCTGGCTCAGCTTCCTGCAACCAATTATATCTGCGGCAAGGCACTTCGTGCACTGACCGAAGCTTTCCCCTACTTCATTCAGGATCCTCTTCAGCATACGCTTGAAGAAATTGACGAAGCCGCACGCAAAGTCAGCGCCATTCTGAGAAAGGCTCTGGAAAAGAGTGAATATAATGACGGATCCCGGGGCAATATCGCACTGATCGGACATTCCCATATGGATACCGCCTGGTTGTGGCCTTACAGCGAGACCATCCGCAAGTGCGCACGTACCTATTCCGAGGTCATGAGTCTGATGGATCGCTATCCCGATTACGGCTTTATCCAGTCCTCTGCTCTGCATCTGTACTGGATGGAAAAATACTATCCGGCCCTGTTCGAAATGATGAACCAGCGTATCGCCGAAGGCCGGTATGAGCCCAACGGCGGTGTATGGGTCGAATGTGACTGCAATATCACCGGCGGCGAAGCTATGGTACGTCAATTCCTCTACGGTCAGCGGTATACCCGTGAAAAATTCAACTATACCTCCGACTGCTTCTGGCTGCCAGATACTTTCGGCTACAATGCGGCGATTCCCCAGATCATGCGCAAGACCGGTGTCAAATACTTTCTCACCACGAAGATCGAGTGGAATGACCTGAACCAAATGGAAACCGATACCTTCCGTTGGAGAGGTCTCGACGGCAGCGAGGTTTTGACACACTTCAACAAGATGCAGGCCATACCCGATCCGCTCACCATCACCGAACATGCAGAGACGATCCGTGACAAGAGCACCGCTGACAGCAAACTCGTTTGCTATGGTTTTGGTGACGGCGGCGGCGGGCCCACCTACGGTATGCTGGAATATGCCGATCGTGTCAAGGGACTGCCCGGAATGCCAAAGGTCGAAACGACTACCGTTTCCGCATTCATGGATAAGCTGGACGAAAATCGAGAGCAATATCCTGTTTATGACGGTGAGCTGTATCTGGAATTCCACCGTGGCACACTGACCAGTATCCATGATGTCAAGCGCAACAACCGCAAGGCCGAAATTGCCATGCACAACATGGAATTCCTCAATGTACTCAGCGGCGAAAAGAAGCATCCCGACACCGAATATCTCTATAAAGAGCTGCTCCGAAACCAGTTCCACGACATTCTGCCCGGTTCCTCCATCGGCGAGGTCAATGATACCGCACGCAAGGAAGTCACTGCCGTCATCAATGCCGCAAATGAACATGCACAGACATATATCGGAAAGACCAAAAACGGCAATTATGCTCTTACTAACGCTTCGTCCTTTGACTGGAATGAGACCGATGTCATTGAAGCCGATGGCAATCTTCCCATTGAAAACGCACAGCATTATACCGATGCCTTCGGAAGAGAGCGCACCGCCTTCACCGGCATTCATGTTCCCGCATACTCTGTTGTGCCGTTCTCCGGAAAAACCACCGCAAAGAAAGCCGAACCTTTCTGTTATACCGGCGATGTGCTCACAACGCACTTCTTCAAGGTATGCTTCAATGCGGAAGGCTATATCACCTCACTCATTGATAAGGAAACCGGACGTGAATTTGTCCGCAGTACCGACAAGCCGCTGGGTATGCTGTATATCGGCGAAAATATGCCTTGGAAATACGAGAACTGGGAGATTTCCCCTTCGATGGAACTGAAGTACAACGAAGTGCATAAGCTCCTGTCCCGTGAGTTGGTCACCAACGGTGCTGTAGAGCTGAGGATCCGCTCAGTCTATGCCATCTCTGAAAAGACCACTGTCACTGTGGACACCGTGTTTCACGCTTCCGACAGGCGTATCGACTATCAGCTCAAGGTCGACTGGCATGAAAAACGTAAGCTGATGAAGATCGGCTTTGACGTTGACGTCACTTCCAAGTTTGTCCGTAACGAGATCCAATTCGGCAATATGGAGCGCCCGACCACCCGCAACACGAGTCTGGATACCGCCAAATACGAAGTCGTCAACCACAAGTGGAGCGACCTGTCCGACACCAGAGGCGGCGTTGCCCTGCTGAACGACTGTAAATACGGCATGTCCGCCAAAGGCACTGACCTGCGGCTCACTCTGATGCACGGCGGTATGCGTCCCGACACCAGAGGCGACGAAGGTGTACATGAAATGAACCTTGCCATACTTCCTCATGTCGGCTCCTTCAATACGGAGAATGTCATTGCACCCGCCTACAAGTTCAATATGCCGCTGCTCATCACTGAGGCAAAGAGTGGAGATAAGCAGTTGTTCACGCTCCATTCCTCCCATGTCATTTGCGAGACGGTCAAGTACGCCGAGGACATCGACAACGCTTATGTCCTGCGTCTGTATGAATGTGAAGGCACTCCCGAAAAGTGCTCTATCGACTTGGGAGACATTATCAGTGTAACCGAAAGCAATATGCTGGAAGAAGACGAAAATTCTATTGCATATGAAAACGGCACTGCAGCTCTTAGCTTCCGTCCCTTTGAGATCAAGACCCTGATCGTCAGAATGAAGTAACAAACAGTATGAAAAAACTCCCTCCGGAGTGATCCGGAAGGAGTTTTTTTGAAGGATTACTTCAGCATATCCTCATACTCAGCAAGGATCTCGGTGAGGCCTGCATCGTATACGGACTTGACATAGTCATCCCAAGTAGCGTCGATGTCGACCTTGCCGGTGATGGCGTTGGCATAGTACTCGGAAACGATGGTGCCGACGTCACTGCCGTACATGCTTGCAGCTTCATTTGCTCTGGGAGCATAGAAGTTGATGCCGGAGTAGATCTTGTTGCTGGCCAGGGAGATGTTGTTGGTCTCGATGTCATGGGGAGTCAGGATCATGGAAGCATCCTCAACGCTCTGGGGCTGAGTTGCATAGAACTGACCGATACCCAGAGAACGCTGCTGCTCGAAGTCCCACTCGGGGTTCATGATCAGGGTGCCGTTCTCATCGACGGTGAAGGTCTTGCCTTCTTCGCCATATCGAGCCTTAACATATTCCTCGGTGTAGGTCATAGATTCCTTGATCTGCATGATCTTGATAACCTTCTCTTCGGAAGCCTCAGCACCGAACAGCACGCAAGCCTGACCGGTGATGCCGGGGAAACCGTAGGAGCAGCCGGAGTCGCCGTTGGGACCGGTCACAGCAGAGAAAGCGGTAACCTTTGCATCGGGATCACGGTTGTACAGCATGTTGAATACGGAGTTGTTGCCGCGAGCTTCCTCGCCCCACCATGCGTTGTCGTTCATGATGCCGATCTTGCCGGAGCACCACTTCTCACGAAGGGCAGCACGGTCATCGGTGAAGGTTTCGGGGTCGATCAGGCCTTCTGCATACCAGGCAGCCAGAGTCTTCAGAGCCTCCTTGTAGGCATCGCCGACGCTGGTGTAGATGACAGAGCCGTCATCCTGCTTGAGGTAAGTATCCTTCTGGATGCCGTATGCACCGAAGATGTAATGATAGTTGAAGTTGGAACCGCTGATACCGAGGGTATCGTTGACACCGTTGCCATCAGGATCGTTGTTCACGAAGGCATAAGCAACATCGTGATACTCGTCCAGAGTGGTGGGAACGGAGAGGCCCAGCTTGTCCAGCCAGTCAGTACGGATGTATGCGCAGCCGCCGAATGCCGCAGTGTATGCGATGTAGGGCAGGCAGTATACATTGCCGTCATCATAGGTCAGCATCTGATAGGTCAAATCCTTGTCGCCAACCATCTCGATGGTCTTTGCGATCCAGTTGGGAGTGTAGGTCTCGATCATCTCGAAGGAGATGGGCTGAACGATAGCCTGGTCGATCAGCATGTTGTAGCGGGAACCGGGGTTGGAGATGTAGTCAGCAGTCTCGCCGGAAGCGAAGTACAGATCCCAGGCTTCCTGCTCCATGTGGGTGATGGGCAGCGGAACGATCTTGACATTCCACTTCTCTTCCAGATACTGCTGGAACCAGGTGCCGTCCTCAGCGGGCGGGGTTGTGTCTGCATGACCTGCCCAGGTGATGACCATGGGCTCTTCGTCTGCAACGGCAGCGGTGTTCACTGCGAAGACAGACAGTGCGAGGACGAGTGCAAGAAACAGTGCGAGTTTCTTCATACGGGGTTTCCTCCTTGAAATAATATTATTCTGCACACCTTGCGTGTGTACAAAATCAACAGTATATCAGCCCTTCAGTGCGCCGACCATAATGCCCTGCACAAAATACTTCTGCAAGAACGGATAGACACACAGAATGGGAATGGTGCTCACCATAATGGTAGCGCACTTGATGGTGGTACTGGTAACATCTGCCTTGGAGGCGGAAAGCACAACACTGGATTCGTCGTTGGATGAAACGATCATACGACGCACGACCAGCTGAAGCACGGTCATGTTATTGTCAGGCGTATAGATCATAGAGTCGAACCAGGAGTTCCACTGACCGACAGCCGTCCACAGAGTCAGAACTGCCAAGATGGGCATGGACAGCGGGAATACGATCTTGAATACAATGGTCAGAGGATGTGCACCGTCGATCATTGCCGATTCTTCCAGATCATAAGGCAGCGACTGTATGAAGTTTCGGCAAATGGTCAGGTTCCATGCGGATACCGCACCGGGAAGGATCAGCGCCCAATAAGTATTGATCATACCGAGATTACGGATATTAAGGTATGTCGGAATCAAACCGGCGCTGATGAACATGGTAAGCACAACATAGAATGTAATAATTCCTCTTCCCGGAAGATCCTTTCTGGAAAGTGCATATCCGCCGCAATATGTAAACAACACGGCGAGGAACGAACCTGCAACTGTTCTGATGACAGAGTTCTTAAAACCGATCAGGAAGTCATCATTCCGTAGCACATACTTGTAAGAGTCAACAGAGAATGCTTCAGGCCACAGCTTAATGCCGAAGGTGTTGGCAGTCTCCTGTGTAGAGAAAGAACGGACCAAAGTCTCCCACATGGGATACAGGAAAATGACCATCAGCAGCGTCATGATGATAAACACTGCAATTTCCAGTGCACGGTCGCCTTTGGAAATACGTCTTGCCGATTTTACCATAGTCCCTTGTCCCCCTCTCCGAGGCGTCTTACCACGGCATTAGTCGTAATCACCAGGATAAGGCCTACAACATTCTTAAATAAACCGATAGCGGTGGAAAGTGAATACTGGAGTTTGTCCTGAAGACCTACACGGTAAACGTAGGTATCGATGATATCACCGGTCGAATAGGTCAGGCTGTTATATAGGTTGAATATCTGGTCAAAGCCTGCATTCAGGATACCACCCAACTGCAGAATGAACTGAATGGAAATAACACTCATCAGCTCGGGAATGATAATATGCCGGATGATTCGTACTCTGCTGGCACCGTCGATCTCAGCCGCCTCATACAGCTCGGTATTGATACCGGCAATCGCAGCCAGATAGATGATGGAGCCCCAGCCGATCTCTTTCCACATACCGGTGATAACGACGATGGTACGGAAAGATTCCGGCTCGATGAGGAAATGCCTCGACTCAATGCCAACCAGAGAAGTGATATAATTTACAACGCCTCTGCTGGGGGAAAGCATTTCGGTAATAATGCCGCCCATGATTACCCAGGATACGAAGTGGGGCAGATATGAGATGGTCTGTGCCAGCTTCTTGTAGCGCATGGGCTTCAGCTCGTTCAGTATCAGCGCAAAAATGATTGTTGCCGGGAAACCGAAGATCAGCTTGTAGAAGCTGATAAACAGCGTATTGACAACAGATCTCTTGAATACGGCACTCTTCATCAGCACCTCAAAGTGCTTCATGCCGACCCAAGGGCTTCCGGAAATACCCTTACGGATAACGAATTCCTTAAACGCCAGCTGGATGCCGTACATCGGGAAATAATGGAACAGAAGCAAAATCACAAATGTCGGGATCAGCAGGAAATATGTCCATCTGTGCTTCACCATTAACTTCCATGTATGGAGCATCTTTTTCTTTCTCGGTGAAAGGGCGCTCTTATCGGCTGTATTTACCAAAGCATTCAGCTCCTTTCGCAATTGTGTTCATTATCATATCAAAGCTTGGGCAGTATCCAATTGTTCATCATGATCTTGGACTCGCCGTCACGGTTCTCATAATAGCAGGTCAGCAAACTGCCATCCTTAAGTTCGACTGTAGCCGGATAACCGAGGTCACCACTCTGGCCATTGGCATCCAGTACATAATCGGTATCCCAAGTCTCTCCTTCGTCCTTGCTGAACATGATCCGCTGTCCGTAGGGCGCTTCTCTGTAGCCGTAGGAGGAAATCAACACACCACTGGAATGCAGAAGAAGATGTGCAGGAGAACCACCCCGATCGGAAAGAAGCTGTACGGGTTTTGTCCATGTTCTGCCGTTATCGTCAGAAACACTCTGATATACAGTAAACAGATTCGCACCACCATCGGTACTGGCCTTGCCCCGGGTCTGGATGCGGATATGGCAGATGATTCTGCCGCTGGGAAGCTGAATGCAGTGAGGCTCACAGCTAATAGGATGCGCATCACCCACCACCACATTCTCGATAGAAGACAGGTGTTCGAACTCGCTGCCGTCTTTCTTCATCGTGTAGCACTGTATATAGGGAATAGCGCCGTCATCATACTCATTATTGCCGTCAAATCTCCTGCCAATATACAGAAGAGAACCGTCCTTCAATACGCAGGGACCGTGAGGCGTTGTTACCGGGGAAAACTTGATCTCACCGAAGGTGTAACCGCCATCCTCACTGAGACGGTAAGTAGAACCCACATATTTGTCCGGTTCACCCATAGCTTCGACATAATTAAGATAGGCATCAATCAGATCTGCCTTTGCCCTTGTTACGGGATCATCGCTGAAATGTCTGCCCTTATTGACTTTGCGCTGGAACTTTGTGGTATTATTGAAGGATGTGAAAATTGCCCTGCCATTTCCGAAAGGAACGATACCGGCATCACGATCATCCATAGGCGTATCGATCACGGGGGCAGGACGAGTCCAAGTCTTGCCTTCATCCTTGCTGTAACTGATGACTGCTTTACCGAAGGGGCAAATATGTTCCAAACGGTAACCGGAAGCCGCCATAGCCAGTGTTCCGTCCTGAAGTCTTGCAATACTCGGCCAGCCGAAATAGAAGAACGGACTATCCGCATTGGCACAGAGCTCACTTCTGGGTTTTGTTTCAAGCATCTTCATCACTTGATTTCCTCCTCATCAAAGCTTGGGCATCTGCCATTTATTCATCATGATCTTGGACTCACCGTCCTTGTTCTCATAATAGCAGGTCAACAGGCTGCCGTCTTTGAGTTCCACGGTTGCCGGATATCCCAGGTCTCCGCTCTGTCCGAGAGCATCGATCACATAATCGGTATCCCAAGTCTCGCCTTCATCCTTGCTGAACATTACACGCTGTCCGTAAGGGGCTTCACGATAGCCGTAAGTGGAAACAAGAACACCGCTGGAATGCAGCATGAGGTGAGCGGGAGAACCGCCCAGATCTCCCAGCAGCTGTACAGGTTTGGAGAAGGTCTTGCCGCCGTCGGTGGATACACTCTGGAACACGGTGAATACCCTCTTCTTTGCGCCGCCATTGCTCTGCACACGAATGTGGCAAATGATCTTTCCGTCAGGAAGCTGGATGCAGTGGGGCTCACAGCTCAGTTCAAGCTCGCCATCCATGTAGATGTTCTCGATGGAGGACATATACTCAAACTCATTTCCGTCGGCAGCCATTTTCCAAACCTCGATATAGGGCTTGGAGCCGTCATCGAATTTGTCATAGCCGTTGAAACGGCGGCCGATCCACAGAAGAGAACCGTCGTTGAGCTTGCAGGGACCATGAGGTGCCGTGACCTTAGCAGTCTTGATGGGGCCGAAAGTATATCCGCCGTCTTCACTGATGCGGTAGGTGGAACCCAGATACTTGTCCTGATCACCCATTGCCTCTACGTAATTCAGGTAAGCATCGATCAGATCAGCCTTTGCTCTGACGACCGGAGACTCACTGAAATGCCTTCTGCGATTTACATTGCGCTGGAACTGTGTAGTATTATTGAAGGAGGTGAAAATCACTCTGCCATTGCCAAAGGCGATAATTCCTGAATCTCTGTCATCCAGAGGTGTATCGATCACGGGAGCGGGGCGTGTCCAGGTCTTACCTTCATCCTTGCTGTAACTGATGACCGCCTTGCCAAAGGGACAAACATGCTCCAGGCGGTAACCGGAGGTCGCCATCGCCAGCACACCGTCGGGAAGACGGGTAATGCTCGGCCAACCGAAATAGAAAAACGGGCTGTCTGTGTTGTCACAGAGTATCTGTTTGGGTTCTGCGTTCACTGTTTTCATGTTCGTTTCCTCCATTTCATCAGTCAAGTCTCTTCAGGTGTTTCTGATAATCAGTTCGGGTTCGTAATTATTCATTTTACAGGGTGAGGTATCCATTCCTTCGATCCTGTTAATGAGCTTTGTTATGGCATGTCTGCCAATGCGTTCTGCCGGATAAGCAATAGAAGTCAGCGGAGGGTAAAACACTCTTGAAATCATGGTATCATTGATACCGATCACAGCCAGTTCCTCCGGAATCTTCTTTCCACAATTATGCAGAATCTCCATACAGTTGACGCATATTTTATCGGGAGCAATAATACTGTCAATATCGGATAGTATCGATTTCAGTTTATTTGCCAGCAATGACATATCATGTGTATGATCTATCAGCCACTCACTCTTCGGCGTGATACCAAAAACACGGCAACAACGGATATAGGCTTCCATTTCCTCAAGTAGGAACTTGTCCGTATCATGCAAAACGATCGCCGTTTTGTTTTTCCCGGAAACGGAAAGGTATTCCATCGCTTTTTCGATTCCTCTGTCGAGATTCATTGAATACGTATCCGCATTCACATTAACCAAAGTTCGGCTGATAGTAATCGTCGGCTTTGCATTAAGCAATGTGATTGCCTCGGCAATTTCATGGGGACTTGTGATATTGGTCGGTGGTACAATTATGTATCCCTGTGCCCCCATACCATGCAGCCTTTTCACACCATTAACAAATGCTTCTGCACTGTTTGAGGCATTCACAATTCCCAAATAGTAATTAGGTGGCAGATTTAACTGCATATGCTTCAGTATGGTTTGTTCTACTGTAAAGCTTTGGCAAAAATCCATCAGCATAACACCAATCATTCTTGGCTCATGCTTCGTTCCACCGACATAAGTTCCGCTGCCGTCACGAATCGTCGCAAGTCCTTCTTTTACAAGCAGAGCATATACCGAATTGACTGTATTTTTGCTCAAACCGTATTCCTCGGACAGCATCCTTATTGCGGGGAGTTTGTCACCGTTACTGTATTTGCCGCTCTGGATATCCTCTTTCAGCATGTCATAGAGCTGGCGACCTTTTTTTAATGTCGTCTTCATATCTTTTCATCTTTCAGCTTCCATTTTTAACATATTATAGCATCCTCGTTCATATTATGCAAGTCCAAAATACCACACTGCAGATTTTTAACATGCTATTCCATCCTTTTCCGGAAGACGTTTATACAACGTGAACCACATGGTGATATAACACGCCAATCCGCCTACGAGGTTAGAAATCGGCTCAGCAAGGAATACGCCATTTACACCAAGCCCCAGTCGCGGCAATATCAGTGTCAGCGGTACCACGATAATGACCTTTCGAAACAGCGAAAAGAATATCGCCTTTTTCGCACATTTCAATGCAGTAAACGTCGCCTGTCCTGCACCCTGGAATGTCATAAATACAAATCCGACAAAATACAGACGCAGTGCCCCGACTCCCATGCCGATCATTTCTTCGCTATCGGTAAATATACCCATGAAAAACTTCGGCAGTGCCAACACCAACACCCAGGCAACAAACGTATACGCCAGCGTACACAGTGTCATAAATCGGATACCGCCCCGCACTCTGCTGTATTTCTTTGCACCATAGTTATAGCCAATGACCGGCTGACTTCCGCTGGAAATACTGGAGGTAGGAAGTTGGAGGATCTCCCGGACGGAATCAATAACCGTCATCACACCTACATACATATCTCCGCCGTAGATCCCCAGCATATTGTTACATACAGCCTGATTCAGGCTGTTGGTACCCTGCATGATGAATCCCGCAAAGCCCAGCGGCAGGATCTCTTTTACCAATCTGAATTCAGGCTTGAAACACTGTCTTGACAGCGGATACTGGTTCTTTTTTCCAAACATGAATGTCATTACCCAAATCGCCGATGCCGCCTGACTGAGCACCGTCGCAATGGCTGCGCCCCGAATACCCATATCAAACAGAAAAATGAATATCGGATCCAATATCAGATTCAGAATTGCACCAAGGGCAATCGTCAGCATACCGATGACCGGATACCCCTGCGCATTGATAAAGCTGTTCAGCCCGGTGCTGAGCATTGAGAACACTGTGCCGAACACGTATATTTCGGCGTACTCTCTTGCAAAAGGATAGGATTCCTCTCCAGCCCCGAACAGGAACAGAATCGGCTTAAGGAAGGAAAACTCAAGGATTGTGATCACAATTCCTACCGAAAACAGCAGGAACATCACCTGTCCCTGAAGCTTGGCTGCCCGTTCTTTGTCTACGGCTCCTCTGGCTATGGCAAACAGCGGTGCGCCGCCGGTGGAAAAAAGATTGATAAATGCGCCGGTCAATGAAGTCAGCGGGAATGCCAACCCAATGCCGGTAAGCGCCATTTCACCTGCCGCCATATGACCGATATATACCCTGTCCACCACGTTATACAAAAGGTGCACCAGCTGTGCCAACATCAGCGGAGCTGCCTGAGAAATGATCCTTGCCGATACTTTTCCGGTTCCGAAATCGTTCTTCATATCCGTTCTCCCTCTTTCGATTCTACCTCATGATTATACTCTGATGCATCAACTTTGTCAATATAAAACGAAGCCGCCAATGCAGGGCAGCTCCGTGATGCTCAGCGCACACAGTCCTTTTCCACGATCTTTTCCAACACCTTAATGACATTTCTGCCATGTCTGGCTGTAGCAATGCGGCTCTCTTCGCCATTAATGAATTTGACAAGCTCGGCGATCTGCTGATCCATCACGCCATCTTCTGTCCATTCGACCTTTTCATAGATTCCGTTATTACTGACATATACATCGTGATTGTCAATGATCTTCACTGCACCGTCGGTAAAGAAGAATTCGGTATAATATTCGTTAGGTACCTTACATCCGCAGAAAGTCAATACGGCACTGACGCCGCCCTCCAGTTCCACCAAAACCTGAGCACTCGCCTCTATGGTATCATCTGAGAGGAAGTTATTGGTCAACGAATGTACGTCCACCGCATTAAGCCCCGTAGTATAGAAAATCTTATCCATCGTATGGGCGCAGTAATTCATGACGATACCACCACCTGCTTTGCTCTTGTCAAGGAACCAGTGGGGACGTTCCGGTCGGAAATAATTAATATTCCTGGTCTCGACTATACTGCAAAGCCTGCCCAATTGCTTTTCATCGATAATTTTCCGGACGATCTTGAAAGGCCCGAAATAATGCTGCACATGACCGACTGCAAGCTTAACATTGTTTTTTTCGGCAGCAGCGATCATCTCGTCACACTCAGCAACAGTCATTGCCATCGGTTTTTCAACCAGTACATTGACGCCCTGATTCAAAAAATAGCAGCTGACCGGGCAGTGCAGAAAATGCGGCAGATTGAGGATCACCGCATCCGGCTTCCCATATTTCAAAATGTCTTTATAGTCGGTACAAGCGATGGCCCCATACTTTTCCGCCATCTCATTGGCTTTGGAAAGATCCAAATCTGCCACAACGGTAAGTCTGCAATCCGGATTATTTGCGATTGCTTCGGCGTGACTCTTGCCGATAATGCCTGCGCCGACGATTGCAATATTCAACAATTTCTTCTCCTCCTTCTCTTTATGAAAAGGGGTGTCCGGCCGAACACCCCTTTTATTTCATTCAGTTTGATCTGAATTACATAGCCATCCAACGGTCATAAGCAGCCTGATATGCATCTAGCACGTCAGCCATACCCATGGACTCGATGGTTGCGCAGTAATTGTCCCAATCGGCGTCGAGGTCTTCAGCACCGGTAATGAACTTGCCGCGCATCTCATCAACGTAGGACTGAATGTCAACCCAGTTGTTGTCGAGAATGCTCTGCTCGTCGTCGGTGAACTTCAGGAAGGAGCCGGGGAAGTTAGCTACCTGATAGGGCATCAGGTTGGAAACGTAACCCAGCTGACGCTCACGAGAGTTACCCTCATCGCTGGTAACTGCACAGTTCATGGAATAGTAACGGCCACAGTTTGCGAACATGACATCGCCATACTGATAAGTGCTCCATGCGGAGATGCCTTCGGGCAGGATGTACTCATAAGCAGACTTCTCTTCATTGGTATAACGCCAGGTCACATTCTCGGGACCCCAGCAGAAAGCTTCGCCGTACACGCCGGAACCGGGAACAACTTCCTCAAGAGCGTAGGAGATGTCAAGCAGCTTTGCGATCTCAACAGCATGCTCGGTCTCAGCGTTCATTGCGAAACCGGAGATAGACTCATAGTCCCAGCCGTGAACGGTCATGGTGTCATCATACTCAGAGGTCAGCGGAGGAACAGTACCAATCTCGCACTTGCCGGAGGGGAAAGCATCGGGACCGACATTGTTCATGATGTCGCTGGTGAAAGCAACGGAACCGCTGGATACGAGAGCCACGATGGCAGCTCTGTCCAAAGTCAGAAATTCCTTGTGCAGCAGGCCATCCTCGTACAGCTTGTTGACGTATTCCAGATACAGCTTGTACTGGTCGCCGGTTCTGTTGAAGATCACCTTGCCGTTGCCGTCATCCTCGAAGTCGGGCTCGGTGGAAGTGCCGAATGCGGAGTAGAGCAGGAACTCAACGCCATAATCCATGGGGCAAGCCATGGGAGCTTCGCCGGTGCTCTCCTTGATAGCGGTCAGTACATTGTACAGATCGTCAACGGTCTTGGGCTCTTCGAGGCCAAGGTTGTTCAGGATGTCACGGCGATAATGGAAGCGGGCAGTGGTAGCAGTGGAACCGTCGGAATAACGGGGCAGCTGATATACAGCACCGTTGCTCTCGGTTACTACTCTGCGGCAGGTGGGGTCATCCTCATACAGCTTCTGAAGATTGGGCATGTATTCAAGCAGCTCGTTCCAATCATAGAACATGCCGCCGGTCACGCCGTAGTCCATGATGTAGGTGTTGTCCAGAGTCCTGTGAATGAAATCTGTCCAATCGCCTGCAGCCAGCCATACGGGAAGAGTCTCGCTGTCGATGTTGGTGAATTCAACAGTGATACCGGTGATATCGGCCAGAGTGTCCCAGAGCAGTCTGGTATAATCGCTTCTGAGCTCAGTGCTTGCATCGGTAACCAGTGCGGTTACAGTGATGGGTTCGGATACAATGGGATACTCGCCCTCGGCTACTGCAGCAAATGCGCAAAGCAGCAGGCACAGTGCGAGCATCAGAGATACAATTTTCTTCATCGAAGATTTCCTCCTCAACAAACAATTGATATATTTTTCGCATCATCGGCCGCTGATGCAGAAAAAACGGTTTATCAACCCTTGACAGAGCCGATCATTACACCCTTGTCGAAATACTTCTGAAGGAACGGATACAGTATAAGTACCGGTAAAGATGAGACCACGATAACGGAATACTTTATCAGCTGCTGTACATTATACTGATCAGCGAGGAATTCGTCTGCACCCATTTCATTCATGGCGGAGGTGGTCTCCTCCAGCACCAGGATTCTTCTCAAGATGACCTGCAGCGGCATCCTCTCTGTGCCGGTCTCATAGATCATAGCCTGAAAGTAGCTGTTCCAGTGGCTGACCGCAAAGTACAGCACCATGACGCCCAGCAATGCCTTGGACAACGGCAGCACGATCTGGATAAAGCAACGGGAAGGAGAACAGCCATCGATTGCTGCGGCTTCCTCCATCTCGGGAGGCATAGAGCCGAAGAATGTCTGACAGATAATGCAGTTATAGGTGCTGAATGCTCCCAGTATAATCAAAATCGCTCTGGTATTATACAGGCCAATTGATTTGACCAGCAGGAAACAGGGAATCAGGCCGCCGGAAAAATACATGATGAACATGAAAATGGCAGTGAATATCTTTCTGCCGGGCAGATCTTTATGGGATAGTGCATAGCCTGCAGGCACTGTCACCACCAGATCCAGCATGGTGCCGAGAACAGTATAATAAATAGAATTCAGATAACCGGTGATAATATCTCTGTCCTGAAACACCCTGCGGTAGCCTGCAAAAGAAATACCCTTGGGCAGCAGCCACACCTCTCCGGAAGCTACAGCAGAAGGATTACTGATAGAGCTGGACAGCACGTATATCAGAGGATACAAAACGATGAGAAAGACCAGTGCCACCAGCGTATAGACAACAGCGGTAAATACCTTGTCGCCTCTGGTATCTTTGATTGCTGACATGGTTCTTTGCACCTCCTCAGAACAAGCTGGTTCCCGACAGCTTGCCGGAAATAAAGTTGGCGATCAGCAGCAGTGCCACATTGATCAGGTTATTGAAGATACCGACCGCTGTGGAGAAGCTGTACTGGGCCTTCAGGAGTCCCCTCTTATAAACATAGGTCGATATGACTTCGCTGACCTCCAGGTTCAGATCGTTCTGCATAAGGTATACCTTTTCGTAACCAACGGAAGCCAGATTTCCGACGGACATAATCAGCATAATCATCACGGTAGGCAGTATGGTAGGCACATTGATATACCACACCCTCTGCAATCTGGATGCACCGTCAATGATCGCCGCTTCATGGAGTTGGACATCAACGGCAGACAGCGCTGCCAGATAGATGACAGCATCCCAGCCCATGTTCTGCCAAATGCCTGAGCCCACGTAGGCACTGCGGAAAAAGCCCAACAGCGATTCAAAATAGATCCTCTCTCCGCCAAACTTCGCGATCATGTTATTCACCACGCCGATAGACGGTGAGAAGAACGTCTTCATGATACCGATCAGCACGACTGTGGAAATGAAATGGGGCGCATACAGCACCGTCTGTACCACATTCTTTGCACCGCCCTTGATCTCATTGAGCATCAATGCCAGAATGATCGGAACGGGGAACCCGAATAGTAACGAATAAATGGAGATCAGGAACGTATTCCGCATCAGCCGCCAGAAGTAATATCCGTTGAAAAAGCTCTCAAAGTGCTTGAAACCGACCCATTTGCTGCCGGCAATTCCCAGTGACCCTTTGAAATCCTTGAAGGCGATCTGCAAGCCGTACATGGGCGCATAGGCGAATATAGCCACATAGACCAACGCAGGCAGCAGCATCAGATAATATGCTTTATTCCTGTATATCGCCCTCGCTATTCTCTTTCCTTTCGTCATGGGATACCTCCTTTTCATTCTTGTTGTTATCCGACATAAGATAAGCCATAATGACATCCTTTGCCTGACGCTTGCGCTGTTCCGCAAAAGCGGGAAAATCATCCGCCGGGGAATCACCCATCAGCTGAGGCAGAGTATATTTATTCGAGAAATTGCTGAAACAAATGGCATTCATCGTCAGCAGCACCTGTCTGGCATCCGCATTGCGGATAAATAACCCGGCTTTGATATCCCTCTCGATACAGTTGGCAAGCTGCCGGAACGAACTGCGCCGAACGGATTCTCTGGGCAGTTGCGCCAAATACTGCCCCTTCATCAGGTTCTCGTTTATCAGGACATGGACAAAGTCCGGATTCCCGTCAAGAAAACAGAAATAGCTGTCGATGATCTCTTCGATCAGTACCCTGCCTGACAGATCCTTTTTGAGAATCTCCTCCTCAAGCCGCTCCATCTTACCGTACAGCTCAGCCAGAACCGCCATATACAGTTCTTCCTTGCTGCCGAAGTAAACATAGATCATGTTTTTGTTGAGACCCGAGGCTGATGCGATCTCATCGATTCGGGCACCGTAGAGACCCTTTTCGGCAAACATGCGTGTGGCTGCAGCGAGGATGCTGCTTCTGGATTTTTCCGAGTCGTGTTTGCGAATGTTCTCGTCAATACGTCGATTCACTTGTGCCACTCCTCAGCTGCCCGCACGGCACATGACGCCATCCACGCCGATGCCACGGGAAGCATATCCTCATCCATCTTGAAGCGGCAGTTGTGATGGGCATAATTCGTTTGCTTCTTCTCATCTGCAATACCCACCTGCACATAGCAGATCGGGGCGATGCGGCTGTAATTGGCAAAGTCATCACCTAACATCATGGTGTATTCGGGGAACACCTTGTCCTCGCCCACCAATTCCACTGCACACTTTCTGGCGATCTCGCTGAGCTGTTCGTCGTTTTTCAGTGCGCCGCTGATGAAGCGGTTATCGAGCTGAGCCGTACAGCCGTAAGCATCGGCAACAGTCTTTGCCATGTTTTCCACGGCAGAAAGCATTTCTTCGTGCATCTCATTGCTGAGCGTGCGCAGCGTACCTTTCAAGACGGCTTGCTGAGCAATAATGTTGCCGACGTTTCCTGCATTAAAACTGCCGATAGTCAAAACGATGGGTTCCATCGGAGAAGTTTTTCTGGAAACGACGGTCTGAAGCGCCATCACAATGGCGGAGGCTGCCACTACGGTATCATTGCACTTCTCGGGTGTTGCGCCGTGGCCGCCCTTTCCGTTGATCGTCAGAGTGAACATATCCACTGCGGCGCTGACTACCACCGGGGAAACGTGCAGCTCGCCGGTCTTGTGAGGACTCCATACATGGTTACCGAAGAACAGATTCACATCATCCACAAGGCCTGTTGATATGACCTCATCCGCACCGGGCTCGCCTTCCTCGGCAGGCTGGAAGATCACCTTCACAGTGCCCCTCCACATGCTCCTATTCTCGTTAAGCAATCTTGCAGCGGTTATGGCAATAGCAGTGTGCGCATCGTGGCCGCAGGCATGCATCACGCCTTCATGCTGAGAAGAGAATTCCAGTCCGGTTTCTTCCTTTACAGGCAGGGCATCGGTATCACAGCGCAGACCGATGGTAAGGCCCTCTCCGTTCTCGATATGAGCAACAGTGATGTTTTCGGCGGGCGTCCAATAGGCAATGCCCAGTTCGTCCAGCCTCTCACGAATATAAGCATTTGTCTTTACTTCATGATGTGCCGTTTCGGGAATGCGATGAAGATTGCGGTAATTGGTACAGGTATAATCCCGCATGCCTTCCGAAAGCGACAGTAATTCTTTTTCGTACATTTTCGTATTCCTTTCCCTTATTCCTTATCCTTTGCGAGGAATTCCTTCACAAAAGCATCGTCATTGAGTTCGGGATACATGGCGTATACTCTGGAGATTTCTTCGCTCTGACCTGCGGAAAGGGTCTCGTTCTCATCAATGCACCAGATTCCCTTCATCAACCCCTGACGGCGAAGCACCTCATGCACACCGGCAATGCAGCCTTTAAAAGCATTGGTAGTATCGAAAAAGGCTGAATTGGCATCCGTCACCTGAGCAGCAATGGTCATCCATTTTCTGTCCAGCGCCTTTTCGCCGTCCAGCTTCTTGAGTTCCCGGAACAGCTTTACGGCGGTATTGGTCCAGACCGCCCAGTGACCCAGCAGACCGCCAACAACCTTCACGCTCTTTTCGCCATTCTTGTCCGCAAAGCGGAATTCGGTCATCAGATCCGTGAAGATACTGTCGTCATTTCCGGTATACAGGGCAACCCGGTTGCCGCCGAAAGCAATCGACCTTGCCACATCGATGGTAAGATAACGGCTGAAGCCTGCACACTTGATGGCCTTTACGCCCTCGATAGCGCAGACCTTTGCCCAGTAATCATAGCTGAATATTCTGCCGCCGACGGCCGGCTGCAGATAAAAGCCCATGACATCGATAATGTCCGCCACCTTCTGCGTGCGCTCCACAAGATAGTCCTCGGTCCTGTCATTGAGGCCGCCGGGACTCAGCAGCGCCGCATCAAAGCCCAGCTTCTTGACCAGCTGTGCTTCCTTTACTGCCTGCTCAACAGGGCCGCAGACACCGGCAATAGCCAGTACTTCCCTGCCGCTCTTCGTGCGGTACTTCTCAATTTCTGTCTTAGCAACAGTCAGGACTTTTTCAAACAGATTGATCTTCGGATCACGGATCGCAAACTGGGTAGTATGTACGGCAGCGGCAATGCCATCGACACCGGCTTCCAGATAGTAACGGATCAGCCTGCGCTGACCGGCTTCGTCAAACTGTCGGTTCTCGTCCAGCACCAACGGCATGGCAGGGATAAATGCGCCTTCCTTGATCAGCGCCAAAGCTTCTTTTCTCATGATCGGTATGCTCCTCTCGCTGTTTGTCAGAACTTGCCCTTCTGCTCTTCAAAATGCGTGGGCTTATCCAGCTGACGGCCGCCGTTGTTGATCCATTCTGCCTGCAGGGCGATCATCTCAGCAATGCCGACTTTGGGATAGCCAAACATGCGCATACACTTCTGGGAATTGCTGAGCAGCGCCATTTCGCCCTCGGTTCCGCTGAAGGATACTTCCTTATTCAGCAGAACGCCCAGCTTCTTTGCAGTATCCCGGACATATACTGTTTCGGGACCAGTGACGTTCACGATCTCCACATCACTGCTGGTATGCAGCAGCGCCCGAATGGCGACCTCGTTGGCATAGCCCTGCCAAATGCAGTTGAAAGCGCCGTTGCCCAGCGATACAGGCTCACCGTTCATGATACGTTTTGCAATATCGTAGATCACGCCGTAACGCAGATCAATGGCATAGTTCAGGCGATAGATGAACACCTTTGCACCGAGATGCCTTGCCGCATATTCAAAAATGCGCTCTCTGCCCAGCGAGCTCATGCCGTATTCGCCGACAGGATTGGGAGCTACGCTCTCATCACAAGCTCCGGTCTGCAGCGAGGAGAAGGGATATACATTGCCGGTGGAGAATACCACGTAATTTGCGGCGCCGAAATGGCGGGTGATATAGGTAGGCACGGCTGTATTGATCTCCCAGGTCTCGCATGCGCTGTTGGAGGTGCCGAACTTACGGCCCAGCATGAAGATGATGTTCTCCACTTTGGGCAGCTTTGCGATCTGATCGGGGTCGGTGAGATCTGCGGAGATAGTCTCCACATGCTCATTCTTCAGAAGCTCAACTACAAACGGATCGGAGAATCGTGAAACAGCGATGACCCTGCGTGAAATACCGCTTTTCTCGGCTGCACGCTTAGCCATTACGGAAAGCGTGGGGCCGACCTTGCCGCCTGCACCCAGGATCATGATGTCGCCCTTGAGCTGCTTCATATCCTCAATGAGAGCTTCGGAAGGTCTTGACAGTACCTCGTCCAATTCCTTTTCATTCCATGCCATATTGATGATCTCCTTTACTAAGTGTTATGTGCAACAAACTAACTGTTTGGTTAGATTGTAGCATTTTTCGATTCCGATGTCAATAGTCAGGCTTGAAATTTTCATAAAAATGTGTTATACTGGCCGTAACAATTATCATTCGGAGGAGTTACATATGGGCATTGAACACTATACCCGCATATATGACGGCTGGCCGGAGGGAATAACCGTCCGCCCCGGCAAAAGCTGTTCCTTCCGTTTCAACAAAGACCTTTCTGCTTCCGATTCGGCATACAGGCTGTTTATCTGCGGCGAAACATCGCTGCATTACCTGTGGAAAAATGAACCGGACATGCCCTATCACTATCGCTCGATTTCGGATGCTCTCGATACCGAGCACGCTTGTCAGTCTCAATACTGCCTCGATTTAAGTTCGAAAAAGCCGGAGGAGTATATCAAACGGATATACAAAAAAGCTGTTTGGCCGCCGGTACTCTCCTATCTCGGTATGAACCCGATCCCCGAACAATGGCAATTCGGCATACGGGTAAAAACCGACGATCTTTCTATTGCAGATGGCGGCTACTTCCGGATCGTGCTTGAAGTACGCCATATCCGGGATAATGTCAGCCGCCGTTTTGCCGGATATGAACCTGACGAAAAACATATCATCGACATTCCATGCGGCACAACGGACTGGACACTGATCTCAAAAAACGTTTGCCTTCCGAAGGACACCACCGCCAACGTGGGCTTCTGGATCGAGGCCTGCAATTACAGCGGAAATGTCTATGTTGAGGCGCCTTTTCTTTCGGCAGACGGCGAAAACCTGTTACCCGACTTCACGCAGTCTGTTGGTGACAAAGAGCATTTTGACTGGACGGCACAGAATATCTCCAGAAAGGAATGGCCTTCCTTCCGTGTGCTGCTCAACGGCACCGAAGTGTTTAACGGAGATGTGTTTGAACGCTGTCATCGTGCTTCGGAATGGGAGCTTGCACTGCCGGTAGAACTGCTGAAGGAAAAAGATAACGAGCTGATCTTCACATTGACAAGTGATTATCATGATCCGCTTCCCTATATTTTCCGTGAACTCGGCATCATCAAAGTACCGGCAAATGAATTCAGCATTCTCGCCGTTCCTCCCGCCGCAAGTGTCGGACACTATGCAGGCATCCTTGTAAAAACGAACAGAGACGACGTCACCGTTACCTTCTCCTGTGAAAGCAAAGCACTTACCGGCGATTCCGTCATTCATTTTTCAAAAAAGGGACTTCACGGTCTGAGGCTTTCCTGTCTAAAGGCTGGAAACAATGTTTCGTTCTCACTCACATCAGGTACACATACCGAAACCGCCGTACTCCCCCGCATCGTTCTGAAAGAGCAGGATCGTGTCATTACCGGCACCGGTGATCTGATCTATGTCAATCAGAATAGCGAAGACTTTGCCGAATTCCTTTCCTGGTATATTTCTGAGGGGATCGGCAGCCTCGTTACCCTGCGCCCGGTATACCGCTGGTGCGGAAGCCGGACACTGAACAAAGAGGCATGGAAGCTGCTGACACGGGTCCTCAACGAGCTTGGCATCAAGTATGCGCTGATGGCTGACGGAAGAGAGCTGCCGGGACTGGATGCCAATCCCGATGATGATCTTCTGGCGGGCGAAGGATATCTCGGCAGGCAGGATCATGAACGTGACGGTCAACTGTTCTATTGGGGCTTCAGAAGCTGCCCGACACTGACTGAGGAACAGTATGCCGATATGGACATGCGCATATCCAGAGAACATCCCGAAAATGTCCCTGCCGAACTCCCGGCGGAGGAAATCATGTTTTCCGGAGAGCATGCGTATGACTTACGCATGACGCCTGCTGAAGCTGATCAGCAAGCCGCCCATGATGAAGCCATCCGCCAACTGGTCAGTTTGCGCAAGCACACGCCGAGACATACCGGCCCTTCCGTTATGTTCCGTAATTTCTATGAAGCCGGTTACCGCTGGGCAGGCGCCGAAACCATGTATTCCTCCACTGAACTGCTGATGGCGTTTGAACGGGGCGCTGCCGAATGCTATGGCTCCGACGACATAGGCGTACATCATGCCGTTCAATGGTCGTCCACACCGCATGATGCCGAGGATCATTTCAGGCGTTACCGTCTTGCGCTGTACATCTCCTATATGCAGGGCGCTACGGAGATCAACACCGAGGAAGGTCTGTGGCACATGGAGGAATACTATGCTCATTTCAACCGCTTCTCTCATGCCTGTCTCAGTCATTTGAAGCAGCAGACAGATTTCTACCGCTATGTTTCCTCTCACTCCCGAACCGGCTGGTTCTATTCTGCAGCAGCCTTTGTACACGGGAGGCTGGACGGCTGGCACGATTTCGGCATGCACAATCCCTGGGGACTGGCCGGCGAAACTGCTTCCGATGCGGAAAAGAGCTGGGAATTATGGAAGGTTCCCTATCCGATGAGCGTTCCGGGCTACGCCCTCTATGTCCACGGTGCCGATCCGTATAAACCTATCGGCTATCATTCCGGCAACCCTTACGGCAATATCGATGCAATACCGATGGAAGCAGACAACAAACAGCTCAATAAATACAAAGTGCTGATATTTGCCGGGTATAATAAGGCCACACCGGAGGACATGGACAAGCTGGTTTCCTATATGGAACAGGGCGGCACAGTACTTATGACAAGGGCACACTTTGCCACGGCTACCGCACGAAGTGACATCCACAGCTATGACCTCAAACCCATTCGGCATCCGATCACACTCTGCAATGATGAATGTGAATACCGTCTGAACAGCTATCACGGAAGTCCCGTTCAGGTCTGTACAAACCTCTCGGACTGCACAGTACTGGAACGCTGTGATGACGGAACACCGCTGCTGATCGAAAAACAGTTCGGCATGGGCAAGCTGATCCTGCTGAACGCCAATGCCTATCCCGCACATCCCGCAATAAAAGAACTGTATACCAATACTTTGTCAGAGATCGCCGAAAGACTTGCCGCAGAAGAAAATGCCTTTGTCGAATGCGGTAATGATGTACAGTTCGCCGTATATGACCAAAGAGACGGCAGTCGACATATTTATGTAACTCCCGTGGACTGGTACAATCAGTCTGCCGAAGAGCGCAAGTTTGTTCTCAGGATCAACGGCAAACGGAACCCGATGTCTCTGCCCTTCGGCGTGATGATCAAGATCGTCATCAACGGCACTACAGCCGCATGGCCAATGACCGAGGATGGCGAAGTACTCCGTGTATCCGAAAATGAAGCAGTTGTTCAGGGCTGCGGAACCGTTCCCTTCTTCACATACAAAAACGGCATACTGAAAAAGTATCTGCTTGATATGAACAATGAACCGATACAGACGATCCGGCTTTAAGGAGGTCTATTTATGAAAGTACCTGCAATATACGGTCAGGGCGCACTGTTCGCCTTTTCCGGCTTGGAAGGCAAAACTGACTTTGATACACAATTGGTCGGTTCCCTGTTGGGTGATCATCCCGGTATCCACTTCTGCACAAAGGAACCCTTTGAGCTTTATATCGACACGAAGGGAGTAATCTCTATTGAATGGGATGCCGTAGCCCCGGATGTCATCACCGGCAGACTGGTAACTGAAACATCCGAAAAACGATTCTTCTTCGTTTTTGCCTCCAACGGCACCGTGCTCGGTAAATGCCCTGATGATCGTCTGCGTCTCGTGTTCACCACCGACATCAATGATGGCATTGTTCTCACGAAAAACGGCGAGTATTTCTGTCTTTCATCTGAAGGAAAAACCGATTATTCTGCTGACGAGTGCGAAGCCATTTTGAAGAAGAGACTGGAGTTCTTTTCCGAAAAGCAGGCACCTGCGCTCAATCCCGTCATCGATGAAGCATTTGCCAAGTCTGTCTCCATTATGAAATCTCAGGTCTATTCTGCGGAAGGCATCTTCAAGCAGCACTGGACGACCCCGAACCGTTTTCCGCACAGATTCCTCTGGCTGTGGGATTCCTGTTTCCATTCCATGGGCAACCGTTTTATCTCTGAAGAACTGGCAAAAGAAAGCATTCTCTCCATACTGGATGCGCAGGATACCAACGGTTTTATTGCCCACCGTGCTTCTCCCACCGAACACAGCGACATCACACAGCCGCCGGTCATCGCTTGGTCCGTCGAAAAGATCGTACGCCGCACCGGAGACATTGATTTCGCCAAGCAATGCTATGACCGTCTCGCTGCCTATCTCCAATGGGATATACAGCATCGCCGCACAAAATCCGGTCTGTTCTTCTGGCATATCCAGAAAACCTCTGTTGTCTGCCGCTGCGATGAAAGTGGTATGGACAACTGCTCCCGTTTTGACAATGTAGAAGAAATGGAATGTATCGACTTCTCCTGTTTCATGGTAAAGGAAGCAAATGCGATGCATTATCTGGCACAGCTCCTCGGAAAAACCGATGATGCCGGTAAATGGAAAGCCCTTGCCGATAATATCGCCTGTCTTATCAATGATCGGCTCTGGGATGAAAAAGACGGCTATTACTACGATTGGGAGCTGAAAACACAGTCGCTGCATAAGGTCAAGTCTGACGCCTCCTTCCTGCCGCTTTGGGCAGAAATCTGTCCGGAAAATCGTGTCGGACGCCTGCTTTCCGCACTGAATGACGAAAAGCAGTTCAATACCCCCTTTGCCCGCAGCGGCATCAGTCGGGACGACAAAACCTTCGGTACAGACATGTGGTGTGGTCCTGTCTGGATCAATTACATATACTTCCTTGCAGAAGGATTGTATCTGTACGGGCAGAACGATACCGCAGAAGAACTGATCCGGGATACAGTCAACGAAATCGCACGCTGGTATATCTCAGACGGCGTATTTTATGAATTCTATGACCCCATGGGAAGAGTCTCTCCCCATACGCTCAACCGCAAGGGACATGCCGTCACGCCATACCTCTATGGAGGACGCTATCAGGTGATCCGTGATTACGGCTGGACCGCCACATTATTTGCTGCAATGGTCATGGAGCATCCCGAACTGTTTGTCTGATTATTCAGAAAGGTGGTTTCCTGCAGTATGAAAATCGATTTCAATGAACTGGAATGCAAAGCCATGGAGGCTTTTAATGCCGGGAACGGTGAAGAAGGTATGCGTCTTCAGGAACAGTTCCTCGAAAAAGTGAAAGAGTCCCTGCAAAACGGCGAAGACTACTGTCCCTGCAAAGCTGATTGTTCCATCCACGGCAACTGTTTCAAATGCGTACAGGTACACCGGGGACACGGTTCCCATCTGCCCTACTGCATGCAGCTGATGCTCAATAAAAAGCTGGAAGCACTGTCCGCCTTGACAGAGCATACCATTACAGACATCGTCAAGAAACCCGATTATCTGAAATAACATCATACGGAGGAAAAACCGTTATGCCGGGTACTATGATCACCCCGAATCTTTCCGAATGCTTCCGCAGCAGTGACAGTGATACCATTCAGGTTGCTATATCCTTGGCAGTAGAAAACGGCAGCCGTACCATCACGATCCCCCGCTATAATGCCCGCTGTGACAGGGATGAGTGGCGAATCAGTGTCTCTATCAAGGTGCCGGACGATTTTACCTTGATTTTGGACAATTGCTTCATGGTAATGGAGACCGGTGTGTATGACAACATGATCACCAACTCCCGCTCCTGGGATAAGGAAACCATCACCAAAGCAGAAGGCGAACAAAGGAACATCACCGTAATCGGCAAAGGCAACGTCATCCTTGACGGCGGCAAGCATAACCGCCTGCTGGAAAAGACCAACCGCAAATACGGTTTACCCACGGTATGGCGCAATACGCTTCTGTATTGGCTCAATGTAAGCAATCTGCATGTGGAAAACATCCGCATCCAGAATCAGCGGTACTGGTCAATGACCCACATGTTCTGCGACCATGTGAAGCTGAAGAACCTCGATTTCTATGCCGTGCCGCATGTCTGCAATCTGGACGGCATCAATCTGCGGCAGGGCTGCCACCATTTTGAAATAGAGAACATCACCGGAAGGACCGGCGACGACACCGTAGCTCTGACGGCTCTGAGCAGTCTTCATGAGAATGAATGGTTTGTGGAAGGCAAATCTCCCGATATCCACGATGTGAAGATCCGCAACGTCAAATCTGACTCCTACACCTGCTATATGCTCCGTCTTTTGAACCATGACGGCAGAAAGATCTACAATATCGATGTCGATACACTGATGGAGGCATCGGATTATGCCACATGGAAGCGGCGCAACGGCGGCGTGGTATGCATCGGTTCTCCTCTGTATTTCAAAATCCGTCAGGCATATGAAGGCGAGACCAGCAACATCGTAATGCGTAACATCACATCCCGCAGCGCTATCGCCGTGACATTGAATCACACAGTGCAGGACACGCTGTTCTCCAATGTGAAGGTTTTCGGCGATGGTCTGGTGGGCTTCGGTACTTGGACAGAGACCGCCGAGGCCGGAAAACTGCACAATGTCACCATCGAACATTTCCTGTACAGCCCCATTCAGCAGGAAATACGGCTCAGCAAAGCATTGACAAAGGACAAATATATCGGCACGGTATTTGACCTTGATACGCTCGCCGGTGATCTCAAGCTGAAGGATGTACACATCGACCGGGTCGGCACCGCATTCAAATGCTTCGGCGACATCAAGATCGATGCAGAAGATTTCTCCTGTAATGAGGCAGGACGATTTGCGCTCCTCGGCAAGAAGACCGTACTGACCATTGACGGCGAGGTGAAAGATGATGAATGAGAAAAAGCTTCGGGGCTATACAGTTCCATGTGATTATCAAGGAAACGATGCCGAAAGGATCCAGCAGGCATTAGACGAATCATCGGCTCTGCATATCGGACGCGTCGTACTGAACGGCAGTTATTTAATCGATAAAACGCTGGTGATCCGTGAGGATACCGAGCTGGTATTTGACCATGCGACTGTCGAGATGACTGCCGATGCGCCGCTGCTGACCAACTATGCGCAGGCAAACCGGGATGAACTCAACTCCTATTCCTTTCAGGATGCCTATGTCCGCCTCACCGGCATCGACAGCAACCTGAAGGGAGACATCCTACTCTGTAATGCGTGGCATCTTTACCTATCAAACCTCACGCTCACCGGCAAGCTTCAGCTGGAATATGTCTGGGAAGCCCGTCTGGAACGACTCACGGCGTATTCCGTTGTTTTCGGCAGGAGCTGCAACAACATCATTGCACAGGGCATCACCGCTTTGACAGATAAAACCGGAATCATCGTTGACCCCGCTGTGATCTCCGGATGCGAGCTCATTGCCAAGGAACCTTTTTCCCATGAGCTTATTATTCAAGACAGTACAATGCCCAACGCTGCAGCCGGTATCCTGATTTCCTGCGATGACGTCTGCACTCTCTACAACGTACAGATCGATCACATTTCGGCAAAGGGAACCACCGTTGTCATCGGAAAAGAAAGAGATACGTTTGCTCCCGAATCCTGCTATGACCTCACTGCCGAACAGCTTCAGAGTGCATCCGGCGAAACGCTCCGTATCGTGAGAGAACCGAAAAACAGCTATTTTGCGTAAACAAATACAAGCGGTATAAAAGCCGCTTGTTTATTTTATCGTCAAAAGCATTTTAATATGCGGGATACCATCTTCAAGAAACTCCTCCGAAATCTGTACAAAGCCCTGCTTTTCATAAAGAGTTCTTGCATAGGTCTGCGCCTCGATATATACTTTATCTGCCCGGAATCGGTCAACAGCTGCCTGCACCGCTGCATCCAGCAATCGGGAAGCCAATCCCTGTCTTCTTGCACGCTTCGCAGTCACGACCCGGCCGATGGTGACATACTCGCTCTTTACGTTCCGATCCATAATACGCAGATAAGCCGCAATACCCTCCGTATCCTCCAAATATACGTGCAGCGCTTCTTTATCACAGCCATCCATGTCATCATAGATACATTGCTGGTCGATAATAAACACCTGCTGGCGAAGCTGTAAAATGTCATACAATTCACCGGCTGTCAGCTCGTCAAATCTCCTGATATACAGTTCCGTAACTCTCACCTCCCGATACCGATGATTATAGCACATAAGGAACGACTTTGCAATACCGGCGTTGACAAACCTCGGAAATAACAGTATAATATAAATGAGGTGATACCCATGTGCGGCCGATTCTTCTTAGATTCCGACAACGACAGCTATGACGAGATATTGGAACAACTCAACCGTACCGACAACGTCAAAACAGAAGGTACTGTATATCCGACAGATACCGTACCGATCATCGCCAACAACAGGAAGCTCAAGCCCTCCGTATTTTCCATGAAATGGGGCTATACATCCTTTGACGGAAAACCCGTCATCAATGCCCGAAGCGAGACTGCATCGGAAAAGCCCATGTTTCGGGATAGTATGACAAATCGCCGCTGTATTATTCCTGCCGGAGGTTATATCGAATGGGAGCGGCAAACAAGCTCCCATACTGCCTATCGTATCCGTCCTAATGAAATCAATCTGATGTATATGGCAGGACTGTACCGTTTTGAAAACGGACTGCCGGTATTCACAATACTGACACGCTGTGCATCTCCATCCGTTTCCCATATTCATGACCGGATGCCCGTGATTCTTCCGCAAGTTCTGATACCCGAGTGGCTCAGTCTTGAAACAGATCCGGTGGAATTGATGCATTCAGCCCTGCTCGACATGACAACTGCACCGATGCAGTAGAACGGAGAACCCGTGAATACAACCATCAAACAATTCCTCGCATGCCTTCTTCTAATAATGCTTGTCCCTCACTGTCTTGCGGAAGGCACCTATATCTCCGAGCCGGACGAAACAGGCACTGTCACTGCATGTCGGTTATATTACATCAACGGGCATTTGCTGATAGAACAGAACATATTTGAAGACGGAAGCTTTTATTGCTATAATGCCGCAGAGCTGCTGCCGCATCCGGCATTTGCCCCCGAGAAAAAAGTACAGACATTTGAAGCCATCCTTAAGACCTTTTCCGGGTTCAGCATGGCTGGAGATTAATGGGAAGATGAACATGCCGTAGTCTCTTTTTCCGAGGGGCGTTGTCTCACCATCATCAAGGAGGACAGCCAAATTACCAAATACCTCTATATCGAGGATGATGAATTGATCCACCCGGAATCATCCTATCCTGATTTCTCCAATTGGGTATATACCGACACGGAATTAACCGGGGAATGGGTCAAAACGATAGATAATACCGAAGTCTATTTTGATTTCACAGAGGATAAGCGTTTCACTTACCTGATGAAAAAGGAAAATCAACCGATCGAAGTATATTTCGGAAAATATGCGATCAATGACGAAAGTCAATTGACAGTATCTGCACAGCGAATGGGATACGGCAACATGCCTTATGATACCTGTCTGGATTATGCAATCAATGATGATACGCTTCTGCTGACAGATGTATATGATGGAATGTATTCCGGCAGTTATACTCTAAATAGAATCAAATAATAAAAAAAGCCATCGGCTTGACTGTATGATATAATCCCCATAGAGTAGACACTTGAAATAACAAAAAGTTTGGTTCTTCACGGAAAGTTGGGGGAAGCTAAGAAGCGGACAAGCAGAAAGAAGTAGCAGTCGTCCCTGAAACCGTACCCCACACGCTTGGCGACTTTGATTTTGTTGTTAAAGCCTTCCAGTTTACCGGTGGAAATAGGATAGATGGCATGAGCAATCAGGCCGTCTATCCTTTTCTCTTTTAGTTCGGCAAAGCGGACTAATGC
>JAZLHZ010000239.1:0-1305 GCA_045617085.1 Clostridia bacterium
AACAAAACCCGGCTCGGAATCAAGATCACTCCCGATTCCAAGCCGGACTTTATGTTTATGGACTGTTTATCAGAACTCGATATATACGACCTGATTCTTCTTCATGCTGAAGCATCCGTCGGTCTCGCCCTTCTCGGTGAAGAAGTTGTCGTCGTCGATGACGAACAGCTTGCCGGTTTTGCCGAGGTTGACGGTGACGTCGGTATTCTCGCCGATGTTGGCGATGACGATGCCCTTGCCCGCATCGCCCTTGGCGGCGACAGCGTACACATCTTCATTGTCACAGACGGACTCGATCTGCGTACCGAGGGCATACAGCTTGCCGTAGGCCTTGAAGCCGTAATAGGCGCACAGGGGCTGATAGGTCATGGGATGGAACAGGCCGCCGTAGACAGAGGTGCCGATGCGTCCGTCATAGTAGCACATAACATCCATCCTGCGGTTCTGCATGGCGCACATCATGGCGGTGGCATTGGCGCAAGCCAGCGCCGTGCCTCTTTCGGCCATGCGGGGATTGGGGTTCCACTCGTTCAGCTGGATCTCCACATCGCCCAGGCCTGCCTCTTCGAGGCGCTTTTCGCAATACTCCTGCATCTTGAGGGTGTCCTTGACGGAGCCATAGCTGTGGTGGGAGAAGAAGTCGAAGGGCAGCTTTTCCTCGGCGACCATCTTGATGAAGCCGTCAAAGAAATCGATAAAGCCCATGATGCGCTTCTGCCAGCCGTTCAGGGGCTTGCTGCTGCCGAAGGCCTCGCCGCTGATCAGCTGCTTGTCCAGCACATGATAGAAGCCGCAGGAGCCGTAGCCGCCGATCTTGATGGAGTGGCCGAAGCACTCTCTCAGGTGCTTGCTGGTGATGCGGTACAGGTCATAATACTGCTCGGGCGTGCCCTTCCACATTCCATTTTCCTCAATGAGGTAGTGTCCGTCGGGCTCGTTCCAGATCTCCCAGTACTGAATGTTGAAGTGGAAGCCGTCCGCCCAGCCTTCGTTGTAGTGGCGGATGACGTGCTCGCAGATGCGGGCCCACTTCATGAAGTCCTTCGGCGGGAAGCAGCGGTAGGGCTTGATGTTGTGGAAGTTCTCGATGGTGATGCCCAGACGGTACACGGGCTCGCAGTGGTGCTCGTGCAGTGCCTTCAGCAGCAGGACGGTGAACACGAAATCGTAGGAAGCGGGGTCATCCACATCGGCATCGAAATCACGGAAGATGTTGGGGATGTCCACGTACATGTTGCCGCCGAAGCAGCCCGCCACGTCATGCAGACGGGAATAGGGAATGTTGGCATCGGAAAGATAATGGAA
>JAZLHZ010000240.1:0-1052 GCA_045617085.1 Clostridia bacterium
CTTCGGGGGTCTGTTCCGGCAGGATGATCTTATAGCCGTTCTCGGTCTCGGTGCGCTCGGGCAGGGGAGAAATGCCGCTGAGCCGGGCTCGCTTGATATCGATAATGGCGACGATATCGTCGGTGTTTGCCATATTGCTCCGGGCGATCTGCACCGCAGCGTCAAAGGGCGACAACCTGCCGTCCACACAGGTGGTGCATTCTACGACGGTCAGTTCGCTGATGCCGTCCGCCATGCGCTTGGTGATGATGGAGGGGTCGTCATTGACCGCTTCGGGAAACTGCTTTTCCTCCAGCCACACGCCCGCAAAGGCATGGTTCTTCGTGATGATCAGCAGCGGATGCAGCCCGATGGCCTCCAGACATGCCGTATAGATCAGTGATAGCTCGATGCAGTTGCCCTGCTTGCGGGAGAGCACGGTGTCCGCCGTGCGGATGCGCTGCCCCTGCATTTCGCAGGAGGCCGGCATGACCGAATAGGTGATCTTCTGGTCGCACAAGGCCTGATATACCGCCGCCGCCTGCGTCAGCACCCGATTACTGTCATGGGAATAGTAGGCGTCGAGGCTCGGGTCGCCGGTCCACTGCTTCATGTACTGCTGGGCGCATTGGGTCAGCGTAATGATGCCGGGGTTGTTGGGCGTGCAGAACGAGGCGACCAGCTCCGGATATACGCCGATGCCCTGCCACTGGTCAAAGGCCAGCACCGCCGTCTCCGTATCGCAGGCGCAAAGCTCGTTGCCCTCTGCATCTGTCAGCGAGGCATGCAGAATACAGCTCACCTTTTCAGTCAGTGAGCCCAGCATCTCGGGGTCACACAGAAGCTTGATGTCCGTCCGCTCGGCAGTGCCTTCGGGCAGATCGATGACATCGGTAAAGGGGAGTATCACCGCAGGCTTCGTCGTGATCGAAAGCGTGACGCCGCTGATCAGCCGCTCGCTCTCCGTCACGAGGCGGGGCAGTATCGGAATGCGGTTCTGCTGGATGGCGTAGTTGATGACTTCGACCGGGAACAGTTTGATATCCGGCATCGGGTTTGTCCTCCGCAAGTGT
>JAZLHZ010000241.1:0-9621 GCA_045617085.1 Clostridia bacterium
GGTGTGGGTATGCAAAAACAGCTCATCGCCTTCGGTCTCGCTGATCTCGGCGGTGGGCAGAAAGAGACGGATCACCTCGCACAGTTCGTTGAACATGGGAGGGAGGGGAGTAAGTAGCTTGATCATTTTGCACCTGTATATCTGTGAAATTATGCGGCGAAGCCGCCCAATTGCTGATTGCTAACTGCTAATTGTGTTATATGTTCCAGCGCTTTTGTATGTTCTCCATCGTGTCCTGCTCGCCGTGACCGGAGCAGACCGTAAGGCTGCTGTCAAGGCTCAGTACCTTTTTCAGCGAAGCCATCAGCCGGTGCAGATCGCCCCCGGGGAAGTCGTATCTTCCGTAGCCGTAGGCGAATATGGTGTCGCCGGAGAAGAGCACATCGCCGATCCTGTAGCACACACTGCCCATGGAATGTCCCGGCGTATGCAGGCATTTGATCTCCATTCCTGCGGCGCTGAATGTGAATTCGTCGTCTTCGGACAGCTTCTCATAGTCCTTCATTGCCCGGAACGGCATATCACAGCTGCCCTCGGAATACATGCAGCCGTCCCTGCTTTCCAGCATATACGCATCCAGCGGATGAACATGCACCCGTGCATTGGTTTTTTCATGGAGCGGCTGTACCGAAAGGATATGGTCGAAATGGCCGTGCGTCAGAAGAATGTCCGTCAGCTTTTTACCGCAGGCGGTGAGTTCCTTTTCAAGGACCGTGATGTCGTCGCCGGGATCGATGAGGAGCGCATCCGCAGAGGCTTCCTCATAGACCAGATAGGCATTTTCCTGAAGCGGTCCGCACTTGATCTGTCTAACTATCATGGTCAGAACGCCTTTCTGCTGTCAAGGAGTATCGTGACGGGGCCGTCATTGACGAGGGAGACCTCCATATGCGTGCGGAAACGTCCGGTTTCCACGTGCAGTCCCGCATTTTCAAGGTAGGCTTTCAGCTCCTCAAACAGCGGCTCGGCGGCTTCGGGTCTTGCGGCGTCGGAAAAGCTGGGACGCTTGCCGTGACGGGCATCCGCCAGCAGCGTGAACTGGCTGACCAGCAGCACATCTCCGCCTACGTCGGCCAGGCTCAGGTTCATCTTTTCCTCGATGTCCTCAAATATGCGAAGCCCTGCGATCTTGCTGCCGCAGTATTCCATATCCTTCTGTGTGTCGCCGTTTTCGACGCCGACCAGCACCATGAAGCCCCGATTGATGCTTCCCGTGACCTCGCCGTTTACGGTGACACGGGCGTTGGTTACCTTCTGAATGACACAGCGCATCGATATTCCTCCGTCAGCTGTTGGTTCTGAATACCTCAAATATGTCGGAACGCCGTTTCAGCGCACTGATCACGTCCTCCAGCTGATCCACGTTGTGGATGCTCAGCGTGAGGTCGATGCAGGTGGTATGGGAATTGGCGTTCCCGGTCTTGTCCTGATGGGAACTGATGGAATTGATGGATATTTTCTTTTCAAACAGCAGTGTCGTGATGTCCGCCAGCATACCCATTCTGTCGGCGACGATCATGCGGATGCCTGCCTCAAACGAGCCGCTCTCGGTCTGCCATTCGACGCCGATAAAGCGCTCGGGCTCCTTGCGCATTTCGTCCATGTTGGTGCAGTCGCAGCGGTGTACGGAAACGCCTCTGCCCTTGGTGATGAAGCCGATGATCCGGTCACCGGGCACGGGGTTGCAGCACTTTGCATACCGCACCGGCATATCCATATCGCCCTGGATCAGGATGCCGGACGAGGCGTGTGTGGGATGGTTGGAGGATGTATTGTTCGTTTTGACCGGCTCGACGGGAATGACGGGTTCGGGCAGCTTGTTGGCCTGCTTGTATTCCTCGTTGAGCTTGTTGAGGATCTGTGCGGCAGAGAGTGCGCCGAAGCCCACGCTCACGATGACGTCGTCCAGACTGGTCATCGAGTAGCGCCGCAGCATGGGCTCGATATATTCATTTTTCAGAAGCCTCGGCAGGTCATAGCCCAGCCGTTTGGCTTCCCGTTCCATGGAGTCCTTGCCCCGGGCATAGTTCTCATCGTGCAGCTCGTGCTTGAGGTACGAATTGATCTTGCTGCGGGCTTCCGAAGTCACGATGAATTTGAGCCAGTCCTGCGAGGGAACATGGTTGTTGCCGGTGATGATCTCCACAGTGTCGCCGCTGTTCAGTATGGTGTTCAGAGGTACGTGCTTGCCGTTGACGTTGGCGCCCATGCACTTGTGGCCTACGTCCGTATGGATGCGGTAGGCAAAGTCTACGGGCGTGGCGTTGCTGGGCAGGTTGATGACACGGCCTCTGGGGGTCAGTACGTAGATCTCGTCGGAGAAAAGGTCGGTGCGCAGGGCGTCCATGAACTCCGAGGAGCTTTTGATCTCCGACTGCCAGTCCAGAATACTGCGCAGCCACTGGAGCTTTTCGTCCAGATTGTCGGAGGCCTGACCGTCCTTGTAGTGCCAGTGAGCGGCAATGCCGTATTCGGCGGTGCGGTGCATGTCGAATGTGCGTATCTGGATCTCAAACTGCTGTCCCTTCAGATCGCCTTCCGAGCCGACCACGGTGGTGTGGATGGACTGGTACATGTTACCCTTGGGCATGGCGATGTAGTCCTTGATGCGGGACTGGATGGGCTTCCACATGGAGTGGACGTAACCCATTGCCGCATAGCAGTCCTCTTTGGTGTTGACCAGGATGCGGACGGCGAACAGGTCGTAGATCTGATTGAAGGATTTGCCCTGATCCTTCATCTTTTTATAGATGCTGTAAAAATGCTTGGGACGGCCGGTGATCTCGCATTTGATGCCTTCCGCATCCATCTTTTCCTTCAATTGGGAGATGATGCAGTTGACAATGTTTTCCCGTTCCTTGCGCTTGATGCCGACCATGTTGACCATCTGGTAATAGCCGTCAGGGTCGATATAGCGCAGGCACAGGTCTTCCATTTCCCACTTGACCGCATAGATGCCCAGCCGGTGTGCCAGCGGCGCATACACGTCCAGCGTTTCCTTTGCGATGGCTTTCTGCCGCTCCGGCGGCTGGTACTTCAGCGTGCGCATGTTGTGCAGCCGGTCACAGAGCTTGATGGGCACGACACGCAGGTCCTTGCCCATGGCGATGAACAGCTTTCTCAGCGATTCCGCCTGCTGATCCTCCTTGGAGGAGAAGTCCAGTCGGGACAGCTTGGTCACGCCGTCCACCAGCTGCGCCACTTCCGATCCGAACTGCTCGGCGATCTTCTGAACCGTGCAGCCTTCCACATCCTCCACGCAGTCGTGAAGGAAGCCTGCCGCCACCGTCGGGGGGTCAAGGCTGAGATCGGCCAGATAGGAGGCGACACAGACCGGGTGGATGATATAGGGTTCGCCGGACTTGCGCTTCTGGCCTTCGTGTGCCTTTTCCGAGAATGCAAATGCCTGCCGAACCATATCCACTTCGGATTTGGGATACAGGCGGTCCAGCTTGTCGAATATCACTTTTGCCTGCTCGCGATAATCCATGGTGTTTTCTGTCACGACTGTATCCTTCTTTCGTATTTTATTTGCAATAATCCGTGATTTTTAGAAGCCTTCGGAAGAGTGCATCCTCGGCAGGGTCGCATTTGTGGCTTTCCAGCAGACGTATGGTATTCTGCATCACGTCTACCTGCACCAGCTTCAGACTGCTCAGTACGGCCAGAGCGGCGGTAAGCCGGATATCGTCGCAGTTCATTTCCTTTTGCAGCTGTGCAAACGTCGTCCGTCCGATCACGGTGGTGCTTTCCCGGATGCTCTTTCGCAGGGCAAGTATCAGCTCCCGAAGGAAGACGATGTCCGGCATACGGTTCGTCCAGCTCATGCCGTCCGTAAATCCTACGGAGAACAGTTCGCCCTCGGGAATCCGGTTAAAGGCTTCCTGCGGCGCATCCCACAGGACGATGCTTTTGTAGGCGGGCGTCTCCACCGTGTTGCGGAAGGCGGGACACAGGCACAGCGTATTCGGTGCGGTGAGATCGTCGGGATAGGAATTGATCAGCGCATCGATCCGGTTTTCCAGCTCGTATTTCTCCAGAAAATGCCGGAAATTCAGCGCTCCTTCCAGTGTTGCGACCAGTATCAGCGTGCCCTGCGGCGAGGCTTTGAGCTGCCGGGCGACCTCCTCGGGGCCGATTTTGCGAGAATTTCGCATGGTATTTAACTTGTAATTATAAAGGATGTCCGTTAAATAAGCTCGTATTTTCCATGAAAATTTGTCGATAAAGCTGTCAATTACCGAACCCGGCGCCGGGGTCAGCAACTGCTTGACCTCGCATTGCAGCGTGATACTGTCCTTGTAGCAGTTGAGAGACGGCACATAGGTCATGGCACGCACGGTGCCCGCCACGTCGCCCGCCAGTGCGCCCTGTCCGAAGGCAATGCCCTTCATGCGGGTGTGCCCCTGCAGCAGTCCCAGCTGCAGGTGGTTCTTGTCCGAACCCACGGCTCTCGTGCTTTCGATCTCGGCAGTGGTGAGGAATACCGGGTTGGGGTTGTCCATGCCGGTGGGCTGCAGCAGCTGTTCCATCAGCGTGACGGAGGCAATGTCGGTCTCCTCCAGTGCCAGCTCGAAGTCGTATTCCACTTCGGGAATGTAGTCGTCCGGCTGCGTGTGTTCCCACAGGTACTTGTCCAGCCGCTCGATGAATTCGTCCAGATGTACGGTCTCCATCGCCAGACCTGCGGCCTGATGATGTCCGCCGAACCGGGTCATCAGGTCGGCAGCCGAACACAGGGTCTCGTACATGTTGACCGCCGGAATGCTTCTGCACGAGCCGGTGCACAGGCCTTCGCCGTTGTCCGCCAGCAGAATGACCGGGAAGTGGTAATTGTTGACCAGCTTGGATGCAGCAAGTCCGATGATGCCGGGATTCCAGCCCACGCCCTTCAGCACGATGATGCGGTGCTTCAGCAGGTCATAGGAAAGCATCTGTTCCCGGCATGCGGCGTAGATCTCCTTTTCCTCCTTTTGCCTGCGGGCGTTTTCCGTATCCAGCTCCTTGGCGATCGGGGCGGCGACATTTTCATCGTCGGAGGTCAGCAGCATCAGTGCCCGGCCTGCGTCGCCCAGTCTGCCGCTGGCGTTGATGCGGGGACCGATCTGGAAGCCCACGGTGCCGGAGCCGATCTTTTTGCCGTTCAGGTGCGCACATTCGATCAGCAGCCGTATGCCGAGCCGGGGTTTTTCGTTCATGGCTTTCAGACCCAGCGAGGCGATGATGCGGTTCTCATGGGAAAGCGGCACGATGTCCGCAATGGTGGCCAGTGCTGCCAGATCGATATACTGCATTGCCGCATCCGTGAGCCCGTTTTCGAGGGCGCAGACCAGTTTGAATGCCACACCGGCGCCGCACAGGGCGGTTTCATAGTCGCCGATATGCGGATTGACGATGGTGCAGGAGGGGAGCATGTCGCCCAGACTGTGGTGGTCGGTCACGACGACACTCATGCCCAGCGACTTGGCAACCTCTATCTCTTTACAGCAGCTGATGCCGCAATCCACGGTGATCATCAGCTGCGCCTGCTGCGCCACGGTGTGCATAGCGGCTTCGTTGAGACCGTAACCCTCGCTGTGACGGTCGGGGATGTAGCTGAAGCAGTCTGCCCCCCGGCTTTTGAGGTACATGATCAATATGGATGTGGCGCATACGCCGTCTACATCATAGTCGCCGTACACGCAGATACATTTTCCGGAATGGAGAGCGGCGTTGATCTCGTCCGTCGCCTGACGCATGTTTGCCATGTCAAAAGGGGAACGCAGCAGCTCCTTTGCCGGATACAGAAAGGCTTCAGCCTCCTGTTGGGAGTTGATGCCCCTGCGCATCAGCAGGCGGTGGATCAGCTCCGGCATATCCGGTGTGCGCTGCCAGGGGGTACCGGTGACTTTGCGGGGAACCTTTTTGTACATTATGTGAGACTCCTTGTAGCCTGACTGAGATAATTAAAAACACAGCCCTTCCCCCTTAGGAGAGGAAAGGCTGCGGTTCAAATGCATTATGCCTTCTTGACGGCCTTCTTGCCCTTGAACAGATTGGTGATGGGTGCGAATACCTTCTTGTCGAAGAGGTTGGCCCACATCTGAGAGCTGAGGAATACGGAGGAATAAACGCCTGCGAGCATACCGATGATCAGCGGGAACACGAACTCACGGATGGCGCTGACACCGCAGATGTACAGCACGACCAGCGTAAGCAGGGTGGTGATGGTGGTATTCATGGTGCGGGCGAAGGTCTGGCGGACAGAAGCCTCAACGAGGGGCTTGCTGGAAGCGCCCTTGTACTGGAGCAGCTTGCTGTTCTCACGGACACGGTCGAAGATGATGATGGTGTTGTTGATGGAGTAACCGATGATGGTCAGCACGGCAGCGATGAAAGAGGAATTGACGGCGAAGATGCTGCGGGTGAACACCATGAAAGCGCACATGACCAGTACGTCGTGGCACAGAGCGATCAGAGCGGTGACGCCGCTGTACAGGTCAAAACGGATGGCGATGTAGATCAGCAGGCAGACGAACACGATCAGGCAGGACTTGACGGCGTTGGCGATCAGGTCACGGCCGGCAGTGGCGCCTACGGTATCGAGGGTGATGAAGTCAAGACCGCTGTAGGTCTCGGCAAGCTTCTCCTCGAAGGTGATGCGCAGATCCTCGGAGCCGTCGCCCAGAGACTTGGTGCGGACTTCCAGGGTGGTCTGCTCGGAACCGGTCTTTGCGATCTGGCCGTCGGTGATGCCGGCAGCGGCGAGAGCCTCTTCAACAACGGAGACCTCAAACTGCTCGCCGACTTCGTACTTCAGCAGGGAACCGCCGGCAAAGTCGATGCCGACATTCATGCCCAGACCGAAGATGCTCAGCAGGATAGCCGCAACGATGATGACAACGGGGACGATAACGAACAGGCGGGTATTGGAGGTGAAGAAGTTTTCCTTATTCATTATGACAGCCCCCTTTCTCAGCGAGACCACAGCTTCGTATTCTTGCCGCCCAGCTTAACACCGCAGTTGAGCAGGAAGCGGGTGATGAATACGGAGGTGATCATGGAAGTAACAACACCGATGAACAGGGTCACTGCGAAGCCCTGAACGGAACCGGTACCGAAGATCATCAGCACGATGGCGGCGATCACGGTGGTGACATTGGAGTCGATGATGGAGGACAGAGCGTTCTTGTAACCGCGCTGTGCGGCTGCTGCGATGCTTCTGCCGCCCTTGAGCTCTTCACGGAAGCGCTCGAAGATGATGACGTTGCCGTCAACAGCCATACCTACGCCGAGCAGGATACCTGCGATGCCGGGCAGGGTCAGCTGGATGCCGGGAACCAGTGCCAGCGCATAGAACACGATCAGGATGTAGATGCACAGAGCCAGGTCTGCCAGCAGGCCGGGGATGCGGTACAACAGCAGCATGAACAGCATGACCAGCAGGATGCCGATGATGCCGGCGGTCAGGGAGGTGCTCAGCACGTCGACGCCCAGCGTTGCGGAAACGGCGCTGTTTTCGATCATGGTGATGTCCAGAGGCAGTGCGCCGGACATGATCAGGTTGGCGGTGGTGATGGCCTCATTGATGTCTCTCATGCCCTCGATGATGCCCTTGCCCTCGGTGATGGCGCTGTTGACCACGGGAGTGGAGATGGGCGTGTCATCAAGGATGATGGAGATGATCTTGCCGATGTTGGCGGCGGTGGATTCCGCAAAGGCCTTGGCGCCTTCGTCATCCAGCTCGAAGGAGATGACGGGGGCGTTGTCCTCGCCGTAGTAGCTGGCGAAGGCGGTCTTGATATTGGCGCCTTCCAGCACGACGTTGCCGTCGGGATCAACGAAGGTCAGGTGTGCGGGAGTGCCGACGATGCGCAGGATCTCGTTGGGGTCCTTGACATCGGGGATCTCGATACGGATTCTGTCGGAACCCTGACGGGTAACGGTGGCCTCGGGATAGCCCGAAGCGGTCAGACGGTTGATCATGATGGTGACGGTGGCGTCCATCTGGGCGTCAAAGTCATCGGCGGTGGTGTCGCCCTGATAGACGGCGTAAATGCCGCCTCTGAGGTCAAGACCCAGGCTGATGGCATCGGCAACAGGCAGCACGTCATATCTGCCGATCTGCATACCGTTCAGCGCCAGTGCGCCGATCAGCACGATGAGCAGCACTGTAACACAGAGCGCTACAAGACTTCTTGTCTTGCCTGTGTTCATGGCTTTCTTCTTGTTCATTGTGTTCGAAATCCTCCCAACAGCGGCAAATACAGCCGCACATTATTATACATTTACGTATTTTATCACATTCGTTTTCAATTGTCAATAGAGCAGGAAAAAAAGGTATGGATGAGACGGAAAAAGAGCGGAAATTTAACAAAGTGAGAAGTGATGGCGGATGCGCGGCTAAAGCTCTGTGAAGCAGAAATCAACTGCCGCAGGCAAATCAACTCTGACTCTCCGCTTGATTCGTGTCAATTTGCGGCGAAGCCGCCTGATTGCTAATTCAAACTGCTCACTGCCAACTGTCCAACAGCGCCTTTCCGTTTTCCGAGCTGATGTATACCTTGTTGTCGACGGGGATGATCGTGGCTCCGTCCGTTTCCTCTGCCTTGATCGGCTTGCCGATCTCCTTTTCTACGGTCAGTCCGGTGCAGCCCAGCTTCAGCTCGCCTTCGCCGCATTCATGCCAGCAGCAGATATAGGTTTTGCCCTTTCTCTCGAACGTGAACGCCCGGATGCGGTCCTTTGTCTCCAGCTGCTTCCATTCGCAGAGCTCGTATTCACCGTTTTCGTTGATAATGAGCGTATGTTCCTTGTTTGTGTCTCTGAGGCTTTCCCGCATTTCGTCGGTCAGCAGCTTCTGTTTTCTCACATCCTCCCAGCGGCGCATGACTTCCATAATATCGTCGATGCGGGGATGTTTGCGGAAGTGCTCCAGATTGGTCTGGATGGTGGCGGGGCAGTCCCAGGCGGCGGCGACGGAGGTGCCGTATTCGTACATGTCTGCCTGAATGCCGGTATCGTCGTCGGTGGGCGTCCAGAAGCCCCACCAGCCGAAATCGAGACGGGTGAAATCGTTGCGCATGCAGGGCGCTTCGGCAGCGGGATGCTTGGCGATCATTGCCTTGAATATCTTCGGCGGGAAGATGTCAAAGGCATTGCCGCCGGCCTGGAAGTGCCAGCTGAAATGCGCCTTGGCAGCGCCCTCGGTGAATATCGGGGGATTCTCAAACTTGCGGTAGACCCGGAACTGGGACTTGGGCACATTGTACTCATAGGGAGGATTGGTGCCCTCGGAGCCGTCCATATAACAGAACCGGAATCCCAGATTGAATACCTTGGCCAGCTTGTCGGCGATCTCGTCCTGCAGGCCGTTGTCCTCATTCACATAGCAGCTGATGCCGCCGTATTCGCTGATGTCGAGGATGCCGCCGATCTCGCCGACGGGGTGCTCGCAGATGTTCGTGCCCAGTGCGCCCCGCTCCAGCCCGTAGAAGGTATACGGCGGCTCGGCAGTGTAGCCTTCATATCTTATCAGCTCGTTTCCGAAGCGCAGGCAGCGGCAGGCCTCGTGCATCACGGTGCCGAGGGTGTCCTCGCATACGGTCAGTGATTTAGCGTCCTTGTCCAGCGCTGCGGCAA
>JAZLHZ010000242.1:0-5310 GCA_045617085.1 Clostridia bacterium
GCTGATGCCGATGGTCACAGCATCAAAGGGATCCAGCATCGTGCCTGCTTCCGGCTCCTGCCATACCACACGGCCGACCTCCACATCCCTGCTGAGCACCAGCACCGGTTCCTGAAGATCGAGACATGCCGCCTCAAACAGTAGCTCTGCTTCTTTATAGGTTTTGCCCAGAACATCCGGCACCATTGCCGAATGAATGCCCTCGCTGATCGTCAAAATCACGGTCTCGCCGGGATACATCAGGCTTTCATAGTCCGGATACTGCTCCACGATGGTTCCGGCGACCATTTCACTTTCGACGGTCTCTATCGTGTATTCCAGACCCAGCTCCTCGATCCTCGCAATGGCATCTTCCGAATCCGCATTGATAAATGAGGGCAAACGTATCCTCGAATTCTGCCGGGCAAACACGCTGTATCCCGCCGCGATCAACACGACAGCCGCCGCTGCGATCAATACCAGCACCGCCCAGATAACGCTGCTTCTGTGCTGCTCCTTCTGCTGCTTTTTGATAAAGCCGCCTTCCGGCTGATGCAGCGCCATATGCAGATCATGACGAAACTGCGCCACGTTCTGATACCGCTTTTCCGGGGCATACTGCAGTGCCTTCATCAGCACCTCATCCAGCGCCTTGGAAACGCCGGGATTCAGCTCCGACGGAAGCACGGGGCTCTTTTTCTGCACCTCGATCAGCTCGTCCAGTGTTTCCACCTCATAGGGCAGCTTCAGGCAGAGCATTTCATACAGCACCACTGCCGCCGCATACACGTCCGTTGCCGCATTCGTCGTTCCGTTTGCGGCCAGCTCCGGCGCCAGATAGCACAGCGAACCCATGATGTCGCCGCCCTCCTTCACCGCTTCTCCGGCAATGCCGAAGTCGGAAAGGAACGGCCGTTTTTTCTCGTCCATCAGGACATTGCCCGGCTTGACATCCTTGTGCAGGATATCCCTGTCGTGGCAGTATTTCAGGGCATCCAGCAGCTTCTGGAAGAGCTCTGTTTCCGCCTTGACTGCCGCATAGGAACCGATAAATTCCCTGTCCGCCCGGTTATAATCGATATGTTCTTCCAGCGAGACGCCCTGCACATACTGCATGGCGATATACATCATGCCGTTGTGGGTATTCGTCTCGTAGGTCTCCACGATATTTCTGTGCTGCAGCTTCTTCATGATCTCGGCTTCCCGTTTGAAGGCTGCCGCACTCTTTTCGTCATTCTGAAGCTCTTCCTTCAGTACCTTTACCGCCACATTGCGCTGATACTTGTGGTCGTAGGCCAGGTATACAAAGGCCATGCCGCCCTCGGCGATGATCTCGCTGATCTCATAGCGGCTGTTCAATCTCTCATTTGCTGACAGCGGCATTTCAGACCTCCTTACCGCAGACTGCGATCACTGCGGTGATGTTGTCGCTGCCGCCCCGCTGAAGCGCCGTTTCCACCATCCGTTTCAGCTTGTCCTGCCAGCTCCTGTTTCCTTCCAGCAGCATGCTGCACAGCTCCTCATCGTCTAAGTATTCGGTGAGTCCGTCGCTGCACAGCAGCCATACGTCATTCCTTCTGAGCGTGAATTCGGAGACCTGCGGCTCGATATGTCTGCCGACACCCAGCGCTTTGGTGATGAGGTTCCGCTCCGGATGCGTGCGGGCTTCCTCCGGCGTGATCTCGCCCGAAGCCACCAGCTGCGCCACATACGAGTGCTCCTCGCTCATCTGCTTCAGAACGCCCTTTCGCAGCCGATATGCCCGGCTGTCGCCGATATGCGCCAGAAGCACGCTGTCATCGGTCTCACAGATCGCCGTCAATGTGGTGCCCATACCCCGGCAGAACGAATCGGTCTTGGCTCTGGCGTAAACCGTGTTGTTGGCGGTATCGATGGCTGCCCGCATGGCGCCTCGGGAGGGAGTCTCCATCTCACGGAAGGCGTTCACCATGACGTCTGCGGAAAGGTTCGAGGCGACCTCACCGGCCTGATGCCCGCCCATACCGTCGGCAACGATGGCATAGCGCTCGCCCTTTTCCCCGATACGGTAGGCATCTTCATTGACCTCTCGGCCGTTTCCGATGTCTGTTATTCCGTAAAACTCCACGGTTTCCACCTCCATTCGTTTAATTATCAATATTTATATTATCGAAGGCCATGCTCTTCCGCAACCTTGAATGCGGCATACGGATCGTTGCACAGCACCAGCGAGATACCGGATGCGATTGCATTGCGTGTCCGTTCCTCATCATCAATGCCCCAGCACCATACGGCACTGACTTTATACGTTTTCTTCAACTGCTCCACATATTCGGGCGTTACATCCGACCAGCGAATGCAGACGCAGTCGAAGCGGTAGTCATCTCCGTCCCGCAGCGCATCAAAATTCTCCATCGTATACTTGCCTTCGGGAGCGACCTCGGTATACAGACCGAGGCTGTGGATCACAGCCAGGCCCTCGCCGTTCAGTCCGTTGAAAACACAGCGGTGCGTGACGCCGTAGAAGTCCGCCAGCTCCGCAGCGCGTCGGGCAACATCGGCGCCGAAGTGCTTGAGGTCGATATTCAAAAGCATGTCGGGATACTGCCTTGCCCAGATCAGAAACTCCTCAAGGGTCATTATGCGCTGCTTGGGGCAGTCCGGGAACTTGGCACCCATATTGAACTGCTTGAGCTCACTGCAGGTATACTCGCTCACGGGTCCGTGGCCGTCGGAGGTGCGGTCCAGTGTGCTGTCATGACAGATCATCAAAACCCCGTCTGCCGAAACGGCGATATCCGTTTCGATCATGGCTACGCCGGTCTTGACAGCCTGCTCATAAGAAATCAGCGTGTTTTCCGGATATTTCGCCGGATATCCCCGGTGACCGCAAATGATAAACGGAGAAGATATGGTCATCTTTTGCATCGGATTTCCTCCTGCGCCGTTACTTTCCGTTCGCCTGATCGTTCTGCATTACATGCCGGCGAAGCTGTCCGCAGGCGCCCTGAATGTCGTCGCCCATCTCCCGCCGTCTCGTGACGGAAATGTGCCGCAGCTCCAGCCGCTTCATGAATGCCTCGATCTGCTTTTCGGTCGGCGCCTTCAGCGGACTCTCCTTGACCTCGTTGAGCGGGATCAGGTTGACATGGCACTGCAGATTTCTGAGTCTTGATGCCAGCTCGTCCGCATGCTCCATTTCACAGTTGAGGTCGCCCACCATCGCATACTCGAAGATGACACGGCGGCCGGTCTTTTCCACATAGTTTCTGCAGGCGGCCAGCACGTCCTCCATCTTATACGCCTTGGCGACGGGCATCAGCTTTTTGCGGATCTCGTCGTTTGGCGCATGCAGCGACAGGGACAGCGTCACGGGCAGTCCCTCCTCCGCCAGCCGGTACATATTCGGTACCAGCCCGCAGGTGGAAAGCGACACGCCCCGCAGCGACATATTGAGACCGCGCTCGTCGCTCATCAGCCGCAGGAACTTCATCACGTTGTCGTAGTTGTCCAGCGGTTCGCCGCTGCCCATCAGTACCACGTTGTTGACCCGCTCGCCCTCCTCCAACCGGCGGTTGGCACAGAGGATCTGGCAGAAGATCTCCGCCGGGGTCAGGCTCCGCACGCAGCCCTCCAGGGTGGAGGCGCAGAAAGCGCAGCCCATCCGGCAGCCCACCTGTGTCGAAACACACAGGGTATTGCCGTGATGATAGCGCATCAGCACGCCCTCGATGAGGTTGCCGTCAAGGAGCTCATAGATATACTTTTCGGTACCGTCAAGCTTTGAGGTATAGGCTTCCCGGATATGCAGCGGCATTGCCACCGCATCCTCCTTCAGCTTTTCCCGAAGCGATGCGGGCAGATTGGTCATCTGGTCGAACTCGGCGCCCCGCATCAGCCATTCATAGATCTGCTTGGCCCGGAAGGCCGGAAGACCCTTTCCCTTGATATAAGCCGTCAGTTCGTCGAGAGAGTAGGATAACAGCTGTTCCATAGTATGTTTATTATATTACTTTACTCTGCGCATCTTTGCGATGAAGAAGCCTTCCATGCCCCTGTCTCTGTGGGCGAAGAGCTGCAGCATGCCCTCATCGTTCAACAGCGGCTTGAGGCTTTCCGGCAACCAGTCGAAGTTCTTATCCATCTCGAACTCCGGATGCCGCTCAAGGAATGCCCGTACCTGATTCTCGTTTTCATCTTTCAGCAGCGTGCAGGTGGAATACACCAGTGTACCGCCGACCTTGACATAAGTGCAGCAGGTGTCCAGCAGCGCCTTCTGCGTGCGGATGGTGTTTTCGATCTCTTCTTCCTTGACCCGAAGCTTGAGATCGGGCTTGCCCGCCATAACGCCCAGACCCGAGCAGGGCGCATCCAGCAGCACTGCATCGAGGGCGTTCTCATGATCGGGACGGGGAATGGTCGCATCCGCCTCCACAGGGCGAATATTGTACAGACGGAGCCGCTGGGCTTCCGCACGGATCAGCTCGACCCTGTGTGCATGTACGTCGTAGGCAAATATTCTGCCGGTATCGTGCATCAGCATGGACATCAGCGTAGTCTTTCCGCCGGGGGCTGCACAGGCATCCAGAATGTTCATGCCGCCCTTTGCGCCAACCGCCATCGCCGCCAGCATGGAGCTTTCGGACTTGATGGAGAAAAGGCCCTTGCGGTAGTCCGGATCGGAAGGAATATCGCCCGCTGCAAACAGATGATAGCTGTGGGGAACCGTGCCCTTGTTGTAGTGCCAGTTCCGCTTCTCCATCAGCTCCTCAAACTCGTCATCGGTGATCATGTTGAGGTTGGCATGGACACATTCGCTGTGATCCTCGGGACGATAAGAGACGATCGCTCTCGTCATTTCCTCGCCGTAGTCGTTCAAGAGTCTTGCAACCACGGTCTCCGGCAGCGAATACATAATGGAAAGGTATCTGGCCAGATTGTCGGTCTGAGGCTCCTTGATCTCCTTGGCGTCTCTTGCCCGGGTGACCGAACGCAGTACGCCGTTTACAAGGCTCACATACTGGTCATGGAAGTACGTCTTGACAAGCTTTACCGCCTCGTTGACAACGGCATAGTCCGGCACCTTGTCCATATACAGCAGCTGCGCCACGGACAAATGCAAGATTTCCCGCACCACGGGCTCGGAGGGCATGCTGTCGATGAACTGACTCAGCACATAGTCGATATACCGTCTGTTTTCCAATGCGGTATAGAAGATATTGGTAGCCAGCCGCTTGTCATCGATCTCCATATTGGATTCCCTCAGCCGCTTGCCAAGGGCGATATTGGCGTACGCATCGTGGATGGTGACATCGCACAGCGCCGTCAGCACCAGCTTTCTGGCCTCGCCGG
>JAZLHZ010000243.1:0-3578 GCA_045617085.1 Clostridia bacterium
ATCGGGTCCCAGGAGCTTCTGCCGTTTTCGGAGCCCCAGTCCCGGATGATCTGCTTCAGGACGTCGCCCTCGGGAAGCTTGCCTCCGGTGATGACGGAGTGGCCGACCTCCCAGCCGAGGAATGTGATCGGCACGGGACACTTTTCGCAGACGACGGTGGCGGCACGGCTTGCCCGTTCATTGCGGCAGAAGTTGTTTTCCCGTCCGCCCTGCTCGTCCCATTTGCCCGCCATCATCCAAAAACACCTGACTTTTTCCCTGATCAGCTCCATGCCCGTTTTATCCGAAATGTCGTCCGCCGGAGACTCGATCAATGCCGCCAATACCTGCGGATATCCGATCTCGGCGATCTCCACCTTATCCTCCGCCTTTGCAAGAAGCCTGCGATACAGCCGCAGTGCGTCCTCGGCATCCGCATTGCCGGTAAACCTTGACGGCAGCTCGGACAGCCGCTTCTGGTACTTGGGCATGCTGCCATAATCCATGGCATCGTCATCCAGACCGATGGGCATATCGGTGATGCCTTCCGTCCGTAAATATGCCTCCAGCGATTTTGCGGAGTATTCCATGCAGGCATTGATGGCAATGCCCAGCAGATTGATGTCTCCCCTATTGTGTGCCCTTGCCATCAGCCGAATGGCGACCGCATCGTCGCAATCTGTCCACCAGTCTGTTCCGAGAATAATCTGACGCATTATCTGATCTCCTCCCTGAAGCGCTTGCAGTAATACTCCACCAATTCATACTTGGCATCGGGGGCAATGCGGTGATCCGGACAGGGAATGTAGCCGCCCATGTCGACCAGCTTCTTCAGCCGCTCGATCTCCGCATCGACAGCCGCTTTATCATGCGCAAACACACGCTTATCCATGCCGCCCACGCCGTGCAGGTCTTTTCCGTACTTCTCCCGCCACGGAGCAATGGACGCATTCCACACGCCCACCTCGATGGGAAACATCGTGTTCATACCGTTGTCCAGCCATACCGGCACCAGCAGATCGATGCATCCGTCGCAGTCCAGCGACACGATGTCGATGCCGTTCTCCTTTGCCAGATCGGTAATCCGCTTATAATGCGGACCGACCATCTCCCGAAATACTCTGGGATTGATCAGCGGACCGTTCTTAAAGCAGATATCCTCCCAGAAATGGGCATACTCAAACTTTATTCCGTAGGAAAAGACCTTTTTTGCCACATCATAGCACAGCTTGCCGATAGTATCGATGATCTCGGCATACAGGTCCTCATCGTCCACGGCAAGGTAGGAAAGCTCCTCCACACCCAGCATATCCCGGATCTTTCCGTACAGCGAGCCCACATGAGCACCCATCGGCAGATCTCTTTCCGCATCCCCGGCAGCCGCCCTTTTGAACGCCGTATCATCCACTCTGTCGTCCGAATACTTCAGCCGAGGCAGATACAGCTCCTCCCATGCATCCCTGCCTGTCATGGAAGTACCCATCATGGCAGGGATGCTCACGATCCTGTCATTGACTCTCGTCAGCAGGCCGTTGCCGTCTCGCACAAGCCTTGAACCGTCCGGATACGTCTTCAGCGTCTCGGGCCTGAAACCCGGAAACAAGCCGGTGTTGCCGCCCATGCAGCGGTTCCAGTTGAAGTCGAAGCCCAGCTGATCCATCACATGCCGGTCACCTGCGGAGCTGTCTCCGTGCAGGCGGTAGTCCTCGGCATCCGCTTGGGAAATATAGCCCTCTTTGGCCCACTTGTCCAGTGTCTCCGCCCAATAACCGAAGGAAACCACCGGCATCCGGTCATAGCTTTGGTAATGCAGCACGGCTCTTGTGCGTTCACGGTTATTCATATCTGCGTCCTCCGCCTTTTTTCTTCATTATAACACAAACATGGCCAAAATGGAATACTCCCGAACTTTTTGTTGACGTTTTTCTGAAAAAGTGGTACAATCAGAATATCTTATTACGGAGATGAGCAGTATGCTTTGGACCAAAGAAGAATACCTTTCGCACATGACGTTTCGTGGTTCAAATCGTGAAATGTTTACCGAACTGTTCGGCCCGCTGGTGGGTCTGGACGAGGAATGGCGCCGTCAGGGTGCCTCGGAGGACGAGATCAGCCTGAAGGCTTTCGGCTGGGACAGTGTGCCGCACGCCTTCGTTCCGGCGGTTTTCGGCGCTGTCAGCGGCATCACGCCGCATGTGCTGGAAGAAACGGCCGACCACATCATCGCCGTCGATGAAAAGGGCAGACGTACCAAGCTCTGCAAGGGCAAGTCCACCATCGCCCTGCCGATAAACTTCCCCGTGGAAACGCCCGAGGACTGGGAACGCATCAAGCCCTGGTACACGTTCTCCGAAAGCCGCATCGATTATGAAAAGCTGAAGCAGCTGAGAAGACAGCAGCAGGAGGGCACCATGGTGATCGGCATCATGCCCGGCGGCTTTGACGAGCTGCGGGAGCTGCTGGGCGAGGAAAACCTGTGCTATGCCTACTATGACGAGCCCGAAATGATCGAGGATATGCTGGCGACATTCTCCGAGACCGCCAACAGAATCTATGAGCGCATTTCCGATTACGTGACCGTGGACTATCTGCATGTACATGAGGACATGGCGGGCAAAAGCGGCCCTCTCGTCGGCGGCAGCATCATCCGGCAATTCATCTCCCCCTACTACCACAGCGTGTGGGACAACCTGCATTCCGCCGGTGCGCAGATCTTCTCGCAGGACAGCGACGGCAACATGACCGCCGTAGTAGAGGATTTCATACAGGCAGGCATCAACTGCATGTACCCCTGCGAACCGATGGCGGGCATGGACGTGGTGCAGCTGAGAAAAAAGTACGGAAACCGGGTCGCATTCAAGGGCGGCATCGACAAGTTCTGTCTGAGAGGGACAAAAGAAGACATCCGCAGAGAGCTGGAATACAAGCTTTCGGGCGCTCTTCACGGCGGCGGCATGGTCTACGCCATCGACCACCGCATTCCCAACGGCGTTCCCATCGAAAACTACCGCTATTATGTAAAACTCGGAAGAGAGCTGCTGGGGCATGCGTACCCGACTCCCTCCGATCACATCCGCATGGCATTTTGAGGTAAAAGAACATGAAAAGCATTACCACCGTTTTCAAGGTCGGCAACGGTCCTTCCAGCTCCCACACCGTAGGTCCTTTCGGCGCAGCCCGATATTTCAAGCAGCTCTTCCCCGAAGCCTCATATATAGTCACGCTGTACGGCTCTCTGGCGCTGACCGGTGTCGGTCACGGCACGAAGAAGGCCATCTGCACCGTGCTGCCCGAAGCCGAAATATGCTTTGATACCGAAACACACGACATCCCCCATCCCAATACGATGCTGTTCGAGGCCTTTGACAAAAACGGCAACGAGATCGGAAAACGGCGTATTTTCAGTATCGGCGGCGGTTCCATCCGCATCGAGGGCGAAAACAACGGCGATGAGGACGAGGTCTATACAGAGAAGAACTTCACCGAGATCATGAAGGTCTGCGAGCATGAGGATATCGATCTGGTGGAATACGTGCTTCGCCACGAGGGCGCCAAGGCATTCTATTACCTCACCGACATCTGGCATCAGATGGAAAAGA
>JAZLHZ010000244.1:0-5288 GCA_045617085.1 Clostridia bacterium
AGCTGTATATCGTTGCCGGTATGGCAAACAGCCCGGACGAGCAGCCTGCCAGCATGCACGTGATCGACATTGTCAACAAGTGCCGTGTGGCATTCTTCGATCTCATCGGCGACGGCTATACGGCAGAGCCCGAAATGATCAGCTGGTATGACGGTTCCTTCTATTTCAGCCAGTACGGCGGTACGACTTATAAGATGTACCTGAAGTAATACGTTCAGGAAGAAAGACAGAGCCTGTTTACGGAAAGGCTCTGTCTGTTATTTGTGGTGCATCACAGCAAATGGATAAATGTTAAATTTTGCAGAATCTGTAATACTTTGAGACAAAACCTGATAATATATAATAGATAGGGATTTGATGCTTTATCCATCACGTAAAAAACCTGTCAAATGGCTGGAGGACACAAGCTCTGCTCCACGGAAGTAGCATTCTGATTCTGGACGAGGTAACCTCCAATCTGGATGAGAAGACAGAATGTGAGATCGTGGAGATGCTGAAGAAACTGAAAGAGAACAATGACTTGACGATCCTCTGTATTTCTCACAGACCCAATATCCTGAAGTATGCCGACAGGACCATTACAGTCCAATACGGACATATTCAGATTTAATGAACACGTAATATACGTTTGTGTACCACCTGCAGGGTGATGTTGTCGCCATACAGGACAGCACCGGTGCCACTGTAGTTGAGTATAAGTACAATGCCTGGGGCAAGCTGCTGGCTGTCACGGGCAGTATGGCGTCTACGCTCGGCAGACAGAACCCCATCCGCTACAGAGGTTACGAGTATGACGAGGAGAGCGGACTGTACTACCTGAGAAGCAGGTACTACAACCCCGATACCGGCAGGTTCATCTCGGCCGACAGTGTCATGGGCAGGGTTGGCGAGGTGCTGAGCCATAACCTGTACTGCTACTGTGGAAATAGTATTATAAATCATGCGGATGATAATGGTAATTTTGGGGAAACCTTGTTCGATGTGATAACATGGGGAGCTAGCGTTATAGAAGTCTGCCTAAACCCTAAAGATCCATTGGCATGGGCTGGACTTGTTGGAGATACAATAGACTTAACTCTATTTGTCACTGGTGTGGGGGAATCAATTCGAACAATAAAGACTACTGTGAAGGTTGTAGACAATGCAGAAGACATAATCAGTACTGCAAAAAAAATCGATAGACTCAGTGATGTTTCATCTGATATATGGAAAGCAACTGGTTCATACCAAATATTATATAAAAATGACTTCACCTATATTGGAAAAAGAGGTTTTAACAGAGCTATAACATCGGCCTTATCTCACGGAGATATTGAAGATATTTGTTCTATTTTATGGAAATCAGCACCAACCCAAATAGAAGCGTTTCGAGATGAATATTATATGCAAAAGTTTTTTCTTGGTGAAGACTGGACTAAAATAAAAGACCTACATACATTTAATAAAATATGGAGCCCTGGTAAGAATTATGCAGTTAAGTGATATTTACAGGGTCGTTAGACCCGAAGAATTAAAATACTGGGATCATGTGATAAAACGTGAAGGATACCTTTTTACTAATATGGTGGCGATATGTCCGCCGGGTATATATGATGCTGTTCTGATTAAGCAGCCGACAAATATGGTCTGGCGCAGTCCGGCTATTTTTCATGATTCCGACAGAACACTGGAAGAATACATTGATCTGATCAATCGGCTTCAGCTCGAAAAAGCGTGGATAATCGCAGATAGCATTGAGTTTATCACACAATGTCCTTCTTTGAAATACATGAGGATACAACCGACAGATCAGGCTGGAGATTCGTTTGATGTTTCCCCGTTATATCATATGCCACAATTGCGAAGCGTAGAGGTGCATACGGAATATGGAGAGAATCTTCGCTATACAACGACAGTCGATTATTCAAGAATAAAAGGGATAGAGAAGATAAATGTGGTTGAGAAACATACCATCAATTATTCTCACATACCGTCATTGAAAGACATAACTCTCAATCATCTCAAAATAAAAGATTTGAAGGGTATCAGCGACAGCAAGCTGCTCGATACGTTATATATCAATTTGGGAAGCATCCGAACACTGGATGGCATAGAGCAGTTTGACAAGATGCAGTGTGTATATTTGATGATGAACAAATCATTGGAGAACATTGACGCACTGTATCATGTCAGAAAAAGTCTGAAACTGCTGCAGATCGAGGATTGTGCAAAAATAAAAGATTTCTCGGTCCTGCGGCAACTGGAGAATCTGGAATCATTGGAACTGGTCGGAAGCAACAGGATACCGAGCCTTGACTTTATCCGGGATATGAAGAATTTGAAATCCTTTGTATTCAGCGTATATGTAGAAGACGGAGACCTAAGCCCGTGCATGGGGTTACATTATGCCGATTGCAGGACTCCACATCGACATTATAACATCAAAAGAAAAGATCTACCGCATGGTAAATTCATCTTCGGGAATGAGAACATCGATGAGTGGAGACGATTAACACGTTTTTGATCGATACAAAACGTACAATCGTAGTTGAGTATAAGTACAATGCCTGGGGCAAGCTGCTGGCTGTTACGGGCAGTATGGCGTCCACGCTCGGCAGACAGAACCACATCCGCTACAGAGGTTACGAGTATGACGAGGAGAGCGGGCTGTACTACCTGAGAAGCATGTAGGAGGATAATTATGGGATACTATCTTGCAAAACAGAATCTTTATCAGGTTGGAGAAGAAACCTTTAACCCAGGATTGAGTGAAATGGGATTTCAATACAACAAATCTCATAAAAACTGGTACAGGGTAATTGACAATAAGATCATTCAGTTTATTGGACTGAAAAGGAGGTCCGGCGGGGTATACGATCTGGAATTTGCTTGCCAGCCGATCAGTATGCCGCTTTGTATGGGCTGGTTTTTTGATAACAACGGCGCAGTTCCGTGTTTCCGCAGATTTGACGCCGATGTGCGGCTTGACTATATGGCAGAGCTTTCCCTGATTGATGAATCTGTCTATCCGAGAATAGGCGGCTGGTTTAAGGACGATCCCTCCGATGTGAGGAAGCATATGAGCATGACGTTTGAAAACATCGTACGGCCGGTTCTGGAAAGGGCAGTTACTGTGGAAGGCTGCTATGATGAATATCTGGATTATAGAAAACTATGTGAACTGTCACCCAAAAACTTATTGCGGACTGAACGTGTACGTAAATCTGCTCAATTGATAGATGATTTTGAGATCATGTGTTTGCTTGAGATGAAAAGATATGACGTGTTGCTTCAAGAACTGCGGAAAAGCAGGGAAATCTGCAAAGAATATGACATCAGGGGATCTTTTGAGAAGTATGCCGGCTTAATAGAACATAACAATATCGAAGCAATTGATTTCATACTTGAAGACAGGTATTATTGCAATATAGAAATACTGGTAAAATCAGGTTTTACATGGAGAAGAGTGTGAATGAATAGATGTAACGCACGGAGCCACCCACAATACTACGGTCATCGGCCAGGGTAAGGCAAGCTGCCGGCTGTCATGGCAGCATGATGAACGAAAACCAGAGCCTGTTCCGGATGTCGGAAAGGCACTGGTTTGTCGTTCATGGGCTTATTTGCCGAATTTCATGTCCATTCGGGTGCTGCTTCTGCCGCCGTCGATGAAGTAGGTGGAGCCGGTGACGGAGCGGGCGCTGTCGGAGATCAGGAATTCGATGAGATCGACGACCTCGCAGGGCTCTGCCTGATACCCCAGCATCGTGGGCATGTTGGCCATGCCGGGACGGGTCATGACGGGGCCGGGGGCTACGCAGCAGGCTCTGACGCCGTAGGGGGCGCCGATCTGTGCCAGCGTTTTGACGACGCCGGTCATCAGTCCGCTCTTGGCTGCGGCATAGTCGATGTCGCCGCCTTCATAGCCGGTGATGGAGCCCATCAGGATGATGACGCCGCTTTCCTGCTTCATCATGTGCTTGAGCACTGCACGGCTGAACCACATGGGGCCCTTGAGGTTGACATCGAGGCCCCATTCGATGACCTCGACGGGCTTCTCGATAAAGTTGCCGGTGGTATGCCAGATCCTTGCGGAGGAGCCGCCGGCGAAGTTGAGCATATAATCGACTCTGCCGAACTTTTCGATGCACTTGTTGACGACGTTTTCGACCTGGTCATAGAAGCGCACATCGCACTCCACGCACAGGAGACGTTCCGCATTGGCGGCGTTCTCCTCGGTGACCTCGGCGAATGCGGCGGGATTGACGTCGGCGATGGTGACGCTGCCGCCGCCTTCAAGAATGCGCCGGGCGGCCAGTTTGCCCATGCCGGAGCAGCCGCCGGAGATAATGGCGACCTTGCCTTCGTACTTCATAAGATTATTCCTCCCGATCTCTGTTGTTATTCTGTGATCCTTTACAGGTTGATGTTGTCGTAGCCGTAGTGCTTCAGATTGACCAGCTCTCTTACGGGGAACTGGGCGACATACTCACCGGCGTTGTCAAAGGGGTGCATGGCGAAGAACAGGATCTCGCCGAACAGGGGTGCAATCATGCGCTGTTTCATGCCGAAGGGGCCGGAGCCGATGTATACAAAGGGATGCCCCAGTTCTTTCTTAAGCAGCGAAAGCGTCTGTACGGACTCGATCAGTTCCTCTTCGGTGTTCAGCAGATTGACCAGCTTCGGCACATCGATGCCTCGTTTGCATTTGGCAGCCATGTGCTCCATGACCTGATCGGTGTTCATGTGATGATCCAGCACGTGAGAGGACATGATGACCTCGCTGCCGGTCTCGTGGATCCGGTCGATCAGCTTCATCTGCCGGTCGATGGCGGCCGGATCATGGGTCAGCTCCTCATCGGACTTGTCATAGAGGTCGCCCATCACGTCTACCATCGATGCACCGGCTTTGGCGGAGCGCAGCAGGATATCTGCCCGGTCCTCATCGGTCAGGGATTTGTCGACACCGTCCCGGTAGTGGATGGCCATGACGGGGCGGGAGGTGCAGGTCATCAGGCGGCGCAGGCCTTCGTCGTTCTTTTCGGCAGTGGGCATAAAGCGCATGTGGATGCCCAGCGCCTGTGCGCCGTCAAAGGCGGCTTCCCGCATGCGGATGATGTTTTTGTCGAGGCTGTCCTCTTTCACCAGGGCGCAGACAAAAGGCCTCGGAAGGGAGAGAAGGGATCGCTTCATTCTTATTGAGCTCCTTTCGGTTTGCTGATGATGGTCGGAGTGATGGTTTTTCCGGATCGGATGTCGTCTTCGGTGCAGACGGAGAAAAGGATCTCCCGTTCGGTCGTCCTGCCGCA
>JAZLHZ010000245.1:0-12369 GCA_045617085.1 Clostridia bacterium
AGCAAAGCGGCCGCACATTTTGCTCGATTTGTCAAGCCTTTTTTGTATGTTTAACTTAAAAAAAACACCTCGTACCCTTGTTTGGATACGAGGTATTCTTTCCTGTCATCTTAACTTAATGACATTGCCGATATGGGAAGAGTTTTTTGTTTTACAGTCTATAACTGCCTCACTGCACACTTACTTGTTGTCTTCCATCCACTTGATCAGCTTGATGTTGTACCACTCGGTGGAGTTAAACTGGCTGGTGGAGAAGCCGCTCTTCTTGGAGTACCAGGTCTTGTTCTCGAAGTACTCGCTGAACTTTGCCTTGGTGAAGGTGTAGCCGTGGCGGGCATAGATCTCATTGCGGGCATAGGGCCACAGGGTCTTGCTGATGCCCTCAATGTCGCTCTGGGTCAGCTTGGTGTTGGAAGAATTTGCGAAGATGTAGGAGCTTGCGCCGATCTTCTTTGCAGCTTCCGGTACATGGGGCATGTTATCGGAGGTGGGCTTGGTGGTAGGATTGGAAGAATGGGTGGGAGTAGGCTTGTCCTTATACTTGTCTTCCATGTCCTTGATGAGCTTCATGTTGTACCACTCGACGGAGTTGAGGTCGGAAGTGGAGAACTTGGAATTCTTCTTGTACCAGGACTTCTGGTTGAAGTACTTCTGATAGGTGTCGTTGTTGAAGATGTAGCCGTGACGGGCATAGATCTCGTTGCGGGCATAGGGCCACCACTTCTTGTCCAGGCTCAGCACATCGTTCTCGGTGAGCTTGGTCTTGGAGGAGTTGGGCAGCAGGTATCCGCTGTCGTCACCGCTGGGTGCATAGGGAGCAGAAGAGCTGTTCAGCTTGGTCAGGGTCGCATTGCCAACGATACCGTCGGCGGTCAGGCCTGCACGCTTCTGGAAAGCGATGACTGCATTCTTGGTCTTGTTGCCGAAGATGCCGTCAACACTGCCGGACAGGTAGCCCAGATCCTTCAGGCGCTGCTGTACCTTCTTGACGTCGTCGCCCTTGGCGCCGTACATCATGCTGCCCTTTGCGGTGTAGCCGCTGTAAGGCGTTGCGGAGGGAGCAACAATGGCGGGATCGGTATTGCCGGTGGTGCTCTGTACGGGAGCGGGCGTGTTCTGTGCGGTGACGGTGGCGTCGGTCGCAGCGGCGGTCACGGTCGCTTCGGGAGCTTCGTTCTTGATGACCTCACCGGTAGTGGAGTTGCTGACGAAGTTGCCGGTCCACAGTACGGTGGGCTGCATGGTGGAATAGTCCACACGGGTCAGCTTCTGGGTATTGTACTCATAAATGATGGTGCAGTCGTCCAGGATCGCCATGTAGTTGTAGGGATCGGGCTCATACATCAGGGTCTGATTCTCGCCGCTGAGGTCTGCCATCAGCAGCTGGCCCTCTCTGTAAATGACCAGACCGAAATCGGTGGGACGATAGCTCCAGTCATACTCGCTCAGCACACGGATGAACTGGTTGGTCTGTACATTGATGCGGTACAGGCAGCCGTCCAGCCACTCGGCCACGTCGGAGGAAACGATATAGCTGTCATTCAGGTTGTGGAAGTACACATAGTCGCCGTAAGCGCTGATGTTGGAAACGCCCTCGCTCAGCAGGACCATATTGGCGCTGCCGTCCAGATACATGCTCTCCAGCTTGCCGTTGGAGCCCAGCACGTAGCTGCCCTCGTGCACGCCGGAAGCCATCTGATACTCAACCATGTCGTCGGAGGACTCATAATAGATAATGCCGTCGGCGATGGTGTAGGAGCTGATGCCGCAGTCGGAAATCTGCTTTGCGGTGCGGGTGTTGATATCGATCTCGTTGAGGTGATTGTCCACCAGGCAGTAGAGCTTGCCGTTATACAGGCTCAGAGAGTGGGCGATCTGTCCCTGCGGGAACTGGGCGGCAACGATGGCGGTACCGTCTGCGGTGCGGACGATGGCCTGATACGTTGCGCCGTTATAGCGCATGTAGTAGATATTGCCGGAAACATCGCTGATCAGGTCGGTGATGTAGTTGGCGGTTTCGATAAGGGTCAGCATGCCGCCGTCCTTGGGCATGGAATACAGAGAATAGCCCTCGCCTACGGGCAGCACCATATAGACGATACCGCTCGTCTCGGAACCGTTGGCCGCAAAGGCACCGGTCTCGGACTTTACGCCGGTATCGGCCAGTGCGGGCATCATACCCATGCAGAAGCACAGGCAGATGACGAGCGCCGCCATCATGATTTTTCTGAAGCTGTGGTTCATAAGAATGACCTCCGAATAATAGAATGGATTGCTTCACACAACTATACAGATATATTTTACTACATATCCTATATAATTGTCAACACTGCACAGGTTATTTAACGTAACTCTATGCCTCTTTTATCATTTCAGACGACGAAAGCTCCGGAAAAGTTCCCCCTCATTTCAAAAAACAGTATACCAAGAGTCTCTCCCCACTGAGGTGGGAAGAGACTCTTGGTATATTCCAAAGCATTCCTTTAATCAAGTTCCTTCTTGCCGGTATACAGCTCGTAATATCTGCCCTTCTGCTCCAGCAGCTGGTCGTGGTCGCCCCGCTCGATGATCACGCCGTTTTCCAGCACCATGATGGCGTTGGCATTGCGGACGGTGGAAAGGCGGTGTGCGATGACGAAGGTGGTACGGTTCTGGATCAGCGTATCCATACCCTTTTCGATCAGCATCTCGGTACGGGTATCGACCGAGCTGGTGGCCTCGTCCAGGATCAGGATGGGTGCCTTGCTCAATGCCGCACGGGCAATGTTGAGCAGCTGCCGCTGTCCCTGAGACAGGTTGGCGCCGTCGCCCTCGATGACGGTGTTATAGCCGTCGGAGAGCCTTGTGATGAAGCCGTGGGCGCTGACCATCTTGGCGCACTCGATAACTTCCTCGTCGGTGGCATCGAGTCTTCCGTAGCGGATGTTTTCCATGACGGTGCCGGTGAACAGGTGGGTATCCTGCAGCACCATGGCGATGTTCTGACGCAGATATTCCCGCTTGTACTTGCGGATGTCCACGCCGTCGATGGTGATGGAGCCTTCGTTGATATCGTAGAACCGGTTGATCAGGTTGGTGACGGTGGTCTTGCCTGCGCCGGTGGAACCGACAAAGGCGATCTTCTGGCCGGGCTTTGCATACAGACTGATGTCCTTCAGGATCATGCGGTCGGGGTTGTAGCCGAAGGTCACGTGATCCAGCACCACATGTCCCTTGAGCTCCTCGGGAGCGATGGCGTCGGGATCATCCTCCGCCTCGGGCTCCTTATCCATGACGCCGAACACACGCTCGGCGCCTGCCAGTGCGGAATAGAAGGTGCTCATCTGCATGGACAGGGTGTTGATGGGCTGGGAGAACTGGCGGGCATAGTTGACGAATACCGCCAGACCACCGATGTCCAGCTTGCCGAGGAAACACAGGATGCCGCCGACACCGGCTGTTACGGAATAGCTGATCTGGGAGGTGTTGCCCATGATGGGTCCCATGATGCCGCCCCAAAAGTTGGCCTTCATTTCCTTATCCCGCAGGTCGTTGTTCAGCAGACCGAACTCCTCCACGCATATCTTTTCGTGGTTGAAGACCTTGATTACCTTCTGGCCGTTGACGCTCTCCTCGATGTAGCCGTTGACTGCGCCCAGCGCCGCCTGCTGCTGCTTATAGTATTTGTGGGAAGCGTTGCCGATCATAGCGCCCAGCTTCATGAACAGCGGGACGAACAGCACGGTGATCAGTGTCAGCCAGATGTTGGTGTAAACCATCATCGAGAAGGTGCCGATCAGGGTGATGGCGCCGCTGATGATGTTCATCAGGCTGTTGTCCAGCATGATGCCGATGTTGTCCACGTCGTTGGTGAAACGGCTCATAATCTCGCCGTTGTTCTCGGTGTCATAATACCTGACGGGCAACTTCTGGAGCTTGGCGAACAGGTCGTTGCGGATCTTCTCGATGGCGTTCTGCGATACCCGGATGATCAGGCGGCTCTGCAGATACGAGCCGATGATGCTGGCCGCATAGATAACGACCATCACGCCCAGCGTACCCACGAGGCTTGCCAGCCGCTGCTCGATGGTGAGGGAGGTATCGGTCAGGTTGTTGATAATCGGGCGCATGATGTAGCTGCCCGCCATGGAACAGCCGGTGCTGACGACGAGACACACGATGGCGCCGATCAGCTTGTACTTTTCCGCCATGACATAGCCCATCAGTCGGCTAATGATCTGTTTGGTGTTCTTGGGAGCCTTGACGCCTCTGGGGCCTCTCATCGGGCCTCTGGGACCGCCGGGACCCCTGCCTGCCTTGGCAATGCTGTTATACCGCTTCTGCAGATCTTCAAGGGAACGTGCCATTACGCATCAGCCTCCTTTTTACGCATCTGCGAATTGTAGATTTCCTGATATTCGATGTTGCTTTCCAGCAGCTCGTCATGTGTGCCCATACCGGTGATCATGCCCTCGTTCATGACGATGATCAGATCGGCATCCATAACGGAGGTGATGCGCTGAGCAATGATGAGCTTGGTGGCATACGCCAGTTCGTTCTTGAAGGTTTCCCGGATCCTTGCCTCGGTGGCCGTATCGACGGCGGAGGTGGAGTCATCCAGGATCAGTATCTTCGGCTTCTTCAGCAGGGCTCTGGCGATACAGAGACGCTGCTTCTGGCCGCCGGACACGTTGACGCCGCCCTGACCCAGCTCGGTATTGTAGCCATCCTTGAAGGAGGATACGAACTTGTCCGCCTGTGCGCTCTCGGCAACGGCATGCACCGTTACTTTGTCGGCGTTCTCGTCGCCCCAGAGCAGGTTCTCGGTGATGGTTCCGGCGAACAGCACGTTCTTCTGCAGCACCATGCCCACGCCGTCACGCAGATTGACGAGGCTGTAGTCCTTGACGTTCACGCCGTCCACCAGCACTTCGCCCTCGTCCACGTCGTAGAGTCTGGGGATCATGGACACCAGCGTGGTCTTGCCGCAGCCGGTGGAGCCGATGATGCCGACGGTCTGTCCGCCCTTGACATGGAAGGATATGTTGTCCAGCACCTTGCCTTCACTGTTCTTGTAGTATCTGAAGGTGACGTTCTTAAACTCGATGTCGCCCTTCTCCACCTTCAGCTCCTTCTGCTTTGCATCGGCATCGGAGAGGTCCAGCTTCTCGTCCAGCACCTCGGTAATGCGCTTGGCGCTGGCGGAGGCACGGGAGGACTGCATGAACAGCATGGTGGTCATGATAAGGGAGGACAGGATCTGAATAATATAGGTGATGAATGCGGAAAGGTCGCCGACGGGCATCTCGGTCTTGATGACCTGCGTGCCGCCGAAGTACAGAACGGCCAGCATCGTGAGGTTCATGACGAGGCTCATTACCGGGCCCATCATGATCATGATGTTCATCGCATTCAGGCCTGCGCCCTTCAGGTTGGCGTTGGCGGTGCGGAACTTGCCCATTTCATGGTCTTCCCGGACGAAGGACTTGACCACACGCACATTGGTGAGGTTCTCATCGATGGTGGAGTTCAGCGCATCGATCTTGGTCTGCACGGCCTTGAACCTCGGGAAGCCCTGCGTGATAAAGAACGCCAGTGCGCCCAGCATCACGGGCATCGCCACGGCCAGCACCACGGCCAGCCTTGCATTCAGCACGATGGCCATGATGAGTGCGCCGATCAGCATGCCGGGAGCCCGCAGCGCCATGCGCAGAAGCATGTTGACGAAGTTGCGCAGCTGCGTCACGTCGTTGGTCAGTCTGGTCACCAGCGAACCGGTGGAGAAGTGGTCGATATTCGCAAAGGAGAATTCCTGTACCTTGCCGAACACATCTCTGCGCAGGTCTGCGGCAAAGTTAACGGAGGCCTTGGCGCCGAAATAAGCGCCGCCCACGCCGCCTGCCATCATCAATACAGCAGTCACGATCATGAAGACCATGGCCCAAATGATGTAGCCCACGCCCATGCCTTCATTCACGCCCTGATTGATGATCATCGAGTAGAGCTTCGGCAGTACGATCTCGCCGATGACCTCCACGATCATACAAAGGGGCCCGAGAATGAAGTACTTCCAATAGGGAGTTACGTATTTCATCCAACGTTTCATATCCAATATGTCCTTTCTGTTTTTGATTCGCCTGTTACTGTTCCTGTTTCCGCAGATTATCCCGGATCCTTGTCAGATAGCTGCCCAGCATGTCCAGCTCTTCCTCGCTGAAGCCCTCGAACATTCCGTCCTCCACCTGCTGGAATATGGCATGGGACCTCTCCACCACCTCGTGTCCGGCAGGCGTAATGCTGACCTCGTTGCAGCGGCTGTCCGCATTGCCCGTGCTCCGGGTAATAAAGCCGTTCTCTTCGAGGCGCTTGAGCATATTCGCCACCGTGGCGCCGCTCACATCAAGACGCTTCGCCAGCTCCGACTGAGCCCGCAGCGTCCGGTCATGCGCCAGATGCATCAGCAGCCGGTGCTGTCCCCGATGGACGTTCAGCTCCGTCATCCGCCGCTCCATCACCCGGTGATGCAGCCCCAGCAGACACATCAGCTTTTCCATGGTATCATGGGGTTTGCTCATGCCTTTTCCTCCTTCCGAAAAAATTAGCACGCTAACGATTTTACCACACCGCAGGGGTGTTGTCAATACCGTTAGCATGCTAACTAATATTTTAACGGTTATTTCTTCGGTTTGCCGCACAAGTGCACAGTCCCGGAGTCCCGCACCTGTTCCGTCGTCATACGGACGGTCTTCAGAACTTGAAGCCCAAGCCCTTCAGCGTGTTCATGCTGAAAGCCACCTCTTCCACGGAATTGCCGCTGGCGGGTGCATTGTCCTGCTCGATGAACACGTACTGAGAACCGCACTCGGCGGCCACGGGAAGGATCTGAGCAAAGTTCAGGTTGCCCTTGCCAACGGCGGCGATGGTTGCCACGCTGTCCTTGCTGCCGTTCATGTCCTTGATATGCGTGGTGAACATTCTGCCGTCGAACTTACGCAGCATGTCGATGGGGTTGGCGCCGCCGCGCTGTACCCAGAACAGGTCCAGCTCGAATTTCATCTCGGGGACGCAGTTCTCCAGCATCAGCTCCATGGCATTCTTTCCGACGGGGAAGAAGCGCTCAAACTCAAAGGCATGGTTGTGATAGCCGTAATGGATGCCGTTGTCCTCCAGCTTGGGCACGATCTTGTTGATCTGCTTGATGAACTCCATGACGCCTTCGGGCGTGGTGCGCAGGTCGCCGGGCATGCCGGTGCCGATGCTCTTTACGCCGATGGTCTTGAGGTCCTTGATATAGGCGTCAAAGTCGTCCTTGAGCCTGTCGTAGCTGCCGTGGATGGACAGGGCGTTCAAACCGGACTCGTCCATCATGGCCTTGATCATTTCGGGGGTGATGTCTGCGGAATGTCCCGCCAGCTGTACGACATTATAGCCGACGGCCTTGAGCTCCTTCAGGCAGGCCAGCATGTCGTCCTTATCCTGACACCTGTCACGAACCGAATAAAGCTGAAGACCGATCTGAAGTTCTGACATAGGAATCTCCTCCTTTAAGTAACCTGCTTCTCTGAGCCCATCGATACTGAGGACCATCTCGAGCTTGCCCTTATCCCATACACCGAACGCATCTAACAATGACCCAAGCGGCGCATATCCCGTATAAAGCTCAGACATAAATATTTTCTACAGTCACAACTATTTCTAATTGCTAATTGCACATTGCTAATTGCTGATTAGAATCGTCCGCCCAGCTTGACCAGGTTCTTGTAGCTGATCCACATGCAGTCCATGGAGCCCTGCTCTACGGCGTTGTCCTGCTCGATGAGGGCATACTTGACGCCGATGTCGTCGCACTTGTCCATGATGGCCTTCCAGTTCATGTTGCCCATGCCGATGGGAGCCATGACGCCCTTGTTCTCACGGCAGCCGTTCATCTCCTTGAAGTGGCAGATGTCCATGCGGCCACGGACCTTCTCGATCCAGTCGAGGGGATTGCCGCCGCCCATCTGTACCCAGAACACATCCAACTCGAACTGGAAGTTGGCGGAGGAGTTCTCCATCAGCAGCTCCAGACCGTTCTTGCCGACGGGCCACAGCTTCTCGAACTCGAAGGCGTGGTTGTGATAGATGAAATGCAGGCCGTTGTCAGCCAGCTTGTCTGCGATCTTGCTGGCCTTCTTTGCGAACTCCACGAAGCCTTCGGGATTGCGGTATTCCATGGGCAGACCGCCGATGCCGGGATAGTCGCAGCCGATGGTCTTGTGCATGGCGATGACCTTGTCCAGATCCTCTTCCATCTCGTTGTAGCCGATGTGGGTGCAGACGCACTTCATCTGGGTCTCTGCGAGGATGTCACGGACGACCTCGGGAGCAATGGCACGGTTGTAGCCGGAGAGCTGGCAGATATTGTAGCCCATGATCTTGAGCATCTTGAGGGTGTCACGCAGATCCTCTGCGGTCTGGCAATGGTTGCGCACGGAATACATCTGGGCACCGATCTGAAGCTTGGACATAGTAATGTACCTCCTAAAATATATAGATATAGATTTCTATATGAAAAACCGATTAGTCCTTCCCCTGCTCACAGGGGAAGGTGCCGAGCGAATGCGAGGCAGACGGGGCTCGACAAGTTTGGATAGTGGTGCTTTCACCAACTGCATAGCTTTATCAGCCCCACCCACCGCCTTACGGCGGTCCCCCCTTCTCGCTGCGGCTCGGTCGGGGTTCGGCTCTGACAGCGCACTGCGCTGTCATTCACTACCGAACCCAACTCGCTTACGCTCGTTCCCCGCTGATGTGGAGAGGGACTTTTGCGGCTTCGCCGCATAATTGCTAATTGCTAATTATACTGTGTATTTTGCTCTTTCTCCGCCGATCAGCTTGTTCCTTGTCAGCGCCGCCGTCATGATGGCACTGCCGATATGATTGGCGGAAAGGCGGATCGGGATGGCAACGCTCTTCAGGTGCATGCCGATCAGCGTCAGTCCGATGTCGATTCCTGCATCGGCCCTGATCTCCTCCACCAGCACGGGCTTCTCCATCATCCGGTACGCTGCGGAAGCGCAGGAGCCGCCCGCCTTGGGATGGGGCACGGCGCATACCTGCGTCAGGTCATGCGCTTCGGCATAGTCCGCATCGATGACCAGCGAACGGTTGAGATGCTCGCAGCACTGGAACGCCGGAACAACGTTTTCCTCTTTGCAGGCCTTCAGCACGGCGCCCGCCACGGCATTGCCCAGCTCCGGCACGGAAGCCTTGCCGATCTTGCCTCCGGCGATCTCGCTGGTGGAACAGCCGATGACCAGCAGCTTCACCTTCCTCGTGTCGCTTCTTTCCAGCGTCACGAGCTCCTTCACTGAGGCATATACCTCGTCAAAAATCTCCTGTTCGGTCATGGGCTCACACCTTTTCGATATCGATCCAGCGGTTCTCCTCTGACGACTTCACGATGGAGAGCACCAGCGAAAGAGCCGCAAAGGCGCTCCGTCCGTCGATCACGGGATCCTCGTCCTTCTCGATGGAAGCATAATAATCGGCGATCTGGATAGCATGGCCGGTGCCCCATACGGTCTTGCCCGCAGAGGCCTTATTGTCGCCGGAGCACAGCTCGGTCAGCTCCTCGCCGACCACCTTGAACAGCTTGGGGCCGTAGAGCTTCAGCGTGCCCTTCTCCATATACAGGTCGATATCCACCGGCGCATCGACGGCGTTGTTATTGCTGGTATGGATCACGCAGCGGCCGCCGTTCTTGTACAGCGCCACGGCCATGGCGTTGTCCTCCACCTCGATATCCTTTTCGTTCAGCCACGTGGCGACGCTGCCCCGCACCTTGACCAATTCACCGCCCAGATAGGACAGCAGATCCAGCGTGTGGATGGACTGATTGATCAGCGAGCCGCAGCCCTCGGTCTTCTTGGAGCCTCTCCAGCCGGAGGCGGTATAGTATGCGCCCTCACGCAGCCAGCAAACGGACGCATTGGAGCCGAGGAAAGCGCCCATCTCGCCGGAAGCGATGATCTCCTTCGCCATCACCACGGCAGTATTATAGCGGTTCTGGAAGATGATGCCCAGATGACCCTTGCTCTCGTCTCCGGCCTTGATCATCGCTCTGGCATCGTCCAGAGAAATCGCCATCGGCTTCTCGCTCAGTACGCTCTTGCCGTTCTTCAGCGCCTCGATGGCGACCGGAGCGTGCAGGTAGTGGGGCAGGCAGATATGAAGGGTATCAACTTCCTTCAGTGCCACGACCTCATGCCAGTCGGCATAGGCCTTTGCGCCGGTCTTTTCCGCCGCAGCTGCCGCTTTGTCTTCCTTGATGTCGCAGACGGCAACGATCTTCACGTTGGCCATCTGCATCAGGGCGTTGATATGCATCCTGCTGATGCCGCCGCAGCCGATCACTGCGGCATTGAACATTTTCATGTCGATCACCTCATTCAATCATTATCTGCTTTTTGTCACAGTTTTCTGTATGCGTTCATGAACTCAAAAGTGCCGATTGCCACGGAAACCGACAGGTTCAGCGAGTCGATCTCCTTCGACTGGGGAATGATGACGCTCTGACCGTAGGTCGAGAACTCCTTCGGCAGGCCCGAAGCCTCATTGCCGAACACCAGTGAGAATGGCAAACGGCGGTTTTCCGTCATGTCCCGGATGCCGTCCTGCAGCTCCACCGCCGCATCCAGCATGAACGGATACAGCGTATGCTCCGGGAACTCGCTGCGGTACTCGTCAAAGCTGTCATACGTGTGTACGTGCATGCTGTAAAATGCGCCCATCGACGCCCGCAGCACGTGCGGATCGAAAGCATCCACACAGGGCTTGATGATGGCGATGTCCCGCATGCCGAAACCCAGACATGCCCGCAGCGCCGTACCTAAGTTTCCGCCGTCGGATATCTGGCACAGCACCACATGCGGCGCATCGCCGTTCAGCTTCGACTGGTACTTTTCAAACACCAGTCCTGCAAAGCAGTTGTCCTTCTGGGATTCCCTTCTCAGCACCCGGTCGGCGATCTCCTCCCGAATGCCCAGCGATGCACACCGCTGGCGAAGATATGCAATGCCCTCGCTCTGCATTCCCTCACTGCTCAGAAGCAGCCTCGATACGTGCTCACTGCCCGCATCCAGCAGCTTGTGACAGGGAAACACTCCCAGACAATAACTGTATGGGAGCTTTCGGTTATAAGGTTCCAGCTTGGGCATCGTAACACTTCCGTTTCCGCAAATACTTTACCTTTTCATTATACACCCATCTCCCGGCATTTGCAAGACAAAAAACAGAAAAAACTTTTACTTTGTTGGCAGTGATAATACAAAAGTCCTTCCCCAGCTCACTGGGGAAGGTGGCGCCGCAGGCGGCGGATAGGGCCGATAAAGCCATGCAGTCGGATTTTCTTAGCCTTTGATGATGGAAGTCACTGCCGGGCTGTTGCGGGCGCTGAGGTTGGGATGACGGCGCTCGATGGCTGCCAGAGCGATCTCCACGTCCTCATGCACCTCGTCCGGGGTGAATGCGCCGACGGTCACCATGTCGCAGGGACGCAGCGTTGCATAGCTGAAGGAAAGCCCCACAAAGGGCGTGCATCTGCCCGCCGCCATAGACTTGATGGTCATGACCGGGTGCCTGGCGTTCCAGATGATGCGGTTGACGGATTCGATCTCCACCTGCATCAAAAAGCCCATGCAGTTGTAGATCTGGATATAGGTCTCCACATCGTAGCCCTGCTCGTCGGGGAACTGGATCAGCTCCGGCATATGGGCGGACAGGCCCGGCTTCATGCCGTACTGGCGGATCATGTCCAGATAGTCCGGCAGCCGGTCCATCGTGCGCTTGTTCTTGTTCACCAGCTGCTCGGCAGAGGCATGGTGGACAAGGCAGAAAGTCGCACCGTTCTTTGCCGCCTGTGCAATGACGGCTTCGGCTTCCTTTCTGGCGGCGGCATTGTCATCCACGTTGATGATGGGCGTGGCGATCTGTATAATGGGCTTGTTGTACTTCTCCTGCACTGCCTCGATGGCCGTGCGCAGGGGCGAACCTTCCTCAAAAGCCGGAGCCATCATCGCATCGATGCCGTACTGCATATACGCATCCAGCACCTGCGCCGTGGCTTCGGGATCGGAGTGCCGATTTTTGATCATCTTGTCTGCGGCTGCGCCGGTATGGCTGTAACCCAATATCCAGTTGGAGCCGATCAGCATTCTGGGCAGCGAAACGCCTGCCACCTCGGTGCGGGGAAATTCTGTCATGGTTCGATCCTCCGTAAAAAAAAAGTCAACACTCCCCCATCGAGAAACAGGGGAGTCCGGTTTCGTCAGCCGAAATACTTCTTGCGCAGTCCGTCCAGACCGGCAAACGCCTTCTTGCCGTCCTCCAGCATATCCTTGCAGCCGGCTT
>JAZLHZ010000246.1:0-3391 GCA_045617085.1 Clostridia bacterium
CTGCCTGGACGTGAGAAACGGGCTGGTCGTCAAGGGCACCAACTTCACGGGGCTGCGTAACATCTCGTCTCCGGTGGAACTGGCAAGCTATTACAGCGACAACGGCGCTGACGAACTGGTTTTCTATGACATCACGGCTTCCTCCGATGGCAGAAAGCTGTTTACCGACATCCTGTGTGAAACTGCCCGCAACGTATTCATTCCTCTGACCGTCGGCGGCGGCATCAACAGCTGCGACGATTTTGACCGGGTACTGAAATGCGGTGCCGACAAGGTCAGCGTCAATTCCGGCGCCATCCGCAATCCCGCGCTCATCGGCGAGGCTGCCAAGCTGTACGGCGACCAGTGCGTCGTGCTCAGCGTGGATATCAAGCGGGTCGACGGCGTATTCCGGGTATTTGCCAAGGGCGGCAGAGAAAACACCGGTCTTGAAGCCATCGACTGGATCAAACGCGGCGTGGACAACGGCGCCGGTGAGATCGTGGTCAATTCCATCGACACCGACGGCGTCAAGCAGGGCTTTGATATCGAAATGCTCGATGCCGTATGCAATGCAGTCTCCGTACCCGTCATCGCTTCGGGCGGAGCAGGCTGCATCAACGACTTTATCAAGCTGTTCAAAACGCTGCCCAAGGTGGATGCGGGGCTTGCCGCCTCGATCTTCCACTTCGGCGAGGTCAGCATCAAAGAACTCAAGCAAACCATGAAAGCAAATGATATTCCTGCAAGAATATAAGGAGTGAAAGTATTATGATCAACATCAGCGATCTGAAATTCGACGAAAAAGGTCTGATCCCCGCCATTGTGGTGGATGCCGTATCCAAGAAAGTACTCACCCTCGCCTACATGAACGAGGAAAGCCTCAAGATCTCCATCGAAAAGGAACTCACCTGCTTCTGGAGCCGTTCCCGTCAGGAGCTGTGGCTCAAGGGCGAAACCAGCGGCAACTATCAGCACATCGTCTCCATTACCGCCGACTGCGATAAGGATGCCCTTGTCGTGCTGGTGGAGCCGGACGGCCCTGCCTGCCATCTGGGAACCTTCTCCTGTTTCGAGAACCCCATCTTTGAGAGCGAGGAGCGGCATGAATTCTCCTATGAAATGCTCTTTGACCTGATCCGCGGCCGCAAGGCCGAGAAGAAGGAAGGCTCCTATACCACCTACCTCTTTGAAAAGGGTCTGGACAAGATCCTGAAGAAGGTCGGCGAGGAAAGCACCGAGGTTATCATCGCCGCCAAGGCAGAAGACAAGAAGGAAACTATTTATGAGATAGCAGACCTCGCCTATCACGTCATGGTGCTGATGATCCAGGCAGGTATCAGCCTCGAGGACATCCATAAAGAGCTCGCCTCCCGTCACGTCATTGACCACAAGGTCAAGCAGGAGAAGATGACCTGATGCAAAACCTCCATACGCATACCGTATTCAGTGACGGCAAAAACACCGCCGAGGAAATGGTACTTGACGCCATCGAAAAGGGTTTTGACACCATCGGCATTTCCGATCACTCATATACGTTCTTCGACGAGAGCTACTGCATGAAGAAAGCGGATTATCCCGAATACATAAGGGAGATCCGGCGACTGAAGAAGCAGTATGCAGGAAAGATAAACGTGCTGTGCGGAATCGAGCAGGACGCCCTTTCGGATATGAGCACCGACGGGTTTGACTATATCATCGGCTCGGTCCACTATCTGTATAAGGACGGCATCTATATCCCCGTGGATGAGGACCTGTCCACGCTGAAACAGGCGGTACAGGAGCTTTTCGGCGGCGATCCGTATGCACTGGCAGAGGCATATTACGAGCTCTGCGCCGAGGTGGTCGAGCGCACGCACTGCACAATCATCGGACATTTCGACCTGATCGACAAGTTTATCGAGCAGGAGCCGTGGATTGATCCGCTGCATCCGCGCTGTATGAAGGCAGCGGAAAAAGCCATCGACAAGCTGGTCTCCTATGGCATCCCCTTTGAGATCAACACCGGCGCCATGTCCAGAGGATATCGCACGGATGCCTATCCTGCCCTACCCTACCGCAAGCTGATAAAAGAAAAGGGAGGACATCTCGTCCTCTCCTCCGACAGTCATCAGGCTTCCGCCATCGATTATGCCTTTGAGCAATACACAGAAATCTGACGCAAAACCTCTTCCCGTTCTTCAAGGGAAGAGGTTTTCTCGTCAGTGTTTGATACAGAATGCGAAGCCGAGCCCCAGAATCAAAACAAGTACTGATATTCCGGTCAGCAGGAGATTGTCATTGTTCCCGGTCTTCTGCTGTATGATATTGTCATTTCTTTCAAAGCCGAAATCGCTTTTCTGAATGGTTGTCCTGTTCTTCTCTCTGCCATAGAAGCCGTTGTTCATCGTTCCCATATCGGATATATTCAATCCGGAGACATCAACATTCCGATCCTCACCGTTCAGCTCACCGAGGACGGATTCGCCCCGCAAGTCCACATACTGTGTCAGCGCCGTGACGCCTTTTTGATACTCCTCATAGGTACAGAATTTTGTCGGGTCCTTCTGTACATAGGCATCGATCATTGCCGCCGTATCCCCGATCAGTGTGATCAGCTTCCCGCTTTCCAGCCACTCGGCGGAAAACTCCCGATACAACGCATGGTACATTTCCGTATATTTCTCATCTGCAAATATCCAGTCTGCCATGGGGCGTGCATCGCTGCCGGACACGAGTTCATCAACAGAAGTGTTCACGCTGCTCTGTGCATTGCCGCCCTCAAATGTACCGAAAGCCAGGTTGTAGTCCCAGGGGATCATCGAAAGCATGCCGTTTGACTCTCTGAGGTAGTAGTTATGTACCATGGAGCCGGTATAGCTGTCGCCGTTGCAGACAAAGCCGTGCACCACAAAGTAGCGAAGCACCTCGTCGATATCCACGACGCTCTCAATATCTTCATTTGCACTGAGTTTTTTCAGAGAAGTGATCAGCCGTTCCTTGTCGGCCTCGGTAATGTCTGTCTTGGCATTGTCAAAAATGTTGGAATAGCTTTCAACATCATCATCGGTATATTGCAGCTTCACGTCACTGCTACCCCGGCTGCTGCCCATACCACCGCCAAATCCGCCCATCTGCGGCATATTTCCCTGCTCTCCGCCCGGCTGCGGCATACCACCCTGTTCACTGCCCATTCCGGGCATTTGCGGCATACCGCCTTGTTCTCCGCTCATCTGCGGCATTTGAGGAACATTGCCCTGTTCTCCGCCCGGCTGCGGCATATCGTCCATGTCAAAATCGGAGAAGCTGAAATCCCTGCCGTTGCCTCGCCCGCCGCCGAAACTCATGCTGTCCGGCTTGTAGAGCTCGCCGGTCTCCCGGCCGTAATTGCGCTGAAGGAAGCTGTCCTCCACGCCCTCAACTGCCAAATACA
>JAZLHZ010000247.1:0-16691 GCA_045617085.1 Clostridia bacterium
GACCTCACCGATGAGTTCCCCATGATCGCTTCCAAGGGCGCATGGAACGGCTACTTCGAAGAGCTGCAGGTCAACAACTTCATCTACTACAACCAGGATAACATGCTGGATGTAGAGGGTGATAAGGTGTTCGCTCCCTTCGTTACCGAAGAGTGGCAGAATGCTATGATCTACATGAACAAGCTGTGTGCTGACGGCCTGCTGGCTCCCGTATCCTTCACCATGAGCCGTGAAGAGTATGCCCAGATGCTGGAAGCTCAGACTCTGGAAGAGCAGATCTGCGGCGTGATCTTCGGTTCCACCGCTCACATCATGGTCGACAAGTCCAACCCCTACCTGCTGAGCTATGACTACCTCGATCCCTTCGAGGGCGCTTACACTCCCGAGCGTACCGCTAACGTCACCAGATTCGGCCATATCACCACCGATTGCCAGATCCCCGAGATCGCTTTCCGCTACATGGACTTCTTCGCTCAGGAGAAGATCTCCCTGTGGACCCGTTATGGTGCTCCCGTATCCATCCTCGGTGAGGATGCATACCTGATGTATCGTCCTGATGATCCCGAAGCTTTCGATGCTATCTTCCCCAACCCCTGCCAGACTGCTCAGATCATGGGCTTCGAAGGCAACTGGGAAACCAACCCCTACGGCGGCGTAGTTGATCCCTGGTCCAACGAGAACAACCAGATCTACAACGCTCACTGGTTCTGCCTGCTGCCCGCAGCTACCTACAGCGGTTCTGCTGACAAGACCCCCACTGCTGAGTTCATCAACAATTGGGACGAGTCTTGGGCAAGACAGGATATTTCCGCTCACTCCAGCTACGTTTCCACTCTGATGAAGCATCACCTCGGCAAGCTGCCCGAGCAGCTGTTCGTTGATCCCGTGTACACTCTCGAAGAGGGCGACATGTACAACGACACCATCAGCACTGTGAAGACCTACGTCAAGGAGTGCATCGCTTCCTTCGCTACCGGCGCTATGGATCCCGTCAACGATTGGGACAACTACGTTGCACAGTGTGACGCAGCCGGCCTGCAGGATTGGCTGAAGGTTGCCCAGGCTTACTGGGATCGCAAGTGATTGCGTAAAACCTGACCGTTTCAACTGCTAATTAGTTAGCAAAAGTTCCGCTCTTCCGCGTTCATGGCACGGGAGAGCGGACTTTTTTTCAATTCGCATTTTTCGGTGAAGCCGCCTCAAACTCGCTGTGTAAAATTACTTGCGGACGCAAATGAATACTTGCGTGTGCAAGTAATTTGTGGTATAATAGGGGAGGATTTTGAATGAGAGGAGAGCGTGGGAAATGAAGCGCTATCATATCATGAAGTACGCCTCGTCATTTTACCGACTGACGCAGATGTACTTTTCCGATTGGCTGAAGCCCTACGACATCGGGGCGGGTCAGTGGTTCTTTCTCGACAGAATATATAAGAAGCCGGGGATCACGATGGCGGAGCTGGCGGACATCGGCGCCTTTGAGTGCAGCACGGTCACGAGGGCGATCCGCAAGCTGAGCGATGACGGCATGATCACCTCGGAACAGGACGAAAACGACAAGCGGGCGAGGCGGCTTTTTATCACCGAAAAGGGCGAAGCGCTGATCGAGCCGATGAAGAAGATGCGTCTGGAATGGTTCGAGATCGTGACGGAGGGCTTTTCCGAGGAGGAAAAGGCGCAGGTGGGCGATCTGCTGGGGCGGCTTTCCGAGAATGCGAGGAACTGCGTGTCGAAACAGCGCCGCTGGTCCGATCCGGACGATGACACCCCCGAGGAGGTGCGGAAATGAAGAAACTGATGGAATATATCCGGCCGTTCTGGTCGAGGATCACGGTCGGTCTGTGCTTCAAGTTTGTCGGCACGATCGCCGAGCTGTGGCTGCCCTGGATACTGACCTATCTGCTGGATGAGGTGGTGCCGAAGGGACAGCGGGCTCCGATCTACCTGTGGGGCATACTGATGCTGATCTGCTCGGGCGTGGCGTGCCTGTTCAACATTCTCGCCAACCGCTCGGCATCGGCTGTCGCCAGAGACACCACGAGAGGCGTGCGTCATGGTCTGTACAGCCGTATCGCCTATCTATCCTGCGCACAGATCGACAAGATCGGCGTGCCGTCGCTGGTATCGAGACTGACCACCGACACGTATAACGTGCATCAGATGGTCGGCATGATCCAGCGCATGGGCGTCAGAGCGCCTATCCTTCTGATCGGCGGCATCATGATGACGCTGTCGCTGGACATCCCGCTGACGATGGTGCTGATCGCCATCATTCCCATCGCCGTGGTATCCGTTACGTATGTTTCGATGAAGGGCGTGCCGCTGTTCCGCAGGCTGCAGGAGTCCGTCGACGGACTGATCCGCATCATCCGTGAGAACATCACCGGCGCCAGAGTCATCAAGGCACTGAGCCGCAACGAGTATGAGACGCAACGGTTCGAGAAGCAGAACAACGTGGTCTCCGGCAACGAGATGACCGCCAACATCGTCATGGGTCTGGGCAGACCGATCATGAACGTGCTGATGTATATCGGCATGGTGCTGGTAATTATTTACGGCGCATACCGGGTCGATTGGGGCGTAATGAAACCCGCAATCATCGTGGCGTTCCTGAGCTATTTTACTCAGATCTCCAACGCTGTCATGGGTCTGACCCGTATCTTCGTCATTGTTTCGAGGGCCAGCGCCTCCGCCAATCGTATTCAGGAGATCATGGACATGCCCATGGATCTGCAGAACGAGGAAGCCGAGAGCGGCGACGAGGCGTATCATGTGGAGTTTGACCACGTGACCTTCTCCTATAACAAGCGCAAGGACACCGTGACCGACATCGATTTCCGGCTGAAGCGGGGCGAGTCCATCGGCATCATCGGCGCCACCGGCTCGGGCAAGACGACCATCGTCAATCTGCTGATGCGCTTCTATGACGTGGACAAGGGCGCCGTCCGCATCGGCGGCAGAGACGTGCGGACGATCCCCGACGAGGAACTGCACCGCATGTTCGGCGTAGCGTTCCAGAATGACGTGGTATTCAGCGATACCGTCAAGGAAAACATCCTCCTCGGCAGAAACATCTCCGATGAGGCCGTGGAGCGGGCCATTGACGATGCGCAGGCCAGAGAGTTCATTTCGGGACTTCCGGACGGGCTTTCCGAGCACATGAATGCACAGGGCACCAACCTCTCCGGCGGACAGCGGCAGCGGCTGCTGATCTCAAGAGCCTTGGCGGGTATTCCCGATATTCTGATCCTGGACGACTCGTCCAGCGCACTGGACTACCGGACGGACGCCAACCTGCGTCTGGCACTGGCGGAGGGCTATAAGGACGTTACCAGCGTGATCATTGCATCCCGTGTCAGCTCCATCAAGAACTGCACCCAGATCATCGTGCTGGATGCGGGCAAGGTCATCGGTCAGGGCACGCATGAGGAGCTGCTGGAGAATTGTCCCGTATATGCGGATATTGCAAAGACACAGATGGGAGGCGGCGTGAATGAATAAGGGCGGATACATGAAGGGCGTATCCACGCACGTTTCCGAAGTGGAAGGCAAGCGGGACACGAAATACCTGTTCAAAAAGCTCGGCCACTATCTGTATCAGTACCGGTTCATGCTGGCATTGGCGCTGGTGCTGACGCTGCTGGGCGACTACCTCAGTTTGAAGGTGCCCAGTATCTCCGGCTATGCCATCGATGCGATCATCGACGAGCACGGCGTCAATTTCCCCGTGGTGTTCAAGTATGCCGGAATGATGCTGGCGTTCTATCTGATCAGTGCGGGACTCAACTACGGCATCTCCGTATACATGATCAGGATCTCGCAGAAGATCGTGGTGCGGATGCGTCAGGATGCGTTTGAGAGCGTGTCGAGGCTGCCCATCAGCTATACCGACCAGCATCCCATCGGCGATATCCTTTCCCGTCTGAGTTACGATATCGATACCATCAATACCTCGCTTTCCCACGACGTGATACAGATACTGACCTCCATCGTGACGGTGGTGGGCTCGCTCGTCATGATGTTCGAGCTGAGTCCGCTGCTGCTGATCGTGTTTGCGGTCACGGTGCCGATGTCGATCCTGTTCACCAAGTACGTGACCGGCAAGACCCGGCCTCTGTTCCGCAAGCGCTCCCGCACACTGGGCGAGCTGAACGGATTCGTGGAGGAGATGGTCTCCGGCCTCAAGACCACCAAGGCGTATCATCAGGAAGAAAAGATGATCGAGCGGTTCGACCGCAAGAATGAGGAAGCCGTCACCGCCTACTACAATGCGGACTACTACGGCAGCATCAACGGCCCGTCGGTCAACTTCATCAATAATCTGTCGCTGTCGCTGGTGTCCATGTTCGGCGCACTGCTGTTCCTCAGCGGCAGGCTGACGCTGGGCCAGCTGTCCTCGTTCACCCAGTATTCCAGACGGTTCTCCGGCCCCATCAACGAGGTCGCCAACATCATTGCAGAGCTGCAGAGCGCCTTTGCGGCGGGCGAGCGGGTATTCCGCCTGATCGACGAAGCTCCCGAAACGCCGGACGTGCCGGACGTGAAGCAGCTGACCGAGGTCAAGGGCGATGTGCTGATCGACCATGTGGCCTTCGGCTATGAGAAGGACCGTATCATCCTGCACGACCTGACGCTGCATGCGTTCCCCGGCTCCGTGACCGCCATCGTCGGCCCCACCGGCGCAGGCAAGACCACGATCATCAACCTGCTGATGCGGTTCTACGATGCCAACGGCGGCGTGATCTATCTGGACGGCAACGACATCACCAAGCTGCCGAGAAAGGATCTGCGCAAGGCCTACGCCATGGTGCTGCAGGAGACATGGCTGTTCAACGGCACCGTTTATGACAACCTGATCTACGGCAACCCCGATGCCAAGGAGGAGGACGTGAAGCGTGCCTGCCGGCTGGCGAAGATCGACAATTTCATCGAACAGCTGCCCGATGGCTACAATACCATACTGTCCGAGAACGGCGGCAATATCTCCAAGGGCCAGAAGCAGCTGCTCACCATCGCCAGAGCGATGCTGCTGCCCGCAAAGATGCTGATACTGGATGAGGCCACCTCCAACGTCGATACCCAGACCGAAAAGGCGATCCAGGACGCCATGATCGAGCTGATGAAGAACAAGACCTGCTTTATCATCGCACACCGGCTTTCCACCATCGAGAACGCCGACACCATCCTCGTGCTGAAGAACGGCGACATCGTGGAGACCGGAAAGCACAGCGAGCTGCTGGAAAAGGACGGCTTCTATGCAAAGCTGTATAAGGCGCAGTTCGAGGGTGCGACGATCTGACACGGTTTGCTGTGAACATTTGGGCGGTTTTGCCGCCAACAGTCCCTTTCCTCTGATGAGGGAGGGGATTTTTTAATATTTGAATTCACATATATGTGCGATATATTTAACATTAATACAATGCAGTTTTGTGTATGTTGTGATAAAATACAATGTATAACTGATAGGTATGCTTATCGGTTGCATTTTCAATTTGACTTATACCTCTCGCAGAGGATAAGAATACACAAAGAGGAGAGAACCTTATGAAGAAGTTCCTTTCCATGCTTCTCGTAGTTGCCATGCTGCTCTGCTCCGTAGCTTTCGCTGAGGAAGTTACCTATGAGCGCTGCGACGACGAAGAGATCTACAACATGCTGCTGGCCGAGTACCAGGAGCTGGTAGACACCGCCAAGGCAGCTGAGTCCAATGCCGAGCGTTTCGTCCTGTATGCACAGGCCGAGGCATTCCTGCTGGATTCCGCTGTTATGTTCCCCACCACCACTCAGAACGGCGCTTACACCATCAGCCGTGTAGCTCCCCGTACTGTTCCCTACGTACAGTGGGGCAACGACGAGGATCGCCTGAAGAGCCTGGTAGTATCCGCTGACAGCTTCCTGACCCCCGCTGAGCGCGAAGAGCTGCTCACCGCCTGGGCAGCCGCTGTTGCCGGTGAGGGCGAGTACGATCCCGCTGCTATCCTGATCGCCAACGGCCACGAGGTAGCCACCACCTACAAGACCACCTTCTCCACCGCTCCCGTAACTCTGGACTGGCTGAACACCTCTTCCCAGAGCGATACCGAGATCACCGTGAACTGCGTTGACGGCCTGGTAGAGTACAACAACCTCAGCCAGATGGTTCCCGCCATCGCCAAGGAGTGGAATATCTCCGAGGACGGCACCGTATACACCTTCATCCTGCGTGACGATGTGTATTGGTACACTTCCGAAGGCACTGAGTATGCTCAGCTGACTGCTCAGGACTTCGTTTCCGGTTTCCAGCACATGCTGGACACCCAGGCCGGCCTTGAGTGGCTGGTCGAGGGCGTTGTCGCCGGTGTTGACGCTTACATGTACGACGGCGAGTCCTTCGATGTCGTAGGCTACAAGGCTGTTGACGACTTCACTCTGGAAGTCACCCTGGATCAGCCCGTTTCCTACTTCATGACCATGCTCACCTACTCCTGCTTCCTGCCCATCTGCACCGACTGGTATCTCAGCCACGGCGGCGCATTCGGCGTTGAGGAGTACTCCGAGGCATTCGCAGAGGATTCCTACAACTTCGGTCTCTCCACCGATGTTGCTTCCCAGGTATACTGCGGCGCATATCTTATCCAGAAGCTGAACTCCGATTCCGAGATCGTTCTGGTTAAGAACCCCAACTACTACAGAGTAGACGAAGTGACCATGGATTCCCTCACCTGGATCTATGACAACGGCGAGAACATGGCTCAGTTCTACAAGGACGTTTGCGACGGCGTTTACGCCGGCTGCGGCCTGACCGAGGCTTCCGGCACCCTGGCTATGGCTAAGGAAGACGGCAACTTCGACAAGTACAACTACATCTCCGACACCACCTCCACCACCTACTTCGGCGGCCTGAACATGAACCGCGGCACCTTCGCTCTTGAGAACGGCGCCTGCGCCACCAAGAAGACCGAGCAGCAGAAGATCGACACCCAGACCGCTCTGTGGAACAAGAACTTCCGTAAGGCCATCGTGAAGGCTTGGAACAAGGAGACCTGGAACGCCACCTCTCGTGGTGCTGACCTGGCTCTGACCAATGTCCGCAACATGTACACCCATCCCGAGTTCGTTCAGCTGGATGCTGACTGGACCGATGCTGACGGCTACACCTTCACTGCCGGCACCTTCTACGGCGCAATCGTTGAGCATTACCTCGACGCTATGGACGCCAAGATCAAGGTCGCTGACGGCGTAGACGGCTGGTACGATCCCGAGGGCGCTGTTGAGTGCCTGAACGCAGCCATCGAGGAGCTGGGCGATACCGTTTCCTACCCCATCGTTCTTGATGTTGTTTACTACTCCGCTTCCGTCAGCAATACCGCTCAGGCTCAGGCCTTCAAGCAGGTAATCGAGGAAGTTCTGGGCGCAGATAAGGTCGAAGTATCCCTTATCGAGGCTACCACCTCCGACGACTACTATGCTTCCGGCTATCGTGCCTCCAACGGCGAAGCAGGCAACTTCGACATCTTCTACGGCTCCGGTTGGGGTCCTGACTACGGCGATCCTTACACCTACCTCGGAACCTTCGAGGGTCTGGGCGCCGGCTACATGACCAAGGTCATCGGTCTGTTCTAATTGAATTGACTGTGTGGGGGAGCGGCCAAACGCTCCCCCATTGTCAGCAATAAGCAATCTGCAGAGAAGATCTGTGCATTGCTTATTGCTGACGACTGGGTAGGAATACAGAATATAAACTAAGATGGTGTTGCTATGAAGAAGTACATGTTCAAGCGGATCCTGTTCTCGGTGTTCTCGCTGCTGGTAGTCATCATTGTATCGATGCTGCTGGTATACACCCTGACCCCCAGGAACGCGATCTTCCAGATGGATGACGTTTGGAACAAGAAGAGCAATAACGACCGTACGATGTACGAATATGTACAGTATCAGAAGTACGGCTATCTGGAGTATGTGGATTTCACCTCCTTCCTGAAGAAGAAGTACGACGGCGACGTCGAGTGCGACGAATTCAAGGCGGACAAGAAAGCCATCTCCAAGACGAAGCAGTTTGAAACGAACGAGTCCGTGAAGGAGTTTGCCGAGGAGTATGCCAAGAAGGGCTATCAGATCGTATATCTTGAGCCCCAGACCTATTCCAACGGCAAGGCGAAGCCCGGCGGAACCGGCTACTATTTCGCCTATATCGAAAAGAGCGTATTCGTGAGACTGTGGGAGTATATCTCGCACCTCATCACCGTGGAGACCACGCATGACGTGAAGGACGAGACGCTCACCGACCGCTATATCCGTGTGGAGAAGGATCCCTATTCCGGCTTCTATGCCGTGGTGGGCTCCGGCACGCAGCATAAGTATCTGCTGTATGTGGACGGACGCTTCCCCTGGATCCATCAGAACTTCCTGCATCTGAATCTGGGCGTATCTTATACCAAGTACAGAGGTCAGGAGATCACCGGTGTTATCACGCAGCCCCGCGGCGATCTCGTGTCCGTGGTGACGAAGTATCCTGCCAAGCTTGATACCGATGAGACGGTCGATACCGCCATCGATTTCCATACGCTGACCTATAACAGCGATCCTTCCACCATTACCGATGTGGAGCGGGCACAGTATCCGGACAACTATACCATCTATTCTTACCGTTACGGCGGCCTGTCCATGCTGGAGAACTCCTTCGTGATGGGCTTCATCGCCACGATCATTGCCTACCTGTTGGGCCTGCCCATGGGTATTGCGATGGCAAGGCGCAAGGATAAATGGGTGGATAAGCTGGGCAACGGCTATATCATCTTCATCATGGCAGTACCTTCGCTGGCATACATCTTCCTGTTTGCCACCATCGGTACCACGCTGTTCCATCTGCCGTACAAGTTCGCCAATGCGCAGGTCAAGGTACTGGGCTATGTGCTGCCCACGATCTCCCTGTCCCTGCCCTCCATCGGCAGTCTGATGAAGTGGATGCGCCGCTACATGATCGACCAGATGAACTCGGACTACGTGAAGTTCGCAAGAGCCGAAGGCCTGTCCGAGAAGGAGATCTTCAGCAAGCACATTTCCAAGAACGCCATGATCTATCTGGTCCACGGCATCCCCGGCAACATCCTGGGCTGCCTGACCGGCGCCATCATTACCGAGCGTGCCTACTCCGTTCCCGGCGTCGGCAACCTGCTCACCGTGGCGTTGAACTCGCACGATAACGGCATCATCATCGCCTGCGTCGTGTTCTATACCACGCTGTCGATCATCAGCGTCATACTGGGCGACCTGCTGCTGGCTAAGTATGACCCGAGAATCTCGCTGTCCAGCGATAAGGGAGGTGGCAGATAATGGCAAATAACAACAACATGACCGATGCGGAGCTGTTTACCTTCATCGATAACGACTCCATTCAGTCCGAGCGCATTATCGCGCCCCGCTATTCCTATTGGGCATCCGTGTTCCGTGTCTTCTTCCGCAAGAAGATCAACATCGTGCTGATCGCCGTGTTCGTACTGCTGATCCTCTGCTCCTTCATCATTCCCGAGTTCTGTCCGTATCAGCCCTACGAGAACGTCACCAATGCCGACACCTATAACATGAGCCCGAAGGCGGCTATGGATTACTACGGCGGCATCTCGTTCAAGTATATCCTCGGCACCGGCAACATCGGCAACTCCATTGCCTACGGCATCATGGCTTCGGCAAGAACGTCGCTGATCCTCGCCGTCATCTGCGCCGCCATCAATATGACCATCGGCATCATCATGGGCGCCGTATGGGGCTATTCCAAGCGTGTGGATGCGGTCATGCTGGTCATCTACAACATCATCGCCAACGTGCCGTACATCCTCGTTATCTCCGTGCTGGTCTATATCATCGGTTCGGGCTTCTGGAGCTTCGTCTTTGCATTGACCATTACCGGCTGGCTCAGCATTGCGTACTTCTTCCGTACGCAGGTCATGATCATCCGTGACCGTGAGTACTCGCTGGCCTCCCGCTGCCTCGGTACGCCCATCAACCGCATGATCACCAAGAACATCGTGCCCTTCCTGACCTCCGTTATCGTGACCATCCTCGCCACCGAGCTGCCTTCCTACATCTCCATGGAAGTGTTCCTCTCCTATATCGGCGTAGGTCTGAGTGCGGAAGTCCCGTCTCTGGGCCGCATGATCCAGGAAGCGCAGAGCGCCTTCCTGACCTATCCCTGGGAGTTCTGGCCGCCCGTTGCCATCGCTTCCCTGATCACCATTATTCTGTACGTGCTGGGTCAGAATCTGGCAGACGCCTCCGACCCGAGAACGCATATGTAAGGAGGGAGCAGTTATGGAAAACAACGAAAGAAAAGTGCTCCTTTCCCTGAAGGATGTATGTGTCAAGTTCAACGTCAGAGGCCGTATCCTGACCGCCATCCGGAACGTATCGCTGGATATTTATGAGAACGAGTCCATCGCCATCGTCGGCGAGTCCGGCTCCGGCAAGTCCGTTCTGACGAAGACCTTCGCCGGCATGCTGGATGCCAACGGCTTCATTTCTCAGGGCAGCATCATCTTCAACGATGACGAGATCTCCCAGACCGATGTACAGCTGACCGGTATCAACAAGCGCCTGTTTGACAGCGTGCTGAATAAGCTCAACAAGGATTCCGCACTGGAAAGCGGTGCAGAGGAATACCTGAAGCTCCTCGACAAAAAGACCGAGATCGCCCACAAGAAATCTTTGACCGATGCAGAGGAAGAGGATTTCGATGAGAAGGCCAAGGCGCTGAAGGATTCCATCATCGAGACCAACAACATGATCCTCACGCTGGACAGGAAGAATCCCGATGACGTGAAGGAGATCAAGGCCGCCGAAGCCAAAGTCAGACAGATGGAGGAGGAGCAGAAGCAGCTCGCCGAAAAGCGTCTGGCGCTGATCAAGCAGCATGCCGCCGAGTACGAGGGCAACGCCGCACTTGTTGCCAATGACAAAGAAGAGATCGATCAGCTCACCAAGATCCGGGACGAGAAGATCGCCGCCGCCGTTATCGGCAGTGATAAGCTGGAGCGCAACAAGATCCTCGCCTACGAGGTACTGCTGTCCATCGGCCGTTATCCCACCAAGGAAAAGCTCAGGTATGTCCGCATCCTCGGCAAGGCATTCAAGGATGCCATGCTGGCGGGTGAGGACCTGAGAGACAAGGCCGTGCTGAACCGCATTTTCCAGACGGCAACGTTCTATGTGGAGTATAAGTCCTTTGACGAGGCCACGCAGACCATCCATGGCTATGCCATCATCGACTGCGCCCACGTCAAGTATACCAACGACTGGCAGAAGATCCGCGGTTGCCGCATTGCTACCGTATTCCAGGACCCCATGACCTCGCTGAACCCCGTTATCACCATCGGCAAGCAGATCATGACCGTCATCCTGAAGCACCAGAAGTGCTCTCAGGAGGAAGCGAAGAAGCGCACCATCGACATCATGAGCAAGGTCGGCATTCCGGATGCGGAGAAGCGGTTCAATGACTATCCCTTCCAGTATTCCGGCGGTATGCGTCAGCGTATCGTTATCGCCATTGCCCTGAGCTGCCAGCCCAAGATCCTGATCTGCGACGAGCCCACCACCGCACTGGACGTTACAATTCAGGCGCAGATCATCCGGCTGATCAAGGACCTTCAGCACGAGCTGGGCTTCACCACTGTCTACATCACTCACGATCTGGGCGTTGTGGCCAACGTGGCGGAGCGTGTCGCCGTGCTGTACAGCGGCCAGATCGTGGAGCTGGGCACTGTGGAAGAGATCTTCTACGATCCCCGTCATCCCTATACATGGGCACTGCTGTCGTCTCTGCCTCAGCTGACCGAGAAGAACACCGACCTGTTCTCCATTCCCGGCACGCCGCCGTCCCTGTATAACAAGATCGTCGGCGATGCATTTGCACCTAGAAACAAGTATGCCATGGCCATCGACCTCAAGCAGGAGCCGCCCATGTTTAAGGTGACCGAGACCCACTATGCCAAGACATGGCTGCTGGATCCCAGAGCACCGAAGATCGAGGCACCGAAGAACATCCAGAATCTTCATGAGAAGATGGCGGCGATCTACCACGATTTTGACGAGTAAGGAGGCAACGGAATATGGAAAATACTGAGAAACAGGTTCTGCTTTCCATAAAGAACCTGGACGTTGTCTTCAAGAACGGCAAAAACAAGTTCAAGGCAGTCGATAACGTCAGCTTCGATATCTATAAGGGCGAGACCCTGTCGCTGGTCGGCGAGTCCGGTTCGGGCAAAACCACCATCGGCCGTGCCATCGTGCGCATCAATCCCTGCTCCAACGGCGAGATCTGGTACGACGGCGAGAAGATTTCCGGCAAGCTCCCCCGCAAGAAGGACAGGGAAGTCATCCGCAAGATCCAGATGATCTTCCAGGATCCCGCTGCTTCGCTGAATGAGCGTGCCACCATCGAATATATCGTCTCCGAAGGCCTGTACAACTTCCACCTGTTCAAGAACGAAAAGGAACGTATCGAGAAGGTCGAGAAGGTCATTCAGGAGGTCGGCCTGCTGCCCGAGCATCTGACCAGATATCCTCACGAGTTCTCCGGCGGTCAGCGCCAGCGTGTCGGTCTGGCCCGCTCCATCGTCATGGAGCCCGAGTTCATCGTCGCCGATGAGCCCATCTCCGCACTGGATGTTTCCATTCGTGCACAGGTGCTGAACCTGCTGAAGAAGTTGCAGGTGGAAAGAGGACTGACGTATCTGTTCATTGCCCACGACCTGAGTATCGTCCGCTTCATCAGCGACCGCATCGTCGTTATCTATAAGGGCAAGGTCATGGAGATCGCAGAGACCGAGGAGCTGTTCAACTACCCGCTGCATCCCTATACCAAGTCCCTGATGAGCGCAATCCCCGTTCCCGATCCCATTATTGAAAAGAGCAAGAAGCTGTTTGTGTATACGCCCGCCAAGTACGAGGACGACGATAAGCCCGAGCTGGTGGACATCGGCAACGGCCACATGGTCTTCGGCAATAAGAAAGAGATCGAGGAATACAAGACCATCCGGTTTGGCAAATAATAAAACAAGAGCGGCAATCACAGCATTGCTGCTCTTTTATGAAGGATTCGGAAGCTATGACAAAGGATACATTCTGGACAAAGAAAAACATCATCCGTTTCGTGCTGTTCCTTGTGGCAGTGGTCATCGCCGTGACGGCGTTTTCCAACGCACTGACCGGCAAGGGCCAGTATGCCGAGGGCTGGTACGAGATCGACACCACGGCAGAGACGAAATCCGTACTGTATGACAGCGGTATGAAGCTGTACTACTATGCCTCCGGCACGGAGCCGGAGATCAAGTCAAGGCTGAATTCCCTGTCCAAGCTGTACTCGGAGGCGCTTCTGGCGATCTATGAGCGGCTGGACAGCGATACGACCTATGATGACTGCGTGAATATCGCTTCGATCAACGAGGGCAAGAATACCCCCGTACAGGTGGATCAAACGCTGTTTGATATCCTCTGCGAAGCCAAGCGGCTGGATGAGGCGAATGACAGCTATAACATGCTGGCCGGTGCCCTGTACAGGGAATGGCAGACCCTGCTGTATCTGGAGGAGCCGTTGGAATTCGATCCGCTCAATAATGAAGATGAAGCGCAGCGGATCTCGGACATCGCGGCGATGGTCAACAGCGATGCCGTCAGCTTCGAGATCGTGGATGAAAAAGAACGGCTCGTACAGCTCAACGTGTCGGAGGAGTATTGGAAGTTTGCAAGGGAAAACGAGATCAAAGCGCCGGTGTTGGACCTCAACAAGCTGAAGAGCGCATTTATGGCGGAAGCCGTGGCGGACCGTTTGCAGGCGGAAGGCATCACGAAAGCGATCATCAGCTTTGACGACGGCATGACTCTGAACGTGGAGACCGGCGAGGGCAGTGTGTCGATGTCCGTGGAAGCGCCGGAGGACGTGACATACGGCTTCTATACCGTCGAAAAAGACGGGGAAAAGGTGTACCGCAGCGACTGGTTCGATGTGCGGACCGGTGAATCCGGCGAAGCCGTCGCCCTGTGCCTCGTCAGCGGCACTGCCAAGCTTCATGATATGACATTGGATGCACTGACGGCGGCAAGCCTCAAAATGGATGAACTGGACGATTTCGTCCGTGAGATCGGCAAAAAGAGTGACGAGACAATGGCCGTTTCGCTCTTGACAGAGGAATGAGCTTTGTAGTATAATAGAGACATCTTATGAAAGGCGGTATTCCGGACGAATGAAGATTCGTAGCTGACGGACACGGCATGGGAAGGCCTGACAAATGTGCAGGCGTGTTTGCTGTGCCGCAGGGAGGCTGCGCTTTACGTCACGGCATCGGTCGTTAACGCTCCTCCCGGATCCTATGGAACGACGGAAGGAGCTTTTTGTATATGAAATTACTTTTACAGGCGGACGGGATCACCCTGAGCTACGGCATGCGCACTGTGCTGGACGTCCATTCTCTGCATATCTATGAGGGCGAGCATATCGGCCTTGTCGGCGAAAACGGCGCAGGCAAGTCCACGCTGCTGTCGATACTGTCCGGCGAGCAGATGCCGGACAGCGGTACCGTAAAGCGGAACTGCCGCATCGCTTCCATCCGGCAGTTAGGCGACACCGAGGAGAAGATCAATGAGGATATGGCGGCGATGTTCTCGGCAGAGGAAAAACGGGACGGCCTCTCCGGCGGAGAGCGCACCCGCCGCCGCATCGCTGCCGCCATGTCGGAGGATGCACCGCTGCTGTTTGCCGACGAGCCCACTACCGATCTGGACGAGGAGGGCGTGGAGCTGCTGAAATATGCGCTGGAGCAGTATGACGGCACGCTGGTGCTGATCTCCCACGATGCCGCATTGCTGGACAGCCTGTGTACGAGGATATGGCATCTGGAGGACGGGAAGCTCACCGATTTTCCCGGCACGTACACTGAGTATCGAAGAGAATTGGAGCGCAAAAGGAACAACGAGCGGGACGAATACGAGAAGTACCGCAGCGAGCAGAGCCGGCTGCGGGCCTCCATGCAGGGCATCAGTGAGCGCACCGGTCAGATGAAAAAAGCCCCCTCCCGCATGGGCAACAGCGAGGCGAGGCTGCACAAAATGGATGCCCGTCAGACCTCAGAACAGCTGCATAAGGCGAAGCGCCAGCTGGAATCGAGGCTTTCTCACATGGAGGTCAAGGAGCGTCCGAGAGAGGATATCTCGATCAAAATGGCGCTGGGCGCAGGCAGCCCGATCCGGGCGAAAAACGTGCTGACAGTAGAGCTGGACAGACTCACCGCAGGGGAAAAGGTGCTGGCAAGAGAGATCGGCTTCTTTCTGCCCACAGGCAGCAAGACGGCGCTGCTCGGCGTCAACGGTTGCGGAAAAACCACGCTGCTGCGTGCCATAGCCGGGCAAAAGGAGGGCGTGCGGCTGAACCCCGCTGCAGTCATCGGCAGATTCGATCAGGGCCACGAGAGCACGCTCCGCTTTGCGGACAGCGCCCTGCAGAACGTCATGCGGGAATCGGAGCACGACGAATCCGACTGCCGCACCGTGCTGGCAAGGCTCGGCTTGCGGTGTGACGATGTTTTCAAGCCGGTGGAGGTGCGTTCCGGCGGCGAGAGGGGCCGTGTCGCCATGGCAAAGCTCCTGCTCTCCAAAGCCAATTTCCTGCTGCTGGACGAGCCCACCAACCACATGGATATCTTCACGCTGGAGGCGCTGGCGGGCCTGTTAGCGGAGTATAAGGGCACGCTGCTGTTCGTCAGCCATGATGCAGCCTTTGTCGAAAGGGTCGCCGACAGAAAGCTGATCTTCGAGAACGGCAGGATCACCACACTGGAAAAGGGTGCCAAAACGAGCTATGAACGGGATGACGCCGAAACGGAAAAGACGCTGATCCGTCTGCGGATGGCGGAGCTTGCCGCCAGAATGAGCGCCCCGAAAAAGGGCGATGACCCGGAGAAGCTCAATGCGGAGTATGCGGAACTGATCGAAAGACTGAACCGATAAAAAAAGCCGACGGCTGAGATAACAGCCGCCGACTTTTTTACAGGGTATCAGCCGAGCCAGCGATCATAGGATGCCTGGTATACGGCGAGGACATCCTCAAGACCCATAGACTCGATCAGGGCTACGTAGCTGTCCCAATCGGCGTCGATGTCGGCAACACCGGTTACGAACTGGCTGCGCATCTCGTCGGCCTTGGTGCTGATCTCAAGATAGTTGTTGTCGAGAACGAACTGCTCGTCATCGGTGAACTTGAGACGGCTGCCGGGCCATACGAGGTTGATATCCTCGTGATAGGGGATCAGGTTGTTGACGAAGCCCATCTGACGGGACTGAGCGTTGCCGGGGGTAGAGGTGACGGCATGGGACAGAGCGTCCACACGGCCGCAGTTGTTGAGGATCACGTTGCCGTACTGATAGTCGGTAGTGGTGCCCTCGAAATCCTCGGGAAGAACGAACTCGTAGAAGTCGTGGGTCTCATCGGTGAAGTGCCACATGCCGCCCTCGGGGCCGTAGCAGCCGGCGATACCGTACAGGCCGGTGCCGGGAACGACTTCCTCGGTGGCGTAGAAGATATCCAGCATCTTGCAGATCTCTTCGATATGTTCACTCTGGGCATTGATGGCGAAGCCGCCGCAGGCGCCGGTCAGCTGGCCGATGACGACCTGTTCATCGTCATATTCGGAGGTCAGGGGAGCCATGACATTGAGGTCGACATGTCC
>JAZLHZ010000248.1:0-3033 GCA_045617085.1 Clostridia bacterium
GGTGTTTCTTCCCATTCTCCTCGTCTATACTTCTCGACACATCTCAATTTATACTCGTAACTATACTTCATATAAATATACCTCCCTTTTTATAAATATGTACCCCGAAATCTGTTGTCCAGTTTTCGGGGTACATATCATGAGCTGGGGCGAGACTTTTGGCTTTACACATTCTCCCTGTGTTTTCCCAGTGAGCTGGGAACGAGCGTAGCGAGTTGGGTTCGAGAGTGAATGACAGCGCAGTGCGCTGTCATTCACTCCCGAACCCTGACCGAGCCGCAGCGAGAAGGACTTTTTTATTTCGCCATCATTTCCGTGACATTCAGGAACTCATCGATCTCCTCCGCACTGTGGCAGTGCATCGGCGACACCCGGACAAGTCCGTTCATTGCACCGAGCGCCTCGACGATGCGCTTGGAATACAGGCTGTCGGCGGCTCTGGGCGCAGTGACGATGCCCCGCCGCTGATACTCCTCGGCGGCAGCCTTGACGCTCATGCCCTCGATCTCGATACCGGCAATGAGGTCTCTGCCGACCACAGATTCCGGATCGGCACTGATATGCACCTTTTTCATCTGCCGCAGTCCCGAAAGCATCCGCTGCAGCAGCGCCCGCTCCTGCAAATGGATGCGCCACATGCCTTCCCCGTACTGCGCCTTTCTGTCCGTATCGGCGGTAAAGCGTGCGCCGATGCTGCAAACATAGTCGATGACGCTCATCATGGCGGCAAAGTTGCCGGGTGCAGGCGTGCCCAGCTCGAACACGTCATAAGGCTTGGCGATCAGCTTGTCATGCGGCAGACGTGCGACCCGGTCGGAAACATAGGCATAGCCGCAGCCACGCACGCTGAAAAACTTATACGGTGCAAAGTTGACCGCATCCAGGCCCAGCTTCCCGGCTTCCATCGCCATATGCGGCGCATACTGCACGCCGTCGCTGATGACATAGACGTCCGGGTTCTTCGCCCTGGCCGCCGCTGCAATGCCCTGCATGTCCATCACGCTGCCGGAGATATTCGACGCCAGCATCACGCTGACGAGCCGGGTATTTTTATCGCACAGACGGTCGATCTCCTCCGGATCGATGCGTCCGGTCACCTTGTTCGCATGCGCCACACGCACTTCAACGCCGTATTTTTCACCGAAAAAGTGTACGGAATCGAAAGCGGATGGATGCTCCAGCTCGGAAACCACTGCATTGCCGCCCTTGACGCTTGACAAAATGGTGTCGACGATCCGGAACATGCACTGGGAAGCGGTCAGCTCCGTCATGATGCTGCCGCCCCGGGCGTCAAATACGATGTCCCGCAGCTCCTCAGTGCCCTTTTTCACGATGCCCTTCAGCATCACGCCCCGGTCATGATCCCTTTCGGGGCAGTCCGGGAACTGTTCCAGAGCGCACTTCGCCTCGACTGCCTTCCTCAGCCGCAGGGAACCGCCGGAGTTGTCAAAGAACAGTCGTCTTCCGCTCTGCGGATCGTTTTCCAGCATACAGAACTCATTTCGCACGTTTTTCAGCAGTTCCGGCTCAAAAAAAACACCTTTTTCCATGTTTTTTGTCTCCTTATCAAACAACCCTCCGCATCTGCACGGAGGGTTGTGTTTTCGTTTTTTATGCTTATCCGATGTAGGTCATGCTGACCCAGCCCTGCTTGACATAGCCGCCGTATACATAGGCGACATATGCCCAGTTGCCGCTGGTCTTCGCAATGATGACCGCAGTGCCTTCGGAAATGCTGTCCAGCTGGGAGTAGGACGTGCCTGCGCCGCTGCGGACATTGACGGAGCCGCCGGTGACCTTATATGCCTTGCCGACGGTCAGGCTCTTGGAGGGAGTGGAATCTGCCTTGAGGTAGCTCATGGATACCCAGCCGTATACGCCGTTGATGCCGACATAGCCCCAGTTGCCGTTGGTCTGGGATACATATACCTTGGTGCCGTAGTCCACGCCGCCGACCACGCCGGAAGACTGGCTTGCGGATGCACGGATGTTCAGGATCTTTGCAGTAACGGTATAGTAGCCGGTGCCCTGTACGGAGCCCTGGAACGTCAGATACTTGGAATCCACATAGCCCTCGGAATTATCGGGGAGCTGCACCTTCCACCAGTTACCGACTGCGCTCTGGTACTTGACGACCTCGCCGTTGCTTACCACAGTGCGTACCGAATACTCGGTGCCTGCGCCGTAACGGACATTCAACTTGGAAGCGGTGACCCTGTATCTGTCGCCGACATCCGCCAGTGCCGCAGACGCCATCAGCAGCATAACCGCCAGCGCCAGACACACCACAGACCGAACAATCCTTTTCATAATAATATCCTCCCGTGAAAAAAATCGTTTGTGTGATATTATACTCTGTTCTTATTAAAAAATCAAGTCTTTCATCCCCGATTCAGGATTAAATATTTATGACAAAAACGAAATAGGATTGTTGTAGAGGACTATATAGTCCCTTCCCACATCAGTGGGAACGAGCGCATCCAAAAATCCTTCCCCACCTCAGTGGGAACGAGCGAAGCGAGTTGGGTTCAGGAGTGAATGACAGCGCAGTGCGCTGTCAGAGCCGAACCCGAAGCCGCAGCGGAAGGTGCCGAGTGAGAGCGAGGCGGATAGGGCGTGACAGGTAAGTGTAGTGGCGTTTTCTCCACTTGCATAACTTTGTCAGCCCTACCCACCGCCTTACGGCGGTCCCCCCTTCCCACTGATGTGGGAAGGGACTTTGGGCACTGCTTCCAAAACAAAACTTCCCCCTCCGCCGAAACGGAGGGGGAAAGTTCATTGAGCCTTAGTCGTCAAATGATTATCGAAATCACTTGCGATCCCAGTAAGCCTGGGCGATCTTCAGCCAATCCTGCAGGCCGGCTGCGTCGCACTGTGCAACGTAGTTGTCCCAGTCGTTCACAGGATCCAGAGTGCCGGTAACGAAGCCGGCGATGCTCTCCTTGACGTAGGTCTGTACGGTGCTGATGGTGTCGTTGTACATATCCTTCTCTTCGAGGGTGTAAACGGGATCAACAAAGACCTGCTCGGGCA
>JAZLHZ010000249.1:0-2479 GCA_045617085.1 Clostridia bacterium
ACCGAGATACTCGGCCATAGCTGTCACGGTGATAGGCTGAATAAGGGAGCAGGCTTCAAAAGCTGAGTCAACGGACTCGCGGCGCTCTTCCAGAGTGGTGTATTTCTTGTTCTTTGCACGGACTGCCTCAAAGCTGCCCTCGGCATTTGCTTCGTTAAGATCTCCGGAGGTGTCGATGCGGTGAACGGGATACTCGAACCAGAAGTTGACGGGACGGAAGTTCTCGAACTCACGGAGGGAGCATTCGAGCCGCCATGCGGTGGAATTGCCGTCACGCACTTTGTTGAGCATATCTTCCGAGAGGTCGAGCTGGATCATGTCAAGCTGGGCATCGGGGTCTCGTGCAAACACACCGGAACCGCTGGCACGGTCGATAGCTTTCTTGGAACCCTGTGCTCCCTTGGAATGGTGGTGGCAGTAGATGGCGGCACAGCCCGTCTCGCTGCAGATACGGTCAACCTGATTGCAGAAGGCGCCCATGTCCGAGGCGTTGTTCTCATCGCCGGTCAGCACCTTGTATATGGGGTCAATGATGACGGCGCTGTACTGCTGATCCTTGATACGGCGGATGAGCTTCGGCACCAGCTTGTCCAGTGGGACGGCATGACCTCGCAGATTCCATATCACGATATCCTCCACGTGCTTCATAGGGATGTGGAGAGCATCGTAGATCCTTGCAAAGCGGTTGATGCAGCTCGCGGGGTCGATTTCCAGATTGACATAGAGCACCTTGCCTTTTCTGCAGGGGAAACCCAGCCACTTCGTACCTTCCGCAATGGCGATGCACAGCTCCATCAGCAGAAAGCTCTTGCCGGTTTTGGACGAACCGGAGATGAGCATCTTGTGACCGCAGCGGAGCACACCCTGGATAAGCTCCTGCGGCAGAGCGGGCAGATTGTCTTTATAATCCGAGAGGGATACCAGTCCGGGCAGCTCATCGTTGATGCCCTCGGCAAAGTCCATCCACTCCGTCCATGACTTTCTGCCGATGTTCGTTGCGGCAAGATACTGCCTGTTGCCGTTGCGGGTAACACCGGGCATTCGTGAAAGACGGGAGGGGTTTCGGTTCTGCTTGTCCACATGGACGCCGTTCTTATCAAGAAAGTCATACAGGAATTCTACGCGCTTGCGGTATTCGTCGTAGTCCTCGGCATCTACACGCACGATGGCATGAAGGCTTTTGCCGCCGCTGTGAACGAGGCAGGCAATAGGCAGCTCAAGTTTCCGGTACATGGCATCCTGATCGGCAATCGGCATCGTGTCCGACTCCACGAGAGCGTATTTGAATTTGACGATATTATCGTTTTTGACGCCTTCACCGTCTACGGGATTGAAGCGTATCCACGCTCCGACATCCGGCTTCCAGTCACCGACCGCTGCGCCGATATCGTCCGGATGCTTTCTGAGCACGGCGATCAGCTCTCCGGCAGTACGGTCAAACACACCCTTTGACGGGAACCATCTGCCCTCACTGTCCTGCCATACATCTCCTGTGACATAGCCGACAAAATCGTCCGGCTCAAACAGCGTTTCAAGATATGTAATCAGCTCATCCACGGGATGCCAGGTATCCGGAGCGGCATACGGTGTATATCCGTCTCCGTCCTCCATGATGCTGTCGTTCCAGTCCAGCACACCGTCTTCACCGTATGGCGTCCAGCCACGATCCTTCGCCATCTGCACGACGGCCGCACCGGTAATGGGGACTGCCGCACCGTGGAAGGTACGCCATTTACGCTCACATTCTCCGGGATGATAACGGCGATCGTTTCGGCTCCATTCGTCCCAAACGCCGCAGTCATAGCCCTCGTTCTGCAGAGCCATACCGACATTGATCCATTCCTGATAGCTGACCTCCGATGGGTCGATTGCTTTTAATGCTGAAAGAATATTACTCATTTTCTTCTCCTTATTCCGGTCTGTATGCGCTGACGTTCAACCCGAAGGGAATACGCCAGTTATTTGCGGCAAGGCGGGATATCATCTTACTTGCATCCTCAAACGACCACGTTCCGACCTGCCGGAAACCGTAGCGTTCCAGGCATCTTATCTGCTTCGGGGTAGACAGACCTTCTTCCTGGCGGCGGTTGAGGCGGTCGATCAGCAGGCTTGCTTTACCCATGTTCTGAAGGGAGCCTGCAAAGATACCGCGATTTTCCAAAAACTGAAGCTGTTTTTCTGAAGGAGGAGCCATCTCCCATGCAAAGGTGGGAACATAGTTGGTCAGGTCTTCCGCAGCGATGGAAAGAGCATACTGGAGCGGGTCTACAAGCTTTGCCTTTCGGCGGCGCATTTCCTCAAGCTGTCGGGCAAGAGCTTCTTCACGCTCACGCAGCACATCCCGCTCGGCTTCTTCTTCCGCTACAATGAGGACAATGCCGTCAGCATCATCCATCATCAGCGCATCGATCTTTTCAGCTATCTCAGCATCCTTGCTTATGATTGCGGAGGGACGGCAAAGATCGTGACGCTCGGTCAT
>JAZLHZ010000250.1:0-4482 GCA_045617085.1 Clostridia bacterium
ATTCTGCTACAGCCTGAGCGTTTTCGCAATGTCTTGCGATTCTGACATGCAGGCTTTCAAGGCCCAGGTTCAGCATATATGCGCTCATGGGTGCAGGAGTAGAACCGAAGTCTCTCATCAATTGTGCAGTACACTTGGTAATAAAGGCACCCTCCTTGCCGAATTTCTCGGCATAAGTAATGCCATGATAGCTGTCATCAGGAGTGCAAAGGCCGGGAAACTTATCTGCATGAGCCATCCAGTCAAACTTACCGGAATCTACGATACAGCCGCCGACAGTGCCGCCGTGACCGTCCATATATTTCGTGGTGGAATGGGTAACGATATCAGCCCCCCATTCGATAGGACGGCAGTGCACAGGCGTTGCAAAAGTATTATCTACGATCAGGGGAACATTGTGGGCATGTGCAGCCTTTGCAAACTTTTCAAAATCAAATACTGTCAGTGCAGGATTGGCAATGGTTTCGCCGAACACTGCCTTGGTATTGGGCATAAATGCGGCGTTGAGCTCTTCTTCGGTGCAGTCGGGGGAAACGAAGGTAAAGTCGATTCCCATCTTCTTCATTGTTACAGCGAACAAGTTGAAGGTGCCACCATAAATGGACGTAGAGGATACCACATGGTCACCGCAATTGGCAATGTTGAAAATGGCATAGAAGTTTGCAGCCTGACCGGAAGAGGTGAGCATGGCAGCGGTTCCGCCCTCCATGTCGCAGATCTTTGCAGCGACCATATCACATGTCGGGATCTGCAGACGGGAATAGAAATATCCATTGTCTTCGAGGTCGAACAGCTTACCCATTGCTTCACCGGTAGCATACTTAAATGTTGTGCTCTGGATAATCGGTATCTGTCTGGGTTCACCGTTGCCCGGGGTATATCCGCTCTGTACACACTTGGTTTCGATTCTGTAATCGCTCATGATAAAGCCTCCTGTTATAATAAAAATATCCGTCTCAAATAACATGAGACGGATCAAACCGCGGTACCACTCAAATTGCACATTGAAAGTGAATCATATATTCTATATGTGCCTCTTGAAATGCTTTAACGCAGCATCTACGCAGAACCCTAAGCATCTGCCTCGAATTCTGAGCTCAAAAGCCATAGCAATTGACATTTTTGTCTGACTGCTTTCACCGTGATGCAGTCTCTCTGAAAGACTTATGATGTCATGCCTCTTTCTCATTGCCTGAATTTTAAATAATAATAGCGCAAAAAACGATAAAAGTCAAGGCAATACCCGATATTTAACAATATAAAAATGGGAACCTACTTCTTGTCAAATTTACGTTTATTGCTTGACAATGCAACATTACAATGCTATAATTACGAATATTTGTGATTGATATGAACCCAACAAGGGTAAGGGGTGTTCCGATTGATCGAATTATGTCATGTATCAAAGACTTTCCAGATCGAACACAGCGAGATCAAGGCTGTGCATGATGTCAATATCAAAATTGAGAAGGGCGATATTTACGGAATTATCGGTCTGTCCGGTGCCGGTAAATCGACGCTGGTACGATGCATCAACTTTCTCGAGGTACCCACTTCGGGCGAAGTGAAATTCAAGGGAGTCAGTCTTGCATCTCTTTCAAAAAAAGAGCTGTTGAAAACGAGACGTTCCATTTCGATGATCTTTCAGGGATTCAATCTTCTGGCTCAGCGTACAGCATTGAAAAACGTATGCTATCCTTTGGAGATTGCCGGTGTTCCGCAAAAGGAAGCTGTAGAAAAAGCCAAGGAGCTTCTGAAAATAGTCGGACTCGAAGACAGAATGCAGAACTATCCGTCTCAGCTTTCCGGCGGACAGAAGCAGCGTGTTGCCATTGCCCGTGCGCTGGCAACTGATCCCGAGGTGCTGCTTTGTGACGAAGCCACAAGCGCCCTTGACCCCAATACCACAAGAGCCATATTGGAGCTGCTTCAAAAGATTAACAGGGAAATGGGAGTAACGATCGTTGTAATTACACATGAAATGAAGGTCGTTGAAAAAATCTGCAACCGTGTCGCCGTACTGGATCACGGCGTCGTGGCAGAAGAAGGATATGTCAAAGATATCTTCCTTGCTCCCAAATCAGCCATTGCAAGGGACCTTATTCTGCCGAAGAATACACATATCACTACCGATGTATTGAAAGGTCCGATCATTAGAATCGTATTTGACGGACAATCTGCTTATGAACCGACAATCTCTAGCCTTTCTCTGGAATGTCATACAGGCGTAAACATCCTCGGTGCTGATACAAAAGAGCTTGACGGAAAAGCCTACGGGCAGATGCTTCTGCAGCTGCCGACCGATGAAAGTTCGATAAAGCGCATCTACAACTATCTGAACAGTCACAACATTCGTTATGAGGAGGCGAGCGCAAATGAGTGAGTTCCTTAACGAATGTTTTGGCAATGGTATGCTCGGCATGTATGGTACGGCGATATTCGTCACGTTGAAAATTACCATCATCAGTACTGCATTTGCCTATCTGTTGGGCATTCCGTTGGGTGTTTTGCTGTACTGCACCGCGCCGGGCAGTATTTTCCCAAACAAAATTGTCAATAGCATTGTCGGTTTTATCGTCAACATCATCCGCTCGATTCCTTTTATTATTGCTTTGGTATTGATTCAGCCGCTTGCAAAAATCATTGTGGGTTCAAAGATAGGTGATACTGCTTTCATATTCTACCTTGTTGTGGCTGCAGCACCCTTTGTTGCCAGAATGATTGAGTCTTCATTAAAAGAAGTAGATGCCGGTGTCATTGAAGCAGCTCAGTCCATGGGCTCCAATAATTGGCAGATCATCACAAAAGTATTGCTTCCGGAAGCCAAGCCTTCTCTTATCGTCGGCAGTGCCATAGCCATAACCACGATACTGGGATATACCCCCATGACCTATTTGGTCGCGGGCGGCGGTTTGGGTCAATTGGCTATTCAGTACGGCCTTTACCGCTTCCAGTCCAATATCATGTATATTTCATCATTGCTCCTGATCGTGCTTGTTCAGATATTCCAGGAGGTCCTCAGCCGACTGGCACGCAGCTGTGACAAGAGAATCAGAAACAAGTGAAATAAATAACGAAAAGGAGATACCCAACCATGAAGAAGACCATTGCTCTCGTACTCGCTGCCCTGCTGTGCGTATTCTGCCTTGCCTCCTGCGGTTCTGACGCAAACGACAAGGTGCTCAAGATCGCCGCCAGCTCCACTCCCCATGCTGAGATCCTCGAGCAGGTAAAGCCCATCCTTGAAAAGGATGGCTATACCGTTGAAATCCAGGTCATGGATGACTATGTCATTCCCAACACTGCTACCGACAGCGGTGATGTAGATGCCAACTACTTCCAGCATCAGCCCTACCTTGATCAGTTCAATGCCGAGCAGGGCACCAAGCTGAAGAGCGTTGCAGCAATTCACTATGAGCCCTACGGAATCTATGTTGGCACTTGTGATGACCTTGAGAAGCTCGAAGACGGTGCTGTTATCGCTGTCCCCAACGATGCCACCAACGAAGCTCGTGCACTGTTGCTGCTTGAGGCCAACGGCCTGATCAAGGTAAAGGAAGGCGCCGGCCTTACCGCTACCAAGAACGACATCATCGAAAACCCCAAGAACCTCGACATCCGTGAAATGGAAGCTGCTCTTCTGCCTGGCGTTCTTGACGAGGTAGCTGTTGCAGTAATCAACGGCAACTACGCTCTGGCTGCCGGTCTCGATATCACCAAGTCTCTCGGTGCTGAAAAGGCTGATTCCGAAGCTGCTCAGACTTTCGCCAACGTCATTGTTGTCAAGGAAGGCAATGAGAACAAGCCCAAGATTCAGGCTCTGGTCAAGGCTCTGCTGAGCGATGAAATCCGCGATTACATCAACAACACCTACAACGGTGCCGTCGTTGCAATCTTCTGATCCTGAATGAATAATCAAAACACCTGCTTCCTAACGGCAGCAGGTGTTTTGATATATCTTTATTTTACACGCTTAAAGTGAACAACATAACTGACAAAGTCCTGATTCGGGAACTGCATGTTAATGCCTGCGTGCATCAGTGCGGCACCTGTATAGCGGTTTCCGGTAGCTATATCCTCGTATATCGCAGTATCACAGAGTTGCTTCATGAATACTCTGCGCACACCGAAATAAGGTCTGACCAGAACACGATAGGAACCGAGAATGACATCATTGCCGTCCTCACTGACGAACTGCCATGCAGCATAGTTACCCTCGAACGGTGACATTATTCTGGTGAATACACCCTTCTGCAGTGTGTTACGAATCTCTTTGACGGTATTTACCGTTGCTATCATGTCCTCGATTTCCTGTTCGCTCAGCTTATTCAGATCCAGTTCGAAGCCGAAGTTCCCGGCAAGGGCTACATCGGCACGCATTTTGATGCTGGTCATTCTGCCCGTTTGATGATTGGGGCTGGCACTGACATGGGCACCCATTGCACTGGGCGGATATACGAAGGAAGTGCCATACTGAATCTT
>JAZLHZ010000251.1:0-6529 GCA_045617085.1 Clostridia bacterium
CATCTACCGCTACGAGGCGATCCAGAAGGATCCCGATGTGGATATGGAGCTGCATGCCGTGGCGCTGGACGATATCGCCTTTGCCACCAACAAGTATGAGCTGTATATGGACTTTGAACACCGCATTCAGGCCCGTTCTCCCTTCGAGCAGACCTTCATCGTGCAGCTGACGGCGCAGCCCGGCAGAAGAGGCGGCTCCTATCTGGCGACCGAGCGGGGCTTCCAGGGCAGAGGCTACAGCGCCAGCATCTACTGCAATGAGGTATCCTATAACGGCGGTCAGAAGCTGGTAGAGGAGACTGTCAAGGCACTCAAAGAGATCCACGAATAAGGAGACAGAAAAACATGCTTGCAAACGAATTGTTTACCCGGGAAGACGAAGAGTATATTATTTCCGTCCGCAGAGAGATCCATCGTCATCCCGAGATCGGTTTTGAACTGTACAACACCTCTGCCATCGTCAAGCGGGAACTGGACAAAATGGGCATCGAGTATACCGAAAAGTACGGCAAATGCTCGGTCGTCGGCACACTGAACCCCGGCAAGGCCAAGATCGTCGGCCTGCGTGCGGATATGGATGCCCTGCCCGTACAGGAGGACAACGACCTGCCCTTCAAGTCTGAGATCGACGGCGCCATGCATGCCTGCGGCCACGATTCGCATACGGCGATGCTGCTGGGCGCTGCCAGGGTGCTGAAGCGTGTTGAGGACAAGCTGAACGTCACCGTGAAGCTGATCTTCCAGCCCGCCGAGGAGAGCGACGTCAGCGGCGCTCAGATGATGGCGGAGAACGGCTTGATGGACGACATCGACGAGTGCTATGCCATTCATGTGGAGAACATGGCCGAGCCCGGTACCATCTGCCTGCGCGCGGGCGATTTCCATGCCGCCTGCCATCCCTATTCCATCGAGTTCTTCGGCAAGTCTACCCATGCGGCGATCCCGCAGAACGGCCACGATGCGCTGGCTATGGCGGTCAAGGCGTATAACGACATCTATATCATGAAGTGCCGGGAGTTCTCGCCCTTTTTCGAGAACGTGCTGAGCATCTCCAGCATACAGGCCGGTCATGCCCACAACGTGGTGGCCGACTATGCCAAGATGCTGTTCTCCTTCCGTTTCTATGACATCGAGGCGCATAACGCCGCCGATGTGAGGATCAAGGAGATCTGCCGCAACTGCGCTGCGGAGATGGGCGGCACCGTCAAGTTCACCGACGGTGTTTCCGCATGGCCCGTGATCAACGATGCCAAGGTGACCGAGCTTGCCCGCAGGGCAGCTGCCAGGGTGGTGGGCGAGGACAAGGTCGCCGAAGCACCCAAGCGCATGAGCTCCGAGGACTTCTCCCACTTCTCCATGCGTAAGTCCTCCACGATTATCCGCCTCAGCACCCGCAATGAGGAGCTGGGCTGCACCGAAGCGGCGCATACCGCAAAATTCAGGATAGACGAGGCGGCATTCAAGAACGGCGCAAAGACATTTATCCAGGTCATACTTGATTATTGAAAGACACAAGGAGGACACGAATATGATCCCTTATAAGAATCCTTCGCTTTCCCCTGAAGAAAGAGCCAAAGACCTGCTCTCCCGTATGACCATACGGGAAAAGATCGCCCAGATGACGCTGATCACCGGCATCAACAAGGAATTCGACGGCGCAAAGTTTGACGAGCGCTTCCCCGACGGCCTCGGCGCTACCTATGACACCATCGATTTCAGCGCCGCAGATATAAACCGCATGCAGAAGCACATGCTGGAGAATACCCGTCTCGGCATCCCCATGTTCATGATGAGCGAGAGCCTGCACGGCTTCTTCCATAACGGCTCTACGATCTATCCGCAGGCGATCGGTCTGGGTGCGACCTTCGATGAGGATCTGCTCTATAACGCCGCCAAGCATATGGGCGAGGAAGCTCATGCCTTCGGTATCCATGAGACCTTTGCTCCCAATATCGACCTTTCCCGTGATCCCCGCTGGGGCAGAGTCGAGGAGAACTACGGTGAAGACCCGTACCTCACCGCAAGGCTCGGCGTGGCTTACATAAAGGGTCTGCAGGAGAACAACGTGGTTTCCTGCCCCAAGCACTATATGGCGCACGGTTCCCCCGAGAGCGGTATCAACATCTCTCCCGTTCACGCCGGCGAGCGTGAGGTGAGAGAGACCATGTACAAGACCTTTGCCGCCGCTTTCATCAAGGGCAAAGCCATGTCCGTGATGCCTGCCTACAGCGAGCTGGACGGCGTGCCGATGCATGCCAGCCGCTTCTACTGCACCGATGTGCTGAGAGGCGAGTTCGGCTTCGAGGGCTGGAGCGTTTCCGACTGGAGCGCCGTATACATGCTCCATGGCACCCATCACGTGGCGGCAGATCCTCTGACCGCAGGCAAGATGGCGCTGCATGCCGGTATCGATATGGAAGCTCCGCATCCCTACGGCTTCGGCAAGGAGTTCATCGAGGCAGCCGAAAAGGGCGAGATCAACATGGAGGAGCTGGATCTGGCGGTATACCGCATCTTGCTGGGCAAGTTCCGTCTGGGTCTGTTCGAGAATCCCTATGCCAAGGAGGACGCCGAAAAGGTGCTCGGCAAGCCCGAAGCCAAGGCTCTGGCGCTGAAGGCGGCACTGGAGAGCTGCGTGCTGATGAAGAACGACGGTATCCTTCCCCTCAAGGCCGATTCCGGAAAGAAGATCGCCCTCGTGGGTCCCGGCGCAGCCATTACCCAGTTGGGTGACTATGTATATCCCACAGAGCTGGACAGAGCCGTCACGATCCTGGATTCCATGAAGAAGCGCATCGGCGATAATCTGATCTATGCGCAGGGCTCTTCCATCGCATGGGCATCGGACGAGATGCTTGCAGAGGCGGAAAAAGCCTGTGCTGAGGCAGACGAGGTCGTCATGGTGCTTTCAAGCAACAGCGGCTACTATCACATCTATGCGGGCGACGACAACAAGGGCCACTACGAGCGCGCAACCGTCACCTGCGGCGAGGGCTTCGACGTGGCCAGCCTCGAATTCCCCGAGGGCCAGATGAAGCTTATGGAAAAGGTGTTTGCTTCCGGCAAGCCCGTCATCCTGCTGTGCATGACCGGCAGACCCCAGCAGCTCACCGAGGCGGAGCCCAAGTGCAATGCCATCATGCAGGTATGGTATCCCGGTGAGGATGGCGGCGAGGCTGTGGCTCAGCTGCTCTTCGGCGAGGCCAATCCCTCCGGACGCCTGCCCATCAGCTTCCCCAGAAGCGTCGGCCATATTCCCTGTTTCTACAATTACAAGGCCAGCAAGGCCAATACCTATCACCAGCCCGGCAGCTATGAAAAGCCCGGCAGAGACTACGTGTTTGATCAGAACAATGCACTGTATTCCTTCGGCCACGGCCTGAGCTATACAACCTTCGCTTACAGCGACATCAAGGTGGAGCAGCAGGGCGATACCGATTTTACTGCCACCGTAACCGTGAAGAATACCGGCGCCATGGCGGGCGATGAGGTCGTGCTGATGTTCCTCGAGGATCTGTATTGCCGCATTACTCCCTTTGTTTCAAAGCTGAGAGGCTTCAAGCGCATCACGCTGGCGCCCGGCGAGGAGAAGACCGTGACCTTCCCCATCGACTTCAACGATCTCAGCTTTATTAACGAGCAGATGAAGCCCGAAGTGGAAGCCGGAACCTTCGAGGTCCGCATCGGCGATAAGAAGGCGCAGTTTGAGGTAAAGGACGATTCGAGGTCAAGCAATGAAGTCAAAGCTGTTTTCCGACACATCGTTCAATAAGAATCTTTGGCGGCTCACGCTGCCGATCGCCATACAGCATCTGATGCTGGCAATGGTGGCGGCAGCAGACGCCTTCATGCTGGGCGGGCTGGATCAGAACACCATGTCGGCTGTATCGCTGGCAACGCAGGTGCAGTTCGTCCAGAACATGATCGTATCCTCGGTGGTGACCGCCAGTGTCATTCTGGGTGCCCAGTACTGGGGCAAGCAGGATAAGAATGCCATTGACGACATCTTCGGCATCGCTCTGCGGCTCTCGGGACTGATCCCGATCGCCACCTGCATCGGCTGTGTCTGCTTCCCCAGACAACTGATGCTTCTGTTCACGCCGGATGAGGAGCTTATTCAGATCGGTATCCGGTATCTGAAGATCACTGGCCTTTCCTACCTCATTACCGGCATCTCCCAGTGTTATATCGCCCTGATGAAGATCAGCGAGCATACCTCCGATGTGGCGAGGATCAGCGTGTGCACGGTGCTCCTCAATATCGTGCTGAATGCGGTGCTGATATTCGGCCTGCTGGGCGCACCGAGAATGATGGAGCAGGGCGCCGCATTGGCTACCCTTATCGCCAGAGTCATTGAGCTGGGCTGGGCTGTCCTCATGTCTCACAAGAAGGGCTATATCCGCCCCAAGCTCGTCAAGCTGTTCACATTCAATAAGGTGCTGGAAAAGGACTTTATCCGGGTAGTCATGCCGCTGATCGGGGCATACCTGCTGTGGGGCGTGGGCTTTACGTCGTATACCGCCTTCATGGGTCACCTCGGCACGGATGCCGCGGCAGGCAACTCCGTGGCCTCGGTGGTCCGGGATCTGCTGTGCTGTACCTGTGACGGTCTGGCCAGCGGCGGCGGTATCCTTGTGGGCAACGAACTGGGCGCCGGACGTCTGGAAAAGGGCAGGGAATACGGCGACAAGCTGCTGAAGATATCCTTCCTTTGCGGCTTTGTGTGTACGGCGGCGATGCTGCTGGTGACATTCCCGCTGATGTCCTTCGTGAAGCTTACCGACGGCGCAAGAGGCCTTTTGTGGGGCATGATGATCATCATGGCATTCTACATGATCGGCCGCTGCGTCAATACCATCGTCATCAACGGCGTATTTGCAGCCGGAGGCGATACGATGTTCGACTTTGAGACGCTCATCATATTCATGTGGCTGATCGCCGTGCCGCTGGCTGCCTTGGGCACCTTCGTGTTCCATTGGCATCCGCTGCTGGTGTATGCCTGCACCTGCCTTGACGAGGTGGGCAAGATCCCCTGGGTCGTGGGTCACTTCAAAAAATACAAATGGGTCAAGGACCTGACGAGAGAAAAGATCGCATAAACAAATCCCACGGAAAAGCATTTCGCTTTCCGTGGGATTTTTATAATGTTTTACTTCTTTGCCATACCGATGGTGCGCCAGCGGCCGGAGAAGTAATATACCAGGCTGATGCAGATCGGTACGAAGCCCGCAAACGCATCGCCGTACCAGAAGCCCTTGCAGCCCATGCCCAGCGCAAAGCCCAGCAGCGCCGCAATGCCGACACGGCTGATCATGCCGTCGATGAGCGCAACGGCGAGGTTGAGCTTGGTATTGCCGGAGCCGTTGATGAGGGAGAAGCCCATGGAACGGGTGGCGGAGCCGTAGAAGTTGGCGATGGTGGGGCCGACCAGAATAGCAGCTACGGCCAGCACCGGTGCATCGGAGGTGAACAGTGCAAACACGGTGTCGGAGAACAGGAACAGGACAACGGAGGCGGCGGTACTGAGCAGTATGCCGCAGATGAGGACGACCCGCAGTACGCCGGGTACTCTGTCATGCTTCTTTGCACCCAGTGCCTGACCGATCATTGTGCTGCCCGCCGTGGTGAACGAGTTGGAAACGATACCGGCCATCATGTTGACCTTGTTGTAGATGCCTGCCAGTGCGGAATACACCACGCCGGACATGTTGATCCATGCCATCAGCACGATCTTGGACAGGTTGACGGCGGCGGACTGTATTGCCATGGGCACGCCCAGCGCCACCAGCCGCTTGAGGGATTCTCTGTCCATTTTGAAGCTGGCGGGCTTAAAGTCGAAGCCGAAGCTCTCCTTGTGCATATAGAGGTACACCAGCGAGGCGGCAAAGCTCACGCCCTGACCGATGACGGTGGCGAGTGCGGCGCCGAAGACCTCCATGTTCATGTACTTGACGAAGATGATGTCCAGCGCCGTATTCAGCACGGCGGCAACGGCAATGAACACAAAGGGCCGCTTGCTGTCGCCCATACCTCTCAGTATGGCGCTGACGATGTTGTAGCCGTAGATGAATACCAGACCCACGATGCAGGTGACGGTGTAGTCCATTGTGAAGGCGAAGGACTCGGCAGGCGTGTTGAGCCAGCCCAGCATTTGATAGCGGATGCCGTAGCAGATGAGGGAAATGATGACGGACGTGATCAGCAGGAAGGTGAACATCGTGCCGATGGTTTTGCGCACCTTGTCGGATTCTCCGGCACCGGTGTGCTGGGCGATGATGACCTGACCTGCGGACGAGAAGCCCATTGCCACGAATGTCAGCAGATGCAGGATATCGCCGCCGATGGAGACGGCAGACATGCCGGCGCCGCCGATGTATTGGCCGACGACGACCATATCCACCAGATTATAGACGGCCTGCAATGCATTGGAGATGAAAAGGGGAAATGCGAACCTCAGCAGTGTGGCGGTGACATTGCCCTGCGTGAGGTCCTTGGACATGGAATTGGCCATGAGGTGATCCCTCCTATA
>JAZLHZ010000252.1:0-12315 GCA_045617085.1 Clostridia bacterium
CCTTCTTTTGTGATGAGCTTGAAGCCGTTCTTATACCAGGGATGATGGCTGGCGGTAATCATCACGGCACCGTCACAGTTCGTCTCCGGCTCGACCGTCGTCATAAACATGGCGGGAGTTGTGCAGAGCGAGCAATCCAATACATCGCAGTCAGCCGCAGTAAGACCGTTGATCAGCTTGTCCTTAAGAGCTGGACCAGACAGTCTGGAATCGTGTCCGACGGCGATGGTCAGCTTGTCGGGCGTGGTGTTATACTTCTTTGCCAGCCAGTTGGCGAAAGCATAGCCCACACATTCGGCTACTTCTCCGGTCAAAGCAGGCTGAATTCCGTCATGTTCCAGTGCATCACCACGGATGTCGGAACCGCTTTTCAGTTTCATCCATTCGTTTCTGTCAGTGCTCATAATCAATATACCTCCTGATTATTCTACTCAAAATGTGATACTATAGTTATTCATCTATGGGATCGAGCATAGCAAGGAAATCATACAGCGGTTTGAAATCATCCAAAGCACGAAAGATTTCATCAACAAGCATATGCGATGCAGCAGTATTCGGATCAACGTTACGCAGAAAACTCATGCCGCCACGTAGCATACAGTATGGCTTCAGATCGTCCGGAATATCATCGGAAAGCTTTAGCCTTTTGTAAGCATATACTTCTTGCACATATTGCGTTCGCAGCGGTTGGATCAGTTCCCTGAATTCATCGGGAGCTTTGGCAATGCTGTTTCGAAGTGCGGCAGTTATTCCCTTGATATTCCCCGACCAATTGCCGATACCCATGCCGTACATTACTCCTTTTGCGGATACATCCACAAATACTTCCGGTACGGCAATACTGCTGCTTCTGCGGTAAGAAAGCCACATGTCTTCTTTATAAGGCGTAATATTCGGTCTTCCCCGCAGATCACGATTGATGTGAGAAATCACCCTTGAGAATTTTCTGTCGATGAGCGGATCGAATAACTCAATGGCCCCTGACAACTCTTCATGTAGCTCTTTGAATGGTTGTCTCAGTGCTTCGAGATACCAATCGTGATTAGCATGAAAGAAATCTGTGTTATTGTTGAATGACAGTGCCATGAAAAATTCATAGGTACTGTTTGTGAAACCATCAAACATCAGATATGTACGTCCTTTTGTATAGTATTCCTGACGACTTGTTCCAAGTAGATTTCTCCGAAAGTATCATCCTGACGGAGCTTTAAACGGTTCAGCCTCAGTAACTCCAATACAGCCATAAGCATACAAACGACTTCGGAACGCTCAGGTGCCGAAGTGAACAGTTTGTCAAATGTGACGCTGCCCCGCTTCAACCTTGCCTGTAACCTTCCCATACAGGAGGCTACGGTATAATTGTCCCTTCGAATCTCTCTCCCCGGTTGTTTTCTATTCTTATCTTCTGTCTTTTCCAACACTCTGCGGTAAGCTTTGATGAGTCCTTCCAATGTAAGACCGGTCAATTCATACTTTTGCGGCGGAAGAGGATATTCCTCCGGAAGCTTGCTCAACATCATTGCTGCAGCTTCTTCCAGCCGCTTCATGTCTTCGCATTTTTCCTTGAATTCCTTATATTCGGTGAGGCGGCGGATCAGTAACTGTTCAGGCGTTTCTTCTTGATCATTTTCCGGCTTTGGCGGCTTGGGCAACAGTGCTCTGGATTTGATTTCAACAAGCAGTGCAGCCATCTGAAGGAATTCACTTGCAGCTTCTACATCCAGTTCATCGACAAGGCTCATATATTCCAGATACTGTTCGGTGATTTGAGAAATGAAAATATCTTTGATATCGATTTTTGCTTTTGATATGAGTGTGAGCAGCAGATCCAAGGGTCCGTCAAACTGCTTTAGTGATACTATATATGCCACGATTTGGATACACTCCTATATGAGATTGAACAGATTCACAAGATAGACATTGATCGTTCCGATAAAGTCCAAAATATGTGTGGATAAGAAACTGATTAAATCTCCGATATAACCCATCCAAACGGCAACCATCATTATACCTTGACATATCATGGCAATGTTCTTTTTTACGAAAAGAGACTTCTTCAGTACAATGTCATTGAGTACATGGTATCCATCCAGCGGAGGAATCGGGATGAGGTTGAATATCGCAAGACTGAGATTGATAAGTGCGAAGTTTTCAATAATTTCAAAGACAATGCCCCATCCGAAGCCTAAATATGGCGCAATGAGATAATCTTTCATTCCGTAAGCATACTTAATGGCTTCGGCTGTTTTTAAGGTGTAGATGTATTGATCATCCATACCGGTTATAAACATATCAGTGCTATACCACATGTCAGACGGTACATTTTGTAATCCGATCAGTACAAACAGTATCATTCCGATACAGCCGATCAGGAACATGAGGAGATTAGCGGTGATGCCGGCAATTGAAACCAGCAGATCATTCCGTCTGGGGTGCTTAAAATAGGCAGGACAGACGGGAACAGGTTTTGCCCAGCCCAATCCGATAAAAATCATACAAAGTGTGCCCAACGGGTCAAGGTGCTTCAGAGGATTGAGTGTCAGCCGTCCAGCGAGCTTGGCTGTCGGGTCGCCCAGCCGGTATGCCACATATCCGTGTGCACATTCATGCAGGATTAAAGCCGGGAGTATAGCCGGCAATATGAGAAGCATGGATTGAATATATTCAACAGGATTTTCCAGTAGTTTTGTGATTCCCATTATCAGACTCCGTTTCTTTTCATATGTTCGGTACTTTTATATTATACCATACCGGGCACTTTTTTTCAAGCATTTGCGGGAACAAAATCAAATCATAATGCGTCTATATGGACAAATCACAGTGGAGGAAATGCATATGCGGTCTCGTATTATCAAAATCACAATATCATCAGTGATGTGTATGATTATGCTGCTGGGAAGTGCATTTGCGGAATCAATTCCGTCAAAAGAATTTTTCGATAATGCCAAACAGGCAATTGTGTCGCTATCCGAAAACGATACAGCTCAAGCTTTGGCATTGCTGAATTTTACTTTTTCGGATTCAGATAAAACAACGGATACTTTTTTACAGTTTGTAGCAGATAATTTCACCCTGGAGCATGTGCAAACTCAAGTAGCTGTCTGTTATTATGATGAAATTTCAACAGAATGGAAATTGGCCATTCCTGTAGAAGAGCCTGCTGAAGACACAGTTAAGGTGTTGATCCTGACAAGCTCTGATATGGTTACCTATTCCGGATATGAAGCCGCATCATGGGGAGATATACAAAAAGCTACGGCAAAAACTGACTGGGTATGGTGGAAAACGGAATACATAAGCAATGGTGCTTCAATATTTGTGGACTAAACGAATAGTCGACATAAAAACATCAACCGATCATCGAACGGTTGATGTTTTTATCGTTGATTGCGTGTTATCAGTAGCGGGGGTTCATCTTGCGATAGCAGTCACGGCAATAGACGGGCTTATCGCCGCGGGGCTGGAAGGGAACCTGAGTGGGCTGACCGCAGCCATCGCAGATAACATCGTACATCTGACGATCGGTGTTGCGGGGAGCATTACCGCTGTTACGGCGAGCTGCACGGCAAGCAGGGCAGCGACCGGGCTCGTTCTGGAAACCCTTGTCAGCAAAGAACTGCTGCTCAGAAGCGGAGAAGACGAAATCGTTGCCACAGTCACGGCACTTGAGGGTCTTGTCTTCGTACATGGAAATAACCTCCTAATATCGAGCCTCTTATTTGACTGCCGGGATTCTGATGCCATATTGCGTGTCACGTAAGAGGCATTGGTAATTCTCAGGGCTGTCTTGGCTACTATCTAAAAGTATACCACATTTTTGTCAAATTGTACATAGATATTTGAAATTTAACTATACTGTAGCAACATACTAAAAACTATTATTAGTAATTGCAGGCAATCATTATATTGTTAGTCTTTACCTTTATTTCGCATATAATCAGCATATTCTTCGAGATCGTGGACAATCCAGTCGCCCCATATCTCCCCTTTTCTGTCGAGATAAAACGAGGTAAATCCCATTTCCCTTGCACCGGCAGCTTCTTCATAGCAGTCATCAATATAGAGGCTTTCGCCTGCTGTGACGTTCAGGGATTTTAAGGCGGATTGATATATAATCGGACTGGGCTTTTGTGCGCCGACCAGAGAACTTGCAGTATATGAGTGAAAATAACTACCGAGACCGAGTTGTTCCAAAGATAATTGAAGCGACGGGGAGGTATCGCTGATTACGCCCATCAGAAAACCTTTACTTCGGAAATAATCGAGAACATTCTTTACTTCCGGATAAAGGATTCTGTCATTATTACACCAAAGCTCCTTCAGTAGGATATCGGCATAATAATCTACATTTTCGGTGACTCCTTCATCGACAAGTAAACACCGGTAATATCTGCGATAGAATTCTCTCTCATCTTCCAGCGTTTTTACCAGATGATAGCCCGCCAGAGAAAACAGATGCATTGAGCGTTCGTAATCCAATACGAATGGCTTCCCGCTTAATCCCGATATGAGTTCATTTCTGCGGATAATCTTTTCGGGATTTGTGTATGTCAGTGTGCCGTCCCGATCAAAGAACACGGCTCTGATAGAGCTGTCTGACTTCAAATTCACAGGTTCCTCTCACAACGGATACACTGGCCGAGAATCAATACTTCCTTCAGCGGCAGTATTTTCCCGTCAAATTCGTATTCATACGATTGCAACAGAAGTTTTCCGCCGTCTTGCTTTTTCAGCTTCCGTATGACTCTTTTTCCGTCGAGCTGCAGCAGCATCACTGCATCATCGATGGGCGTAGCTGCGGGAATGGTCAATAAAAGATCACCGGCAAAAATGCGGAAACCACGCATGGAATTATCGGGACAGCGATAGTATACTACCTTATCGGGATTGCCGCCTTCAATTTTCCCGCCGATGACCGGCATCAGTCTGTGGTCGATTACAACGCCATCGCAGTCCATGATGGGTACACGCTTGACGACACCGCCAAGTGCATCCAGCCAAGCATCGGTTGATTCCTGTGTTTCTTTGATCTCTTCCTGTGTAGGAGCTTGTTTTACCGGAAGTACATAAGGTCTGGGACGAGGCCTGAGTTCGACTTCGGGTTCCTGTGCTACATCAAGTTCTGTTGAAACCGGATTATCAACGCCAAGCACTTTCAAAATGCGCTGTGCCTGATCATCCGAAACAATCCGTGTGCCGAGCTCCACATCTTTGATGAATGATTCTGCAACGCCGCATTTCTTTCCGAGTGCCTTCGGAGTCATACCTGATTTCAACCTTGCATTTCTAATGGTATCACCTATTCTGCTCATCGTATATCAATCCTTTTACTTGTAGATTTCTCCGTTTAGATATTGCTTCCAGACAGCCTCGAACCAGCCGCCGCCAACAGGCAAAGGTCTTACTTCTACTGCTTTTGTTATTCCGTTCACCGTTTCAAAGGCATATTTCATGCAGTCATTTGTATTACCGACGGTATCACGTTTGCTGAAGGAATGTCCGGCTTCTCCGGCAAATTCGCTTTGCAGGAGCATGGCTGATAAAGCTGCCTGTTGTACAAGAAGGGTATCACGAAGCTCTGCTGTTAATGCAGGATCTTCAGCACAAGGACAATCTTTCAATAGAGCGTTATTCCTTACAAGCATCTGCTTCATCTTTTCGGTATCTCGCATAGAGCCTGCATAGTTGTCCATATCGCTGCGCAGTTCCCTAATCAAAGTATGCACTGCCTGATTGTCGCCGTTCCTGTCAAAGAAGTTAAGTTCTTCCTTGATCGCTGCATCTGCGGATGAAAGGAATTCTTCTTCGGATGGCGGATTCAACTTTCCTGTATGCGCAATAATATGCATGGCGGCACGCAAAGAGCCGACCTGAGTTTCGTTTAGTGCACTGCCGCCGGGACGATACATGCCGAAAGCTCCCGCGCATTCGCCTGCTGCATACAGATTGCCAATAGAAGTGTGCCACCATTTATCAATCCACAAACCGCCGTTGGAGTGTTGGGCGCAAACCGATACTTCCAACGGTTCCTTATACAGATCAATACCATGGGAGGCATAGAAATCAATTGCCTTTTGATTGATGGATGCCAAACGCTCAATCGGGCTGTTCTGAAGGGCGTCACAGTTCTTGAGGTAATTATAAGCCTCGTCATCCAAACCGCTCAGAGCGCCTCCTGCAGGCTCTCTCGTGAAGTCCATATAGGCATGTTTGCCGTCTGCATTCAATGCGGCAACTGCAATGTCGACTCTTGAGGAACCCTTGACCTTGCCTCCGTCAAAGGGCCACTGGTATCCCTTCAGGAATACGCTTTTCAACATATCATTCCTGTCTTTGAATGACGGTGCAAGGAACTCATCCTTACCGTCTGTATAAGACGGAATTGCCTGCTGATAGCTGCCGGATACATTCCAACGTACTTGCGTGCTGGCGAGTCCGTATTGCCAATAGCACATATTGTTGGCAGCTGCGCCTATGTGCAGAGCTGCACCTGTTGCTCCCTGTTGCTTTTCGGGAAAAACGACTCTTCCGTATGCTGTGGAAGCTCCGCCGGTACAAAGAATAGTGTTTACTGCGTTGACAAGTACATATCCGTCCTTGGCATACATAAGTGCTCCGCAGCAATTACCTTCTTTGTTTTTCAAAAGAGACAATAGCTTTAACCCGTCCTCACGGCGTACACTACGCTGTTTAACGGATTCTGAAAGACATTCCACCATCTGCTTGCTGGTTAGCGGACCGGCACTTGTGGCTCGCTGGGTCGCATCGTGATCCGTCTGATAACCGACAAATTCTCCCCATTCGTTATGGGGAAATGGAACACCGAGCAGTGCAAGCTTCATGAATGATCTCACGGAGAGCGCCGCCATAGCATAGGCATGATCTCCATGCATTCCGCCGCCGGCAAAGAATGATTCTGCAAGAGACTGAACTGATTCATTCCCGCTGCCGCTTATTCCCAACTTATAGTAGGTTTGCTTGTCGCTTCCGGCATTTCTGCTGGTTCCTGCTGAAAAATCATCACAGAGAAGAAGAACATCTACACCGGCCTTTATTAATTCATCTGCGGCATTCAGTCCGGCAGCACCGGCACCGATAACGGCAGTATTACATCTGAGTATTCTCATAATCAAAGCCTCTGAAGGTGGAAGCCGCCGTCCACATTAATGATTTCACCGGTGGAGAACGGAAGAAGCTCAAGGCTGAGAGCATATACAGCCTTTGCAATATCTTCCGGATACCCCCAACGCTTAATGGGTGTAATACCTTCGCTGATCAGTTTGTCATACTTATCCTTGACCTTGCTGGTCATATCGGTGGCAATGATGCCGGGACGGATCTCATAAACAGGGATTCCATATTCTGCAAGACGTACCGCAAACAACTGCGTCATCATGGAAAGACCTGCCTTGGAAACGCAATATTCACCACGATTGGTGGATACGACGTTTGCTGACATGGAAGTGATATTGATAATCGTTCCGCATCCCTGCTTAATCATCTGTTTTGAAACAAGCTGAGTCAGGAAGAAGGGACCGACAAGGTTAACATCCAGCAGCTCGTGCATTGAATCCTCGCCCATGTCGAGGAGGTCTGCCCGTACTCTGGGTGCGATACCGGCATTGTTGACCAGTACGTCGATCCTGCCAAACTTGTTCAGCGTTTCACTGACTGCCTTTTCCCTCATAGCTGCATCAGAATTGTCTGCTACGATGCATAGGAATTTGGACTGTGCGTCCTCATCTGCTTCATGACGGGAAGTGATTGCTACATTGAAGCCATTCGCATACAGGTACTCTGCGATTCCCCTGCCGATTCCTCTTGAACCTCCGGTGATCAAAGCAACCTTCTTATCCATGATATAACCCTCTCTTTTTTATTATGCCTTCCCCGAAATGAACGGAGAAGGCATAGTTTATTATTTCTTATTGAATACACGCTGATATTCCGGATAATACCAGGCAGTATCCTTCACAGGACAGCCGGGTCTGCCGGTGGGCTGACGCATGATCTTGGTGCAAACGCCGCAGGAAACACAGCATTTCTCCGGAACCATTTTTCCCAGAGTAATGATATCATTGGCAAAATCGGGATAGGCAAAGGACCCTCTGCCCCAGCCGACACATTTTGCCCCTCCCTTTTCAAGAAGACCGGCAGCAATAGATGCACCATACTGTCTCAGATAACTGAAACCTGTTGCAACACAGACAACATCGGGTACGACAGCTTGTGCCTGTGCACATCCGTAAAGCAGTCTTGCGACACCGTCAACGGGATTTTCAGGCTGCTCATAACCGCCTCGTGCATAGGGCCTGTTAATATGAGGATTGTAATATGGTGTGCCCATAGTGATGTTCAGAAGCACAACACCATGCTCAGAAAGATCCTTTACCAGACGCAGCGGTTCATTGAGATCAAGCGACAGGTTGTCGCCGACACCCCATTTACCGGCTTCGCCGTCATAGAGGTTGATCCGTGCGGCAAGGATACCATTCCCGATTTCTTTTTTTGCTGCATCTACGCACTGCATATATATATTAGTGCGGTTCTCGTAGCTGCCACCATAGGGAGCAGGCCTGTCAAAACCGGAAAGCATTTCGCTCATCAGATACAGGTGGCATGCCTTAACATCTACTCCGTCAAAACCGGCTTCCATGCAAAGTTTTGTTGCCTTACCGAATTTTGTGGGAAGTGCTTCCAATTCCTCATCGGAAATGATAGGATAGTCTTCAGGCAGAGACTGATGCTTGTCAAGTACTTCGCTTTTCCAGTTACGAATGGGCGCTTTGACATCTACAGGTCGACTCCATCTGCCGGAATGAGTCAACTGAGCAATGACCTTGGGACGCTCCAGACCTTTTTCTTCTGCGGCCTGATGAATGGCTTTAATCAACCCTTTGAAGGAATCAATATTGTCTTCGGTGATCATCAGCTGGCAGGGATTGGCACGGCCTTCCGGTGTTACGGCAACAGCTTCCAGCCAAACAAGTCCGGCTCCGCCGGCAGATGCACGAGTATAGTGGCGCAGTGTCCAATCGGTGGGTGCACCGTTTGCATCGGCATCGCAACCCTCCATAGGCTGTACGACCATAGCGTTTTTCAACGTGAAGCCTTTTCCGTGTACGGGTTTTTTCAGAATTTCAACATTGCCCTGTTGCGGAAGACGGTATTCACCATGATTGCTGCTATATATCTCATCAATGGAATGAAAAGGAAAACCGAAAGGCATGGTTGTTTCCCCCTCTTTATTTGATATCAAGCTCTTTATACAACTCAGAAAGCATATCCTCTGGAGCACAGACACGTTTATGACGAATCGGCAGTGTTGGAAGCTCGGCAATAGCCTTCGGAACTGCGATGTCTGTGTAGTCGGAAAGTTTGTTACACAGTGTGAAATCGTCACCGTCGGTGTTAAGACCGAGAGCCTTGCTGACTGCTTTGCCGAATTTGAACGGGCTGGCTGTGGATGCAATCACACAAATGCGGTTATCACATGTCTCATTGCGGTACTTGTCAAGGACAGTGACTGCAACAGCTGTATGGGTATCGATCAGATATTTTTCTTCTGTCCAAAGCTTCTTGATCTTCTTGAAATATTCCTCTTCCGATGCCCAACCGCCGTACATAACATCCTGAAGAATATTCAATGCAGATTCATCGATGGAATACTGACCTTCTTTTTTCAGCTTGTCCATCATCAGTGATACATTTAAGCTTGCATGACCGCAAATTTCATAGAGCATTCTTTCCAGATTAGAGGAAATCAAAATGTCCATGGACGGAGAAGAAGTAAGCATGAATTCACGATGAGAATCATACACTCCGGTATTGATAAAATCTGTCAGCACATTATTGGCATTGGATGCGCAAATAAGTTTTCCGATCGGAAGTCCCATGCGCTTTGCATAGTATGCAGCAAGGATGTTTCCGAAATTACCGGTGGGAACACAGAAATTTATCTCATCTCCGGCGTTTATGGCACTGGATGCAACGAGGTCACAGTATGCGGAGAAATAGTATACGATTTGAGGAACAAGCCTGCCCCAGTTGATGGAATTGGCACTTGATAGCACATAATTGTTTTCAGAGAACTTTTTGGCAGCATTATCATCAGAAAAAATGGGCTTGACTCCGGTTTGTGCCGAGTCGAAGTTTCCCTTTACGGCAATGACATGCGTATTGTTCCCCTGCTGTGTTACCATCTGGAGCCGCTGTGCCTGTGAAACACCGCCATCGGGATAGAATACCGAGCAATGGGTACCGGGTACATCGGAAAAACCTGCGAGTGCAGCTTTTCCAGTATCTCCGCTGGTGGCTACAAGAATCATGACATCTCTTGTTTCGCCGGTCAGTGATGCGGATTTTGTCAGCAGAAACGGAAGCAGTGTCAGTGCTACATCCTTGAACGCCAGTGTAGGACCATGATACAGTTCCATGACATATCTTCCGCCGGACAGTTTATGCAGCGGTGCAACACCGTTGTCGTCGAACTTGCTGTATGCCTTCTTGATCATGTCCGCCAGTTCATCACTGTCAAAATCGGTGAGGTATTGCCCGATGATATATGCAGCCCTTTCATTATAGGACATTTTCGACATACGGATCAATTCGTCTGTATAGATCTCCGGGAAATGAACCGGTACAAAAAGGCCGCCGTCAGAGGCCAGACCCTTCACAATTGCCTTTGCAGAAGGAACGGGTTGTCTGCCTCTTGTAGATACAAAATCCATTGCTTTCACGCTATTCCTCCGTTATATTTTCGGATCTGCGGATAAAAATCAGATGGCATACTTGGTAATAAAGGCAGGGAGCGTCTCGGGATCACCGCTGATGCCTATGATGATGCGGAAGCCGTGCTCCTCGCTGAGCTTTGCGACACGGGCAAACAGGTCTTCCAGTTTGTCTGGAGTAACGGTTGCGGGAAGCAGCTTGAGCAGACCGTCTACAACGATGAGAGTGATATCGAAGTTTGCCGATACCATACCGCACAGCATGCCGTAGAACATCTCGGCGGAATCCACACTGTAGCTGGATGCATCAACAAAGCGGATTTCGCGCTTCAGATCGTGCATGTGCTTTGCGCTGTTGTCGATATAGAAAATATTGCCTCTTTCTTCATTGACGGAATCATTTGCGAGAGAAAGGAGCTTCACGGTTTTGCCGCTGCCCTTATTTCCGAGAATAACCTGAACCATATCAAATATACCTCCAATTGTATTTGTCTACACATTATACTACAAGAGTTGAAATTTTGCAAGTGTTATTTTATGTCTTTTTCAGTACAAAGAGCATCAAATATAAAACAAGCAATCCATCAAGGATTGCTTGTTTAGCAGGGGCAGAAGGATTCGAACCCTCAACAAAGGTTTTGGAGACCCACGTGTTACCATTACACCATGCCCCTACGTGCCCGAACAACGTGTTATATAATATCACATGTCGGGCATAAAGTCAATACTTACAGGTGTAAACTATTGGTTAAGCGTCAACTGAAGACCAAACACACATCTTGGAATCGTCAGACCAGGTTTTTCCCGCCGAGGCGTAGTCAATCAACGTCAGTGTCTTCTTTCCGTCGTTGATATTTAATGCATTGCTATTATGAATTGCACATTCAGTATTGTCTGTTGCCGGAACAACACCATTTTCATCAACAGCGGGATTGAATGCGCTTTCGACATCGTCCCCTGTTCTGGCATCACGAGCCAACAGAACACATCCTCTTCTCAGTGCAGTAAACGGAGCGGTGGTACCGAATTCCTCGGGGGTTATCTTTCTTACGCTCATATCGAGGCGCAGGACGAGTGTATCGCCTGTATTCCACATACGATTGAAAGAAGCATACTCTTCTTCACAATTGACGGAATCGCCATTCAATGTCACCTTGGTGTTTTTGCTCCACATGGGCAGTCGCACAGAAACCGTAAACTGTTCGGGCTTATCAAGAGCAAATGCGATTTTGATGCATCCATCGCCATAAACATCGCCTTCAGTGGTGATGTCCAAAGCTTTTCCTCCCGGAGTAAGAGCATGTGCTTTGCCGGTGAGATACTGATTGATGCGTATACCGTCTTTGGTATACATCAAAGCGGACATACCCGCAAGTCCAAGTCCCGCAGCACCTATGCAGGCACAGCAACCGTAATACGTACCGTTTTCCATCACCTTATAGCCACCGGTAGCTTTGCCCCTGGTACCTGCACGCAGCGGAGAATAGCTGTCAAAGGGCAAGCCTTTGTTCAACGTTACTTTATCGTCGTTTACGGCACCGATCAGTGCATTGAATACGGAGTTTTCCATCCATTCGGCATACTT
>JAZLHZ010000253.1:0-2239 GCA_045617085.1 Clostridia bacterium
GCTCCCGGTTGGTGCCGATCATGGCACCGTCCTTGGAGATATCGGTACAGATAATGGTTTTTACACCGATGTCTGCCATCTTTTTCGTGAACTCAAAGGCGTCATAGCCGCTGTTCTGTGTCCAGCCCTTGATCGCCACAAAGCCGTCCTTGATGTCGATACCGACGGCGATCTTGTCACCGTATTCTTTTACGGCCTGCTCGACAAATCCATCATTGGTGACGGCAGCTGTGCCGAGAATGACCCGGTCCAAACCACTTGAAATATACCGCTCGATGGTTTCCATACTTCGGATGCCGCCGCCAATCTCACAGAACAGCCCGGATTCCTTTTTGATGGCCAGTACGGTGGAGAGGTTCGGGGTCTCGCCGCTCTTGGCGCCTTCCAGGTCGACCAGATGGATATTGGAAGCGCCCTTCTTTTTGAAGTCCAGCGCCACGGAGACAGGCTCTTTGCTGTATACGGTCTTTTGTGCATAATCGCCTTTGAACAGGCGAACGGCTTCGCCCTCATACAGGTCGATCGCTGGGAATATCAGCATACAGACCCTCCCTTCAACTCACAGAATGCACGCAGAATGTTGAGCCCCACATCGCCGCTTTTTTCCGGATGGAACTGGCAGCCGAACACATTGCCGCTCTGTACGGCGGCAGTGATCGGGATTCCGTATTCGGAGGAGGCGACGAGGCTGTCCTCGCAATCGGCGGCATAGTAGGAATGGACAAAGTACACATGATCGCCGTTGCCGATATATTTGAACAGCGGGCAGGGCTTTTTGAATTGCAATGCATTCCAGCCCATGTGCGGCACCTTGAGATCGGTGACTTCGGCGGCAATGGGTCTGATCTCGCCCTTGATATAGTGAAGCCCCTCATACTCGCCATATTCGAAGCTCTTGTCAAACAAAAGCTGCATGCCGAGGCAGATGCCCATCACGGGCTTGCCCTTTTTGATCTCTTCGGTCAGTACCGGCACCAGTCCCGAGGCTTTCAGCTTTTCTGCTGCATCGCAGAAAGCACCGACGCCGGGGAGAATGATGCGGTCGGCTTTTTTCAGAACCTCCGGGTCTGAAGTGACGGAAGCTTCTTCACCGATCTTGTGAAAGGAGCTCACCAGCGAGAACAGATTGCCCACGCCGTAATCAATGATCGCAGTCATTTACAGCACTCCTTTGGTCGAAGGAATCTCATCGGCAAACGCCTTGTCGACAGCAACGGCGGTTTTAAGGCTTCTGGCGGCGGATTTGAATGCGCCTTCAATTATATGATGGCTGTTGCTTCCGGCCATCTGACGCAAATGCAGCGAGCACTGTGCCTGTCTGGTGAAGCCCTGCCAGAATTCCTCAACAAGCTCCGTATCGAACGTGCCGACTTTTTCGGTGGGGATATCCAGCTGATAGCCAAGGCAGCTTCTGCCGGAGAAATCTACGGCGGTCAGGATCAGCGCTTCGTCCATCGGCAGGATAGTACTGCCGTAGCGAATGATGCCCCGTTTGTCGCCCAGCGCATCACAGAATGCCTTGCCGAGGGCGATGCCGATGTCCTCTACGGAATGATGATCGTCAACATAGGTGTCACCCTTGCAGGTGACGGTGAGGTCAAATCTGCCGTGGGAGGCGAACAGGATCAGCATATGATCCATGAAGCCGCAGCCGGTCTGTATTTCGCTTTTACCGGTGCCGTCCAGATTCAATCGAACAAAGATGTCGGTTTCAGCAGTGGTGCGCTTGATCTCGGCAGTTCTCATGCTTCTTCGCCCTCCGTTCTGATGACGGCGCTCTTTGCATGGGCGCCGAGGCCTTCCTTCTTTGCAAAGAATGCCACGTCCTTCGCCACATTGGCAAGGGCATCCCTCGTGAAGTAGGTGTACTGGGTCTTTTTGATGAAATCGTCCACGGACAGGGGACTGGAGAATCGGGCGGTTCCCATGGTGGGCAGTGTGTGGTTGGGGCCGGCGAGGTAATCGCCCAGCGCCTCGGGACAGTTGCGGCCCATGAATATCGAGCCGGCATTCTTCACCGCATCGAGATAGTCAAACGGCGAATCCACGCAAAGCTCCAGATGCTCCGGTGCAAGCTCGTTGGCGATGTCGATGGCCGCCGCAATGTCCCGGGCAATGATGATCTTGCCGTTCTTTTCCACCGAGTCGCGGGCGATCTCCTCCCGGATCAGCTCCGGCAGCTGCTTCTCGATCTCCGCCTGCACCTCGTAGGCGAGCTCCTCCGAGTCGGTAATCAGGA
>JAZLHZ010000254.1:0-4574 GCA_045617085.1 Clostridia bacterium
GATTGTTTTGGACATTGCCGCCCCCATTTTTTTGATGATGGGTATTCGTACTGGTACGGCATCCAATGCATCACTATTGGGAAATTTTGAGATTGTCGCCACAACACTGATCGCACTGCTTGTATTTCAGGAAAAAGTTTCTTCCCGACTGTGGGTGGCAATCGGATTTATCACGCTTTCCAGTATTATTCTGTCCTTTGAAGGAATTGACAGTTTTCAATTCTCGTTGGAGTCGTTGTTCGTTATCCTTGCGACTTGCTGTTGGGGACTTGAAAACAACTGCACAAGAAAAATCTCAGAAAAGAGTACATATGAAATTGTGTTTCTGAAGGGGATTTTTTCAGGCGGCGGTTCTTTTGTCATTGCTTTGGTTATAGGTGAGAAGATTCCTTCCCTAAAACTGATGTCAGTGGTGATGCTGCTTGGATTTGTTGCGTATGGGTTAAGTATATTCCTGTACATAAGGGCGCAGAGAGATTTAGGGGCAGCGAAAACAAGCGCTTATTATGCCGTCGCTCCATTTGTAGGTGCTTTTCTGGCATTTATCATCAACGGCGAAAAACTGACTTGGATGTATTTTGCTGGATTGGCATTCATGGCAGTTGGAACTATCTTTGTTGTATACGATACCTTGGTAAAACAGCATCAGCATGGCCATACCCATACAATTGATCATACGCATAACGGAGTAACACATACGCATGTAATTACACACGAGCATAACCATAACCATATCAGAACAGAAGAAAACCATACACATAGGCATGATTCATATATCGATAGTGAAGCCCACCGTCTAGCTCATGCAAAGGGACTGTAATCTCACGCAGACAAATCCCGGTTTGTCGAATTGAAAAATCTCCACCGAAAAGGAAGTCCTTTTCGGCGGAGATTTTGTTTTATAAAGTAATAATTACCACTTCTTCAGCTTGAGAATATAGACGGTATGGTCGTCGGAATTCTTGACCAGCTTGAAGCTCTTGCCGGTCAGCTTGTCGGTGGAGACGAGGTCACACTTGACGGTGTCCTTGGTGACGGCGTAGGTCTCGACGATGATGCCGTTCTCTCCGGTGAAACCGGTGATGTCAAAGGTGACGGCGCCGGGAACAGCTTCGTATGCGGAGAACAGGATGGCGGCTTCGTCGTCATTAGTGGCCGCGCAGGCGTACTGATCCTTGGCGTAGCATACGGTGTTGACACGGTTCTTCAGCTTGTACAGCTCGTTCCAGCCCTTCAGCGCATAGAAGGACTTGGTGGGCTTCTGGTCGCCGTGATCGAAGATGCCGCAGTAGGTCATGGCAGGCTGGGAATCGTAATAGGTGGCCACATCCACGCCTTCCTCCTGGAAGACGATCATGTAAGCGGCATAAGCGGAAGCGCCGACCTCGGTGGTCATGGGCTTGAAGGTCTCCACGCCGTGGCCGAAGTTCCACTCGTCACAGATGCTTTCCGCATTGGCAAAGCCGAAGCGGCGCATGGTCTCACGGGCGACGGCGGCGTTGGCACGCATATCGTTGACGGTCATGGAGTACAGGTGCCAGGAATAGAAATCCAGAGGCGCCTTGTGGGCGATGATATAGCGGAAGAAGTTGTCGGTATAGTTGCTGTTGTAGTCGTCTACACCGTCACCGGCGGCGGAGGGAGCACGATGGCCGCAGGCGCCGTAGCCGCCGACCTTGATGCTGTCGCCGAAGCAGGCCTTGAGGTGCTTGGCGGTCACGCAGTACAGCTCATAATACTGTTCGGGCGTGCCGTTCCACATGCAGGTGCGCTTGCCGTTGCACTCTTCGGGCTCGTTCCAGATCTCCCAGTACTTGAGGCCGAAATGGAAGCCGTTCTTCCAGCCCTCGTTGTAGTGGCGGACGATATGCTCGCAGATACGGGCCCACTTGTCATAATCCTCCGGCGGGAAGGAGTACTTCTTGGCGGGGGTATGCTCAATGGTGATGCCCAGACGGTAGAAGGCCTCGGTGCCGACTTCCTGAATGGCCTTGATATATTCATCGGTCAGGGCGAAGTCGTAGGAAGCGGGATCTTCCACGTCAGCGGAGAACTTGGGGAATACGCAGTGGATATCTACGAAATGGCCGGAACCGAAGGGGTATTCGGTGTCATGCAGACGGGAATAGGGGATGCCGGCTTCTTTGAAATACTCGGAGGTATCCATATAGAAGCAGTAGGTCTTGGGGCCGGAGTTTACGCCGTGAAGCGGATTAATCTTGCCGATCTTGTCGGAGAAATCAACGGATACCATGCTCATAGTACATACCTCCTCTCATTACAGTGCACGGAGCTTGAGCAGCACGACCGCATTGGTTTCCACATTGCGGTACAGCTTGAAAGCGGGCTTGTCGATGATCTCGACGCTCTTGACCTCGCACAGGTTCGTCTTGCTGTCGACAACGTAGGTCTTGACCTCGATGTCGCCGTCAAAGGCGAGACCGGACAGATCGAACTCGACCTCACCGGCTTCTGCACCGTAGGCTGCGAACAGCACGGCGGCGTTCTTTCCGTCAGCGGCGGCATAGACGAACTGCTTGTCGCCGTCGGTGGATGCTTCTACGGCATTGTGCAGGCGATACAGCTCGTTCCAGCCCTTCAGTGCATAGAAGGACTTGGTGGGAGTTCTGGTGCAGTGATCGAAGATGCCGGTATAGGGCATGGCGGGCTGACCGTCATAGATGGTAGCCACGTCGACGCCGTTCTTCTGCATGGTGATCATGGCGGAAGCGCACAGAGCGGCGCCTTCCTCTGTGGTCATGCGATGGAACATGTCCTCACCGGAGTAGTTCCACTCGTCCAGGATGCTTTCGGCCTTTTCAAAGCCGTACTCGACCATCAGCTCACGGGCATACTTGCAGCAGGTCTCATACTGCCAGATATCCTTGGAATACAGATGCCAGGAGAAGAAGTCAAGCGGCGCATTTTCCTTCTTGACGATGGCGAGAAAATCCTTGGCGTACTGAACGAAGTACTTGTGATCCTCGTTCTCGCTCCACAGGCCGTAGAAGCCGCAGGAGGCGAAGCCGCCGACCTTGATGGAATCGCCGAAGCAGGCCTTGAGGTGCTTAGCGGTCAGGACGTACAACTCGAAATACTGCTCGTCGGTGCCGGTCCACATATGCTTACGGCGGCCGCCGCAGGTCTCGGGCTCGTTCCAGATCTCCCAATAGCGGATGCCGAAGTGGAAGCCGTTGGCCCAGCCTTCGTTGAAGTGACGGATGATATGCTCGCAGATCACTGCCCACTTTTTGAAATCCTTGGGAGGATGGACATTGACCTTGATCGGGGAATGCTCAATAGAGGAGCCCAGACGATAGAGCACCTCGGTGCCGGCCGCATAGATGGCCTTGATGTACTCGTCGGTCTGCTGGAAATCGTAGGAGGCGGGATCATTTTCATCGGCATCGAAATCCTTGAAAATGCAGTTGATGTCGACAAACTCGCCGGAACCGAAAGCGTATTCGGTGTCGTGCAGGCGGGAGAAGGGAATACCGGCCTCTTCAAAGTACGGGGTGGTGTTCATCCAGAAGCCATACGTGCGGGGACCGGAGTTGGTACCATGCAGGGGATTAACTTCGCCGATGGTTTTGGCGAAATCGATCTTGGTAATGCTCATAAGAAACACATCCTTTCTATTATAAATTATAACACAACACTTGAAAAAGTGCAATAGCCGAAATGACAAAATTGTTGTGACAGCGGTCACTTCTAAAGAAAACCCGTAAAAAAGGATAGCGCATGCCGGGTTTTCATCAGCAGAGCCATAAACAACGATCAGATCAGCATGCAGCTACCGAACAAAAACCGTCACTCCAATGGTTGAAATTGTGCGGAATGTGTGTTACAATAATCATATGAAAGTATCTCCCGGTATGGGAAACAATACAGACAGTCGGAGGATAAATATATGAGCGAATGGTTTGAATCACTGGACTATGACGTCATCGTCATCGGCGGAGGTCCTGCCGGTGTCGTGTCCGCCATTGCCGCCGCCCGGGGCGGTGCCAAGGTATTGCTGGTGGAGCGCCACGGGTTCCTGGGCGGCATGTTGACCGCTGCGGGCACGGGCCCCATGATGTCGTTCCATGCGGGAAACACACAGGTCGTCCGGGGCATTCCGGATGAGATCGTGCAGCGGCTGGTGAAGACGGACATGTCTCCCGGCCATCTGGAGGACTTCGTTGGCTTTTGCTCCTCTGTTACGCCCTTCAGCAGCGAGGCGCTCAAGCGGGTCATGGAGGAAATGTGCATAGAGGCCGGAGTGAAGCTGCTGTACCATACCCAGTTTATCGACTGTAAAAAAGAGGACGACAGCATCACGAGCGTGCGCCTGTTCGCCAAGAACGGCTTCTTTGAAGCCAGAGCCAAGGTGTTTATCGATGCCTCTGCCGATGCCGACCTATCCGTTGCGGCAGGCGGCGGCACGGTATACGGACGGGAAAACGACAACAATGCCCAGGCTATGGCGCTGGATATGCTGGTCGGCGGCGTGGATCGGGAAAAGATGCTGGATTATGTGCTGGACAATCAGGACGACATGCTGGAGACGATCCCCTTCGATCATCTGCGTG
>JAZLHZ010000255.1:0-4310 GCA_045617085.1 Clostridia bacterium
TCACCCAAATTTATTACACCATATCTCTTGCCGGCTTTAAAGCTTTTTATTAGATTTTCATCTCAATGCATTTCTTGGGGCAGGTATCCGCGCAGACGCCGCAGCTGACGCATTTGCTCTCATCGAGGGCCCAGGTCCTGGCGGTACGATCCACGGTAATGGCGCCCTGCGGGCACTTCTTGGCGCACAGTGTGCAGTACACACAGACTTCACTGTCGCTGACGGGGTGCTTTACGGGCTCCTTGCTTTCCTTCCTGAAGGTCTCGGGAGTCTTGACGCCGCCTGGCTCCTGATAGCCGGGAACCATCTTGAGGGCCTTCTTGGCGCAGACGGTGGTGCAGAAGCCGCACTGGATGCAGTCAAAGCGGTTTACGGTCCAGGTGCCTGCCGCACGGTCCACGGTGATGGCGCGGGGCGGACAGTTCCTGGCGCACAGGCCGCAGAGGACGCAGGCGTCGGTATCGATCTCGACATGGCCGCGGGTGCGCTCCGTGAACTCGGCGGGAGTGAAGGGATAGCCGGAAGTTGCAGGCTTGGAGAACAGGTTTTTGAGAACTGTTCCGGTGAATTTCATAATCATAATTCCGTCACCTCTCTGTACAGCTTACGCATGGGTCAATGGACAGGACCAGCAGAGGAACATCCGCAAACTGGGCGCCCTTGAGGGTCTCCAGCATGGCGGGGATGTTTGCGAAGGTCGGGGTACGGACACGGAAACGATCCAGATAGGGAGTTCCGTTTGCCTTGGCATAGTAGACTGCTTCGCCGCGGGGCTGCTCAACACGCATGAATGCGGAGCCGTTGGGGTTGCCGCGCACGGGAACGGCGATATCGCCCTCGGGGATCTTGGCGATCGCCTGATGGATGATGTCGATGGACTGGAACAGCTCACCGATACGGACAGCAACACGGGCATAACCGTCACAGTCGTTGCTGGTGATGATCTTGAAATCAATGTCGCCGTAGGCTGCATAGCCCAGCATACGGTTGTCGATCTCGATACCGCTGGCACGCATCATGGGGCCGACAGCACCCAGAGCAACAGCCTGATCCTTGGTGAGGATGCCGCTGCCGCGCAGACGTGCATTGACGGTGGCGTCCTTCAGGAAGGTATCGGTAAGGCGCTTGAGATCGTCGCCCATGGCGGTGAGGCGGCGGTCAAAGTCAGCCAGCATATCGGAGGACATATCCTTCAGCACGCCGCCGGGAGCGTTGACGCTGAAAATGACGCGGCCGCCGGTGGAGGCCTCGAACATATCCAGCACCTGCTCTCTCAGACGCCATGCCTGCATGAACAGGCTCTCGAAGCCGAAGGCGTCAGCCAGAAGACCCAGCCACAGCAGATGGCTGTGAACACGGCTCATCTCGCCCCAGATGGTACGCAGGTAACGGGCGCGGGCGGGAACCTCCACGTTCATGATGCTCTCGATGGTCTGGCAGTAGGACATACCGTGGATGTAGCTGCAGATACCGCAGACACGTTCCACAACGTAAACATACTCTTTGAAGGTTTTGGTCTCGACCAGCTTTTCAAGTCCGCGGTGGATAAAGCCGATGTTCGGGATGGCCTCTACGACCTTTTCGTCCTCGAGTACGAGGTCAAGGTGCAGGGGTTCCGGCAGAACGGGATGCTGGGGACCGAAGGGAACGATACTTCTTGCCATTACTTATTGCCCTCCCCTTTGGTTTTGAACGGTGCCTCGGCGTCGATACGATAGAGCTTGTTCTGGAAGTCCACGCTGATCATGTTGATCTTCACGCCGAAGAGTTCTTTTATTTCGTTTTCATACAGAAATGCGGGAGCATAGACAGCGGAGATGCTGGGGATCTCTTCATCGGTACCGATGTTGAACTGGAGAGTCTCCATCTCGTAGCCGTCCGTGAAGGAATAGTCCAGCTCATAGCCGTCCTCCAGGCGTGCGCTGCACATCTGGGTCAGGCGCAGGCCGCGCTGCTTGATCTCAAGAACAGAGGGCATAAGCTCAGCCGCGCTGATGCTTCGGATAGTTCCGCCTATATTAGCCATTCTTATTCCTCTCCTTTCTTCTGGGCCGCCTCATAGTCAGCGACCTTCTGCTCATACAGGCCGATCGCCTTGACGACACCGTCGATGATGGACTCGGGACGGGCCGCGCAGCCGGGAACGTAAATGTCCACGGGGATCACGGTGTCAACGCCGCCGAGAATGTTGTAACACTCCTTGAAGATACCGCCGGTGCAGGCACAGGTGCCGACTGCCACAACGACCTTGGGCTCGGGGATCTGGCTGTAGATCTGCTTGACGACAGGGGCGTTCTGGGTGTTGATGCCGCCGGTGATCAGGAAAATGTCGGCGTGCATGGGGTCGCCGGTATTGATGATGCCGAAGCGCTCCACGTCAAAGCGAGGGCAGGTGCACGCGAGAACTTCGATATCGCAGCCGTTGCAGCTTGAACCGTCATAGTGCAGCAGCCACGGGGACTTGGTAACATTTTTGCCATTCATAACTGCATCCTCCTCATATCAGGCTGAGTACCAGCAGGTCCAGGCCGCCGAGGACCAGAGTAACGATCCAGGCGGACTTGAGAGTGAGCTGCCAGGTAACTCGCGCAGAAGTATTGTCGATGAGGATCTCCAGGAACCACACGACAAGCGCTGCGATAACAGCGCCGACAACACCGCCGCCGATGAAGAACAGACCGACGATGCTCAGCAGGAACACATTTTCATACCACTCGGCAATCTCAACAGCAGCCAGGAAGGGGCCGGAGATCTCGGTGGTGACGCCCTTGACCAGCTCCTGATGTGCGTGGTGAGAGGTGGACAGGTCAAAGGGAGACTTGCGCATCTTGATGGTGAGGATGAACACGAAGGCGAGCAGCATACCGGGCAGCAGCAGGGCTGCGGGCTTGCCGGCCGCGACGATGTCGCTGACCTTGAAGGAGCCGGTCGCCAGATAGAAACCGACAGCTGCAAGCAGGACAGCGGGCTCATAGCTCATCATCTGCAGCAGCTCACGCTGGGTGCCGATGCCGCTGAAGGGGGAGCTGGTGCAGCCGCCGGCCAGCACGAGGAACATGGCTGCGGTGGTCAGCACGAAGAAGATCATCAGCAGATCAAGGCCGAGGTACAGCAGTACGCCGGTAATGATGACCATGGCCAGATAGCTGAATACCAGCACGCTCTGGAGACCGTTGACGGAAATGGCTTCCTTGCTGAGAAGCTTCTTGACGTCGAACAGAGGCTGGAGAACGGAGGGGCCGGTACGTCCCTGCATTCTTGCAGAGATCTTGCGGTCAAAGCCCTCGAGCAGGGCGCCGATAAAGGGAGCCAGTATTATAAAGGCTACTGCGAGAATAATGTTAGTCATTACAGCACACCTCCGAATACAACAACGAAGATCATGACGATCATGAATGCGGCGGATACGGTCAGGGAGGGCTTGAGGAGCTTGCCTTCACCGAAGACCTCCTCCATGTACCAGTTGGACATATTCATCTGCCTGACACCGCCGAAGGAGTCAACAAAGCTCATGTTGTCGCCGGTGTTGATACCTGCCATGTAGGCGGGAACGGTCTTCTTTTCGATGGAACGGGCCACGAGGTACATCACCATGGGGATCACGAAGGCCGCGATCACGAGGATACCCATGATCAGCAGCTCATTGTAGCCGAACACGGCAACGCTGCCGCCGAACATCTCCGCCAGCATGGGCTGTACGAAGTTGGGGACGATGGCCAGCAGGCTGACGCAGAACAGCAGCATGAGAGCTGCGTGGACATCCAGAGAGAGGTACTGGGGCTTGTAGGTGACATCCTTAACATCGCCGTCAGTCTGGAGAGCCAGGATCTTCGCAAGCCACTTGGTCCAGTAGAACATGGTGGTGGCGCTGCCGAAAGCGAGCATGAGGACGAGAATCACATTGCCGCTGTCCACAAAGGCCTTCAGAGCTGCCCACTTGGAGATGAGCATACCGAAGGGAGCGAGGTACATACCGCAGATACCGATCATCATCACGAAGCCCAGCCTGGGCAGGCGCAGGATCAGGCCGCGCATATCCTCGATGTCGCGGCTGCCGGTGGAGTTCTCGACCGCGCCGACGCTCTGGAACAGCATGGACTTGGATACCGCGTGGAAGATGACCAGCAGCACACCGGCATAGACGGTCTCGGGAGTGCCGATCCCGGCGCAGGCGGTGATCAGGCCGAGGTTGGAGATGGTGGAATAGGCCAGAACCTTCTTGCCGTCGTTCTGGGAAATGGCGAGCATGGAAGCGGCGAGGAAGGTGAAACCGCCTATGTAAGCGACAAGAGTGCCGCTGAGCTGACCGT
>JAZLHZ010000256.1:0-9134 GCA_045617085.1 Clostridia bacterium
TGCTTCCTGCTCTACGGCTTCGGCGAGCTGGTGGACAACAGCACCAGGATTCGTGAAATGATGGAGAAAAAGCCGTAATCCCGTGTTTTTTCAAAGGCCTGCGGACCGTTTCCGCAGGTCTTTTTATTTTCTCTCTTGACAAAGCCGAAGAAACGTGCTATCATAAGGCTAATGTTTATTAGCCAAAGGAGAGAGTATGAACGACACCAAGACCGTGATCCTGAACGAGGCGCTCTCGCTGTTCGCCGCCGAGGGCTACAAGGCCGTGACAGTGGAGCAGATCGCCGCCGCCGTGGGCATCAAAGCGCCGTCACTGTACAAGCATTTCCCCGGCAAACGGGCGATCTTCACGGCGATCCTGCAGCGGATGGAGCAGGCGGACGCAGCGCTTGCCGCCGATTCCTCCATGCCGGATGCGGAATATGCATCCGTACCATCGCTTGAAGACATCCTGTCCTTCACGAAGGCGATGTTCCGCCACTGGACCGAGGACAGCTTCGGCTGCCTGTTCCGCCGCCTTTTGACGGTGGAGCAGTACCACGACCCCGACATGGCGCTCCTGTACCGCCAGTACCTCAGCACCGGGCCGATGGAATACATGGAGGAGGTCTTTGCCTCGATGGGACTGCCGAAGGAAAAAGCGCTCGCCTTCTATGCCCCGATGTTCTACCTGTACAGCGCCTATGACAGCGCCGTAGACAAGTCCGAGGTGTTCCGTGCGCTGGATGCGCACCTCGAACAGTTTCAAAAAAGCATATCGAAAACGGAGGAAACAAAATGAATTATCCACTGAGCGAAAAATACGCCGCACCGGAACTGATGAAAAAGATCATGGGCCCAAACCCCGTCAAGCTCGCCGAGGAGCTGCTGCAGGGTCACGCCATTCCGGAAAACGCCGTCGTCTGCGATCTGGGCAGCGGACAGGGACTGACCTCGGTATTTCTGGCAAGGGAATACGGCTTCCGGGTCTATGCTTCCGACCTGTGGAGCGATCCGGAGGAGAACCGGAAATTCTTTGCGGAAATGGGACTTTCGGAAGACCGGATCGTCCCCGTCAAGGCCGACGCCACCGCCCTGCCCTTTGAAAAAGAATTCTTCGACGCTGTGGTCAGCACAGACTCCTACAACTATTTCGGCAGAGACCCGGAATATCTGGACGAAAAGCTCCTGCCGTTTGTGAAGAAGGGCGGCCTGCTCTACATCGCCGTGCCGGGCATGAAGAAGGACCTGCACGGACATCTGCCGCAGGAGCTGTATCTGAGCTGGACGGACGAGCAGATGGATTATCTGCACGACACCGCCTACTGGCGGAATATCCTGATGCAGTGCAAAGGCGCCGACATCCTCGATATCTCCGAGATGGAGAGCAACGACGAGGTCTGGGCGGACTGGCTGAAGCAGGAAAACGAATACGCCGTCGGCGACAGAAAGGCCATGAACGCCGGGGCCGGAAAATACCTCAACTTCGTGAAGATCGTTCTCAGAAAAAAGGCATAACAAAAAACAGTGAGGGAGCATTTCGTTCCTTCACTGTTTTTTTGATTTTGCGATTACTTCTTGAACTCCTTCACCGGTACCTTTTCGATGGCCTCGGCGATGTTGTCCAGCCACAGACCTGCACAGGCCTCGATGCGGCCGGCGTCACACAGCTGGGCAAGGGTGGGATCGATGGGCAGTCTGCCGACGGTGGGGATCTCGAAGGCGGCGGCGATCTCGTCTGCGTGGCTCTCGCCGAACACGCTGATCTTCTTGCCGCAGTCGGGGCAGACGATATAGCTCATGTTCTCTACCAGCGCCACCACGGGGATGTTCATCAGAGAAGCCATCTTCACGGCCTTCTTGACGATCATGCCGACCAGCTCCTGCGGGGTCGCCACGATGACGATGCCGCTCAGGGGCAGGCTCTGGAACACGGTCAGCGGAACGTCGCCGGTTCCCGGAGGCATGTCGACGAACATATAGTCTACCTCGCCCCAGCAGACATCGGTCCAGAACTGCTTGACGGTTCCGGCGATGATCGGGCCGCGCCATACGACGGGATCGGTCTCGTCCTCCATCAGCAGATTGACGGACATGGTCTTGATGCCGGTCTGGGTCTCTACGGGCAGGATTCCACGGTCATCCGCCAGCGCCATGGTATGCAGGCCGAACATCTTGGGGATGGACGGGCCGGTGATATCGGCATCCAGCACGGCGGTCTTGTAGCCCTTTCTCAGCATGGACACTGCCAGCAGGGAGGTAACGAGGGACTTGCCTACGCCGCCCTTGCCGCTGACAACGCCGATGACCTTTTTCACGGAGCTGTATTGGTTCGTCTCGGCAAGCAGGCTTTCCGGATGCTTGCTGGGACAATCCATGCCGCAGGTTTCGCAGTTATGGGTACACTGCTCCTGCTGCTCATTGATTTCTTCAGCCATAACGGTATTCCTCCTGAATGATTCTTTGATTATCTTACACCACGCCGCCGGAAAAGTCAAGCACATTCGAGTTAAGTAACCGCCGACGGTTTGAAATGGTTACTTCTCTGCTATTAACCGAATATTAATCGCACACCGGTTTTATCTGTGGTATAATAGTATTGAGTATTGATAATGCGGAGGTGTACCCAAAATGAAGATCGTCCGTGCCCGGATCCATGCGGGCGCTTCAGCACCGTTCCGGATCCTGCACATCAGCGACAACCACGTTTCCTTTGCCGACGGCAGGAACGACGAGCGCAAGCTCCGGCTGGCGCAGCAGCGGCGTGCCTGCTTTGACGGGGAAGACTTCTGCAGCACCGTATACCTTGCCGAGCAGCTGAACCTTGCACGAAAAGAACGCCTGCCCGTAATGCACACCGGCGACCTCATCGACTTTGTCTCGTATGCCAATCTGGACTACGCAAAGGCGGCGCTGGAGGGCGTGGACTATTTCATGTGCGCCGGGAACCACGAGTACAGCCTGTACGTCGGCGAAGCATGGGAAGATGTCCCCTACAAGATGCAGAGCTTTGACCTCGTAGGTTCATACTTCAAAAACGACCTGTATTTTGCAAGCAGGCTCATCAACGGCGTGAACTTCGTGGCGGTCGACGACGGGTATTACCGTTTCGACGGCAAGCAGCTGGAGCTGATGAAAAAGGAAGTCGAAAAGGGACTGCCCATCATCATCCTGCTGCACAATCCGCTGCATACGGACGAACTGTATCACACACTGCGGCAGGGCAAGCCAGACAACGCCCCCGCCTACCTCACCGGCACGCCGGAGCCGCTGCTGAAATGCTATGACGAGTACCGTTACCGCCAGCAGCTGCCCGATGCCGATACCCTCGCCTTCATCGACTATATTACTTCCCGACCCGAGCTCAAGGCCGTTCTCGCCGGGCACATCCACGAAACGCAAAAGGCCATGCTGCCCTGCGGCGTCATGCAGTACTGCATCGGCGGCGGCTATAACGGCGACACCGGCCTCATCGATATCGACTGACATACCCACGAAAGGAGCAAAAGCAAACACATGTCCGAACAAGGCAGACCCACCGTAAAACGCACAACCACAACGACCGCCCGTCCCGCAGCCGCAAGAACGACCGCCGGAACACGTCCGGCTTCGGGCACGGTACGGACCTCCTCCGGCACAGTACGCACTTCGTCAGCTGCCGTGAGGACTTCTTCGGGTGCCGTTCGCACTTCTTCAAACACCGTAAGGACTTCTTCAGGCGCCGTGAGAACCTCAACAGGCGCTGTCAGAACCTCGGGTGCAGTCCGGACAGGCACGACGAGGACCGCAGCAGGCACGGCACACAGACCTTCTTCCGCAGCTGCAAGACCCGTATCCGGAGCCGCACGCACATCTGTGCCGGTCAAAACTGTCCGCCGCACACAGCCGCTCCGCAAGCCCGAGCAGAAGATCGACAAGCAGACCGTGCTGGGCTTCGCCGTCATCGCCGTACTGGTCATCGTCCTGCTGATCCTGATCATCTCCATCCTCTCCCGCATCTTCGGCGGCCACAGCGACACGATCGCACCTCAGACGGCGCCCACGCCCACGGTTCAGGCGATCATCGACTATTCCACGCCCGAACCCACGACGGCACCCACGCCCACCGCCATTCCGCAGACGGAATACAGCTACCGCACCGCCTACATTCCCGAGGCGGCCGACGGCTTCCTGCCGGTGTTCTATTCCGCTCCGACGGATGAAAAGATCATCGCCATCACCATCGATGACTGCTTCCAGGGCGAAAACCTCCAGAAGATCGTCGATCTGGCGATACAGTACGGCGGCAAGCTGACCCTGTTCCCCATCGGCGAAAACGCCATCCGCAGCCAGCAGTCCCAGACCATCAAGTATGCCTGGGAAAACGGCTTCGAGATCGAAAACCACACCTATGACCACAACGGCCTGTACGGCATCACCGATGACGAGCTGGCATGGCAGATGTACGGCCAGAGCGTCTGCATCAACAAGGTGCTGGGCGTCAACTATCAGGAGCACTTCATCCGTCCCAAGGGCGGCGACGCCAGAAACGACCAGCGCATCCATGCCTACGCCAAGCAGATGGGCATCGGCGGCGTGGCGCACTGGAGCGTCACCGGCAGCGTCACCGATCTGGACGAGGTCATGCGTGACCTCAAGAGCGGCGACGTCCTGCTGTTCCACACCACCGACAACGACCTGGAGCGGCTTCAGCAATTCATCCCCTACGCTGCCTCGCAGGGCTATCAGATGGTCACGCTGAACGAGATGTTCGGCCTGCCCGCCAACGAGTACACCCCCCTCACCGAGGAGCCCGATCCCAAGAACTTCACGGCACCGCCGCTGGAGCCCTTTGAACGGGTGCTCGTCCCCATCAGGAAGACCACCTACTCCTCCGGCGCCAAGTTGCTGCAGCAGCGGCTCATCGATCTGGGCTACCTCAGCGGCGAAGCCGACGGCATCTTCGGCAAGGGCAGCGCCAACGCCCTCAAGGAGTTCCAGTATGCCGCAGGCTTTGACAATGACGGCGTCGCCAGCGTGGAGCTGCAGGAGTTCATCTATTCCGACGAGGCGCTGAAGTATAAGAAATAAGATCAGATTAAACGCAGAATTAACACAGAATCCCCTTGTAAAATAGCGGAAAATCGTGTATAATAGCTCTTGTTCCGATGAGAAATCGTCGGAACACGTGGGTAGGTTCCCGAGTGGCCAAAGGGAGCAGACTGTAAATCTGCCGTCGCAGACTTCGGTGGTTCGAATCCACCCCTGCCCACCATCTTATGCGGGAATGGCGGAATTGGCAGACGCGCTAGATTCAGGTTCTAGTGAGCAATGCGCTCATGCAGGTTCAAGTCCTGTTTCCCGCATTCAAAACACCCTTTGGAAAAAGGGTGTTTTTGTTATACGTCAGTGGGGGTGCAGTGGACAGTGTGCAGTGAGCAGTTTGGCGGCGCAGCCGCCGCACTCCACACTCCACACTCCACACTCCACACTCCACACTCCACACTCCACACTCCACACTCCACACTCCACACTCCACACTCCTCACTCCTCACTCCACACTCCTCACTTAAAAAAGGAGCCCGTCTATGCACAGAATCCTCTTGTTTCTCCTCTTCGTTCCGCTGTTCCTTTTGGCGGTCACGGAATCATTTCTTCCCGAGTTCGCCCTTCTCGAGCCGCTCGTATATATCCTCCTCTACGCCTACGCCCTGATATTCCTGCTCCGGGGCCTGTTTTACCGCCGCCTCCCGAAGCTTCTCCACATCCTCCTTGCCGCAGGCTGCGGCATCGGAGCGCTGCTGGTGCTTTCTGTGGCAGCTGCTCCCCTGCTTCCCTGTCCCCTGCCGCAGGGCGATGAGCAGGCAATGCTCGTCCTCGGCGCCCCGGATACCACCGTGCTGATGGATAACCGCACAGACTGTGCGGACGACTTTCTGACCGGACATCCCGAACTTCCCGTGCTCCTCTGCGGCGCCTACGGCGAGGCCGAGGGCATGGCACAGCGCCTGCATGCCGAACACCTCCTCCTTGAAACCGAAAGCACCAACACGCTGGAAAACCTCAAAAATGCCGCCGTCCTGCTTGCGGAAAGCGGCATCGGGAAGGACGAACCGCTCATCATCGTCTCCAGCGATTTCCACCTGCTGCGGCTGAAGCTGTATATACAAAAAGAGGGCTTCGGCAATGTCCGTTTCCTTCTTGCCGAAACGCCTCTGTACAGTAAGCCCGTCTGGATCTTCCGGGAAGCCGTTTTGCTGGTTCGGTACTTCCTGCTGGGCGTGTGAGTTACAGCTCGCCCGTCAGCCATTCGACGGTCAGGCATACCGCTTCCCGCACCAGATAGTTGGGCAGGGTGATCCCGGTATACGAGGCCGCATAGCCGCAGGGGTTTTCATAGCCGACCTTCTTTGCCAGTTTGACCGAGCGGTATACGTGATAGTTGTTTGTCACGATGCCGACGGTCTTTTTATTGTCTCCGATCATTTCCAGACTGTTTGTCAGATTTTCCGTTGTCGAGGTCGACTTGTTCTCGACCAGTATCCGCTCCTCGGGAATGCCAAGCTTCACCAGCTCGTTTTTGATGCATTCCGCCTCGGGCATGTCCTCGTCCCGTCCCTGACCGCCGGTGGCGATCACAACGGTATCGGGATTCCCGGTCAGATATTCATAAGCCGCATCGATGCGGTGCCGAAGCGCCGGGCTCGGCACGCCGTTCTTTTCCACTCTGGCGCCCAACACCAGCAGATAGTCTGCATCCTGCGGGGGCACCGCCTTCATCCCCGTCATCACGATGCCGCACAGCACCAGTGTATACGCAATGCAGGCGCACAGTCCCGCCCGCCAGACCACTCTGAGCCACATGGGGACGGCGATCCTGTCCGAGAATCCGGCGCCGATCAGCACGACGCCCAGCGCCATCCACAGCCAGCCCATGCTTAGCCCGAACCGCTTGCAGATGCCCATCAGCAGATAATACAGCACGCACAGGATGCCGCATACGATATAAAGAGTCTTCAAAGTTTTCGGCATTTCATTCACCTCAAAAAGTTAGACACAAAACACACCGCCTTTTGTTCCCCGAAAATTTGTCTTTTTGCGAAAGAAAAAACCGATCCGCTCCGTCTAATCGACAGGAAAGGAGGAAACCGTGATGAACGGAAAGAAACGTGAAACCATGCCCGACATGGAAGAGGTCATTGACCGCCACGGCGATGCTGTCCTGCGCCTCTGTCTTTTGTATCTGGGAAACCGTCCGGCTGCAGAGGACGCTTTTCAGGAGACGATGCTGAAGGCATGGACGCACCGCAGCGATTTCAGAGGCGAGTGCGCCATCGGCACATGGCTCACCCGTATCGCCATCAACGTATGCCGGGACATGCTCCGCTCCCGTTCCCTGTTTTTCCGCCGTTTCCTACCCGGCGAGGTACCGGAGGACATACCCGCTCCCGAACCGCCTTCCGTCGAGGCCGGACTGGACGTCCGCTCCGCCGTCACCCGGCTGCCCCGCAAGTACCGGGAAGCCGTCATCCTTTTCTACTATGAGGATTATACCGCCGCCGAGATCGCCGCACTGCTGCACGTTCCCCGGGCCACCGTCGATACCCGGCTCCACCGGGCCCGTGCCCTGCTGAAGGAGGATCTGTCATGACCCGCAAAGAATTCCGCAACCGTCTCCGCAAACAGATGGAGAACGAGACCGTATCTCCCTCCCTCAAATACCGTACCCTGTCCCGCATGAAGGAAACCCGTCCGCATCCATTCCGCCCCGCACCCTTCGTCTGCACCGCCGCCGCCATGGCCGCCGCTTTCCTGTGCCTATGCCTTGCCAAGCAAAAGCTGCTGCCGAAGCAGCAGCCCCTTGCCGCTGCCTCCGGAACATCGGCTTCCTTCGTTGCACCGACCGCCGCAGAAACGGTCATTCCCCCGACCCCTATCCGGCAACAGTATCCCACACCGACACCCGAGGCGACCGTCGACCCGACGCCCGATCTCGTCATGTGGACGACCCCCATAGCGGAGGCTGACCGGGCAGAAGATTCTGTCGTATGGGCAACCTCCACGCCGATTCCCTGTGCTTTCTTACAGATGGAGCTGATCTACGTCACCAATACCGAGCATCATGCCGAGCTGACCTTTCAGATGCCCGGCTTCGGCGGCGAAGAATCCGCTTTTTTCAGTGACATCGCCTTCACCATCCCCGATGCGGACGGACAATTGAGTTATGAGTATTATGGCTTTTCCGACGGACACGGCGGCTCCCTCGTGACCGTCCTTGTTGATTCGGAATGCAGTCTGTACGGCAAGGCGGTCAAGCTGCATTTCGGCGGTTTGGAATGCGGCGGCAGCATTCTGCAGCAGCGCTGGGATTTCTGCGTCGCCCTCTGCGCCCCCGCCGTCGAGTTCGGCAGCTTTGACCTGCCGGGCGGATACACCGTGCAGTCGCTCTCCGTGGCGGCAGACCGTATCCGCTGCACCTACACCGAGCCCGATCCGCAGGAACCCGTCCTCTTCGGCATCACCACCGAAAATGCCGTCCTCTGTGAAGCCGATTTCTCCCGCATATCCCGTACTGTCCGACCTGACATCACGGAGATCGAGCTGATCCCGAAATCGCCGCTGGATCCCGCCGAGGTGACGGGGCTGTGCCTCCTCGATGAAGCCACCGGCGATATTCTCTGCTGTGTCACGATACCCAAAAACCGCTGAACCGCTAAACCGGACGCCTCTGCAGATCGGCAGAGGCGCCAGTTTTTTCATGTATAGTTTAACACCGACTTGCTTTATCGGCACACAGAAAAACATTATAATATGTAACAGAAAACGATTCCGGACAAAGGAGTTCAAACGCATGAATGACATTATCACCATTGCGATAGACGGACCCGCCGGCGCAGGCAAGTCCGCCGTTTCCAAGCGCATCGCCGAAAAGATGGGCATCCGCTGCCTCGATACCGGCGCCTATTACCGCACACTGGGCCTGTACATGGTCAGAAACGGCATCGACACGAAGGACTGCGCCGCCTGCGAAGCTGCCGTGAACGGAGTGCCGCTGAAGGTATGCTTTATTGACGGCGTTCAGCACATGTTCCTCGCAGACGAGGACGTCTCCGGCCTCATCCGCACCAACGAGATCTCCATGGCCTCCTCCAACGTCAGCGCCCATCCCGGCGTGC
>JAZLHZ010000257.1:0-8956 GCA_045617085.1 Clostridia bacterium
GGCATGACGTATTTCGGCTGCTGTCACGGCACCATCCGCAATATCGAATTTGAAGCCGATTTCGCCTCCGTAGGCCCGAACGGAGAACGGCTGGATAAAGAGCCCGAGACGTATACGGATATCTACATCAAAAACGGTGACGGCATTGATCTGCGCTGCGGCTGCTCGGACATTCTCGTGGAGAACATCACCGGTCAGACCGAGGATGACACCGTGGCGCTGACCGCATTGAAAGGCAGAAACGAAAAACGCATTTTCGTCGAGGAAAAGGGATGGGATATCCATCATATCATCGTCAAAAACGTGATGTCCAACGTCCTTTCCGGCGGCCAGCTGCGTCTGCTCTGTGCCGACGGCACACAGGTGCACGATGTGCTTGTCGACTCGCTGGTCGATACCGCCCCCAAGCTCGCCTGGCAGGCAAGCATATTCCTCGGCTACGCCATATTGGGCGAATACATCCGGGAGCGAACCTCGGTCCGGGGCGAAATGTACAACATCTCCATCAACAATGTGACCTCCCATTCCAAACGAGGCATTCTGGTGGGCTGCGCCGTGGATAACCTGCATATCAGCAACCTCTATTGCCAGAAGGATGTGCTGCACGCCGTTGACAGCGAGAACATTACCGACCTGAATGCGGCGCTGATCGAGAACGTATACTGCGCACAGGACAGCTGCAAGAACGGCATATTCAACTTCTGCGCAGATACCACAGGCTTCCTTCACCTCAACAACATCTTCGCCGCCGAAACCGATTACGTTGTGCGCAACGCCGGAACCATGAATGTGGAGCTGACGAACTGTCACGTGGAATCGATCCGCAAAGCGCTGCTCACCCGTGATTTTGACGATGCACACCCCTATTGATCCGTAAACCGAAATATGAGCCTCCCATCGGTTTCTCTCTCCGTTTTTTCACGCTTTATCGGAAGCTCGGCAGCCTTTTCACCGGTGTCTTCGTATAAAGAGACAGAAATGAACAAATACGGAGGTACCGATCATGAAAAGCACAAATCACACAATCAATGAAATAAACCTTTCCCACATTACCGGCGGCAACCGACTCGACGACATAAAAATAAATCCCATCGTTTCACCCTCTTTTGAACGCCGCACGCGGAACGGGAAGCTGCCGAAGAAGCTCACGCCGGAGCAGTATATGATGCCGCCGATCCGCTGACCCCGCAGGCATCCGTCATCATCCCCGGCGTCCCGATCAGCCCGAACACCGCAGCACCCTGCAGACAATCCATGATCGACGAGATCAAAAATGCACTCAACTGACTTTTTATTCTATAGAACAAGCCTGTCCGCCGAATCAAACATAGATTCGGCGGACAGGCTTACCTCTGCCGTTATTTCCAACCTCTCCCCGCTTCGCTGTGCAGATCGGTCCCGATGAAACCGACTTCACCGAAGGCTTCGGGGTCATGGCGAATGATATAATCGATATACGATGCGACCATCTGTGCCGTCAGCTGATATCCGGCGGGGTTCATGTGGCCGCTCAGGAAGTAGCGTCTGCGGAACGTTAAATCGTACTTGGGCGCATACTTATTGAAGTCCAGCACATACGTCTGAGGGAACAGTGCGGCTATCTCATGGATACGGGCGGCGTGCTTTGCCTTGATCTCGGGCTTGGCATCATCCGCGCCGTCGCTGGGCATCGTCATCAGGAAGAAGAACGCACGGGGCTGGATCTCCCGATACCGCTGGATGATCTTGCCCATATATCCTGTAAAGGTGGGCTTGTTGTTCCGCCAATCGTTCAAATCGATGTCCTCCATTGAGCCCAGATCCCGCCCGGCGTTCAGCAGGTCGTTGACACCCAGCGCAATGATATAAGCCTGGCTGGCATATTCGGTGCTCCAGAACCGCTTGGAATCCGCAAAGGTCTCGCAGTATTCCTGTGCAGTCATTCCGCCCTTGGAGAAATTGTACACCTTTGCGCCGATCATTCGGCCCAGGAACTGTCCCCAGGAGTACTCATAATAGTCATGATAACCGTAAGAACCGTCCGGTTTCTTGCTCTGGAACTCACCCGAAGCCAGGCTGTCGCCGATGCAGGCGATCGTCCGAAATATCGAGCACAGTCCGCCGCCGGGAACCAGTGCGTCCAACGGCTGTTCCGCCGGGTCAACATAACATGGGTCAAAGCTCATAGAAATTCCTTCTTTCTGTATATCGTATTGCCGATATTATTATTCGATCCGAATGCCGGTCACGCTCGACGGCGGCAAAAGCACGGTCTCACCTTCCACGTCAACGGATATTGATGCCGAATGAAGGGAATTTGTCCGATAGGCGTTTTCCCAGATCCGCTCGCTCGAATAGGCACTGACGGATACCGATCTTCCCTTCATCACACCGGGCAGTGACACCGAAACATTGCTGCGCACATCCCTGTTGATGAGCGTGATATACATGCTGTCCTGATGCAGAGTCACCGCCGCATCGACGGCAGAGTCGGCAGGCAGTCCATCCGTCTGCACCGTTTGGCCGTTCTGATGCCCGGAAATCAGCTTCCAGACAAGACCGCCGTCCTCCCAAATAACACCTTCGCCTCCCACATGAAGCAGGCCTTCGTTGATCGGGTGGAAATAGAGCGCCTGACCGATCTGCAGCTCCTGCCCATGACGCACCAGCTGCTGCAAAAGACCGGCTGTAAACAGTGCCAGCGCCGGATGCCCTGTCCGTCCCCAGCAGTAATTCCATTCGTCAAAGCTGATCGGTACCCGCTGCAGGCTGCTGCCCGGCTGATCCAGTTCGGCACGTACCGCCCGCAGCTTCGGCAGGATATATACTTCCGGCGCCTTCAGGATATCCTCGATCCTCTTGATGCCTTCCTCGGTTTCCGGTTCCCGAACCTCATCCTTCGGATGCGTGCCGGGATAGAAGCCGTCCAGCAGATATTGATGGTACGAAACCAGCGAGAACAATTCGGCGCCGCCCAATGTATCGATGGCTTCCGTCAATTCCCGATACCAATCGGAACCCACGTTGGTACAGAGCACAAGCTCGATTGAGGGATCCACAGCCTTCATTGCCCTTGCGAAGGCAACAGACTGTTCTGCCGCAGTCTTCGCTTCCAGCAAGCCGCCTCTTCCGAACCACCAGAGCTCATTTCCCAGATACCAGCGGCGGATGTGATACGGCTCGGCAAAGCCCCTCGATATGCGTTTCCTTCCGTATTCCGTTTCGGCGCCCGTGTTTGCATAGGCCACCAGCTGCGCCGCATCCTCCGGCGTATTTTCGCTCAGCCGGACGGTAAACTGCGGTTCGGCACCGATCCTGCGGCATACGGCGACAAAATCATCGATGTTCGTATCATTCGGATCCTGACCATGGGTTGGTCCCAATACGATATCTTTCAGAAACTCGCTGTCCCGGATACAGATGGGCTTCCTCTCATCGATCGGGAGCAGTCCCTCTTTCCAGTCATAATATTCCGCATAGCATCCGCCGGGAAAACGCAGACAAGCCGGTTTCAGCGATCTGAGTGCGGCGATCACATCGTCTCTCAGGCCGCAGGTCGTTCCCTCGCTCGGAATCAGCGACACACTGCGGACAGTAATCCTGTCGTTTCCGATATTCTGAAGGATAAATGAAACCTCGGGCGAAGACGATTCCGGGATAAGCGAGCCCTCCAAAACCGTGTCATGCTCCCCTGATGCACGGAGGATATGATCCCTGCCCGTGTCTCCGACCCGGATGCGAAGATGTATGTCACTGCCTGTCCGGATACTGATACGGTAGTCAACAGAGCGTCTGTGCAGCGGTATCACGGACTCGATCTTCTGCGAAACAGAACCGCCTGCCGGAAGCCCGATGCCGCTCTCCGTTTTCACTGCACCGCCGAGAAGCTCCCATCCCGGTACGGAAGGCGCATCGTCATATCGGAAAAACTTCCGGTTGTTGATGATCTGTGCGCTGATCCCGTTATACCACGTCTGACGGGTGATCTCAAAGTTGAAGCCGAACAGCATGGGCTCGACCGTTCCGCACACACGTTTCGGATCGATATTCAGTACGACTTGCCTGTCCATTAATCAACTTCTCCTTCCGCCGATGCCTTGCATATCTATGAATTACCGTGTTTCAAAGCCGTTATACGTATAGTATTATACCGCTCACACGTTGATTCTTTTCTGCAGATTTGAATAAGCCTTTGTAATGTGCTACTGTATCGCAGTTTACAGGAATCAACGGAGCCGTCTCAACAACTGCTCCGTTGATCATCATTTTGAGGTTACGTTACTGCATCAGTTCCTCGGCAATCTTCATAATCCGGTCATAGTCCTTCATATCATAGGTGCCGGTCCAGAAAATACCCTTTGCTGTTCCGTTCTTTTCTGCAACGGCACGTGCCTTTTCGATGGGACCCGTGACCCACATGTTCTTGCCGTGGTTGAAGATGTTGCTGTACACCTTGAGGTCAAGATCCAGCTCGCCATTGGGCGCCGTCACCCACTGCATGCATTTCAGCTCCGGAATGTCCAGTATGCTGTCCATGTGAATGATCTCGCCGGGACCGTCCAGATGATAGTAGTTATACTCGGGACTGCGCTTGCAGTGCTCCACCAGTTCCGGCTTCTCGAACTCCTCAAAGTGCTTTCTGCCGATCATGGCGCAGTAGTCGCACTGCATGGTCACCCACGGCTTGGGAGCGAATATGCCGCCCCATGCGGTGTAGCCCACGGCACCGGGAGTCAGCTTTTCCTCCTCATCGCCGATGGGAAGGAGTGCCGCCTGTATTTCATCCATCAGCCGCTTCACCTCGTCCGGCTCGTCATACAGCATGTATGACAGCTCCTCGTGGCCGTAGAACTCCGCCACGTAGTCGAGGTTGCATCCTGCGCCGCAGGGGCCGCTGACAACATAGCCGCCGCCAAAACGATCCTGTATCGCCTTGCGGATGGCATGGTTTCTCGGCAGGAATTCGCTTCTCGGATCCCTTGTGATATGCCGCTTGGAGGGCTCTATCTCATCACGGGGCGAAAACCACACCGTAGAAGGCCCGATATGCGGTTTACAGCCGATGTATTCCACAGTGCTGACCGGTCCGAAATAAACCCAGATATACGGATAGCCGTTATACTCGTACCGGCGGGAACGCATGATGTATTCCATCTTTTCGGCAATGCTTTCGGGAGACTCGCTTTCCGGATAGTGAAACAGATTTTCTGTGATCATGCCCTCGGGACGTTTCATCGTTTTGCATTCTTCCACAAACGAAAGATGCAGGATCGGCTTTTCACGAGTCTGCTTCCACCAGCCCTCATAGTCATCCTTTACCTGCTGCCATTGTTTTTCAGTAAAAATATCAAGCATTTTTTTCTCCCCCCAATATATTCGGGAACGGCTCCCCCGGCGTTGCGAGGGAGCCGTGAATGGTACTATATTGATTCAGCCGTAAGGAACGGTTATCAGCCGTTGGCTCTGTCCCAGTATGCCTGAGCAACAGTCAGCCAATCATTGAGGCCGGAGGTCTCGAGACCTGCCATGTACTCATCCCAGTCATTGACGGGATCCTTGGCGCCGGTAACGAAGGATGCCAGCCACTCCTTGTAGTAGGTCTTGACGGTGTTGATGGTGTCGTTGTACTGATCCATCTCTTCAACAGTGTACTTGGGCTCAATGAACATCTGATCCGGATGCTTGCCGATCCAGCTTACCATGAAAGCATTCACGTAAGAAGAATGGTCGGTGATGTCGCCCTTGGCAAAGCTGTCATCCCAGTTGCTGAGGAACTCGGAAGCGGGAGTCTCGGTAGCGCTGGCAGTGAAAGTGTGGATGGGCAGCATGCCGCAGAAGTAGATATTCCAGATGCTGTTGTTCTCGTTGGACCAGGGATCCTTCTTCTGAGTGAAGTCAGTTGCGTATACGGGCTCCAGACCCATATTGTATGCACGCTGTGAAGCGTTGGGATACTTGGCATCGAAGGCATCGGGATCATCTGCACGCCAGGTCACGGTGTCGCCGGGTACGCCGTAGCGCATCCAGACGGATACTCTGGGCTGTGCGAAGAAGTCGAAGAAGCGGAATGCGATCTCGGGGATCTCACAATCCTCCATGATGAAGAAGTTGGGAGTCATCTGCGCCAAACGGTTGGGCGTATACTGACCCTCGAAGGGATCGAGGTAGTCATAGCTCAGCAGGTAGGGATTGCTCTTGTCGACCATGATATGAGCCGTGGAACCGGTGATCACGCCGGCGACCTGCTCTTCGAGGGTCTGAGCTTCCAGCATCTGCGCATACTCCTCACGGGTCATGGTGAGGGAGATGGGATCGAACAGCTTATCCTTTACGAGGCCGTTCAGGTAGATCATGGCATCCTGCCATTCGGTGGTTGCGAAGGGAGCATAGACCACATTGTCCTCAACATTGAGTACGTAGTCAGGATCATAGTAAATGAAGTTGTTGATGATGAACTGCTCATAGCCGCCGTTCCATGCACCGCCGGAGGTGATCATGGGGAACTCGTCGGTGAGGTCGCCGTTGCCGTTCATATCATTGTCACGGAACGCAATCAGTACGTCGCGCAGCTCATCCAGATTGGTGGGCTTGGACAGGCCGAGCTTATTCAGCCACTGCATGTTGATGTATGCGCAGACCTTGATCTGGTCTCCGGGAGAGTTGGAGTAGTAGCTGTAGCCGTAGATGTTGCCGTCAGCTTCCTTCAGACGGGTCATGTACTCTGCCAGCTCATCCTCATACAGTGCATCGTAGAGGAAGTAAGAATACTTGTCAAAGTATTCGTTCAGAGGCTGGAAGTAACCCTGAGAACCGTAGCTGGATGCGCCGGTGGAGCCAAGGTTATAAGCCAGGATATCGCCCAGCTTCTCGCCGCTGGAAAGACGCAGGTCGATAACAGTCGCAGTCTCGGCATTGGGAAGCAGTTCCCAAACGATGTCGATACCGGTCTGCTCTTCAACATACTTGGTCAGATCATTGTCATCGAAATCAAGGGTCAGCGTGTGCTGGGGATATGCGATCGTCAGCTGCGTTTCCTCGGTTACGATGGGCAGCACGCCGGGTGCGGTCATGCCGGGGATATCACTCATCTCAAGTCCCTCTGCATTAGCGAAGGAGAAGAACATGGTGAGAGCCAACAGCAGGGCCAACAGGGTGGTCAGTGTTCTCTTCATGGGAAATACCTCCTGATTTTTTTCACAGTTCTTAACTGTGTTTATGAAGATACTATACCACATTTAACAATCAAAATCAACCCTTTACCCCCCCTAAATAAATTTAACATATCATCTTTCCTATTTCAACTATCATGCTTTTTGTCCGTCACTGTCCGAAACGGCGATCTTCACCCTGTATGTCACCTTCTGACCGGGCTCCAGGAATTTCAGCATGCCGGAAGCACGCATCACATCACGCCCGTCCGGATAGCAGTTGCCGCATTCGAGGCCCAGAACGTAGTCCCGCACGCCCATCATCTTCCACTCGATGAATCCGTCCAGAGATCGGGAATCGAAGGTAATGGAGAGCCGCATCCCGTTTTTCGGCTGAGTGATCGATACCGTCTGCTCACCCGGAGCAAACCTGTGGTAATAGCACCGCTCGGTATATCCTGCCTGCGGCTTTTCCATGCGGAGGCAGTTTTTGATATCCTCCGCCGCATGCTCGTCTCTCGCCGTCACGGAAAGAGCGGGAACATCGATGATGCTGTCTTCATCCAGCAGCGGATAGCCCATATTCATATGATACAGGAGCTCCATCGGCTGCACCGTATCTCCCCTGTTTTCGATGGTATCCTCGACGGTAAATACAGCCGTTGTCTTATCGACGGTGATCTTTCTGCTCAGCCGCAGCTTGCGGTCAAATATCGTCTCATCCGACATTTCGCCGTGAATGACAAAAGCGTTTTCGGTTTCTTCCCACCACGCATGCTCCGCAGGCGTATTGCCTATGGTTCCGTGCAGCGGCAGCCGCTCGCCCTCGTCCGTATTGGGAGAACCCACATTGTTGAGGCCGCAGGTCGTCAGGAAGCCCGCCGTAAACGATTTGAGCCAGTTAGCCTCGATGCTGTCATAATATGCGGGCGCAACATAACCGCAGGGAGACATGTAACTCAGATTGACCGCCTTGTAACGGAGCCGTGCGATATCGCAGCAGCGGTCGGGCGATACGGTCATGTCGATGCCTGCAGCCGTATGGATCTCGTACAGCCGCATTCCGCTGCCTTTTCCGTTCAGAAGCAGGTGCTCTTCCACGCCCGCAAGCTGACTTTCATGTCCGATATATGCGTTCATTTTTATTCCTCCTCAAACCAGATCACGCACCGCATGATAGACACGCTTGTACCGGTCATAGACCTCCATGTACTGCCTGTGCCGTTTCTCATCGGGCAGATAGGTCTCCGTTTCCTCTACCATATGTCCGGCGGCATCGTTCAGATCACGGAACAGACCGATGGCGATGCCGGTCAGCATGGCGGAACCCACCGTACCTGCGTCCGCCGTCTTCAGCGCCGTGATGGGGATATTCAGCACATCCGCTTTCATCTGCATCCATACCTTGCTCTTGGCGCCTCCGCCCGTCGCATGGATCTTTTGAAAACAGATGCCCGATTTCAGCAGATGCTCATAGTTCAGCCGCATTTCATAGGCAACGCCTTCCATGCAGGCCCGATAGAGCTCTGCCTTTGTCGTGGACATGGTAAGCCCGATGACTGCGCCCTTGGAGCCTGTATCCATATACGGAGTCGCCGCCCCGGCAAAATGCGGGAGCACCAGCAGTCCCGTCGGCTGATCGGAAGTATAGGCATTCTCCAATTCGGAGAAATCCCCGCCCGAACCGAGCTCCTGCGTGAACCACTGCAATATGGCGCCGCCGGTATAGGAGAAAGCATACGCCACATACTTCCCCTGCGTCAGGTACGGCACTGCGGAATAAAAGCCTTCGAACATTGCCTCCGTTTCCGGCATCGTGTCATAGACAG
>JAZLHZ010000258.1:0-21457 GCA_045617085.1 Clostridia bacterium
ACCACATGACGGATGTCGGAAAGCTTTCCGACGCCGGAGGGCTCGATGATGAGCCTGTCGGGATTGTACTTTTCGATCAGCTCGTCAATAGCCTTCTCAAAGTCGCCGACCAGCGTGCAGCAAATGCAACCGGAATTCATCTCGGTTACCTGAATGCCGGAATCCTTCATGAAACCGCCGTCGATACCGACTTTGCCGTATTCGTTCTCAAGCAGGATGACCTTCTCACCCTTCATGGTGTCTGCAACCAGCTTTTTGATCAGGGTCGTCTTGCCTGCGCCCAGAAAGCCTGATATAATATTGGCCTTTACCATTTTGTATTCCATCTCCGTTTTGATTATATTTGGTCATATTGCATTATAACACCCGAATGTTACCCTTTGGTTTTTTCGAATGTTATTTTTGATAGACGCTTATCGTTGTTTAAATGAAACTGATATCCGGACGGGACATTGTTTCATTCAGGATGTCTGCATATTCCCGATACGGATCCCACAGGGTATCGGCAAATACGGCAACCGGCAGCGTTATATCCCGTTCAAACACACCGTCCTCATACAGTCCGTAAAGCTCGGTGCCGTCTTTTTCCGCATACATTCTGACTATTTCGGCAAGCGGCTCACCGTATGCCGCCCATTCAGACTGCAATATATGGAGAATCGGCTTGACTTCATTTCTGCGCCTGAAAATGGTTTCCTCATCCGCACATCCGATATTCATGGGCGCCGCCATGTGTTCAAACCTGTTCCAATTGAGACAGATCATGCCCTTCAGCACGGCGCCGCAGACCGCATTCTCCCTAAGATCAAGTATCTTCTTCGTCAGGAACTTCGTCTCCTCCGCAGTCTTCCCATACGATATGCACCCGGCTGTCGGTCTTTGCAATAATATCCAATCGGTTCTTCACCGACATGGCATGAAGGCCGAACTGCAGAAGCAATCCCGGATGCTTTTCCAACAGCCTTCCCGAGATCCGATTGACGAAATCCACCACTGCTTCCGCAATAAGCCGTCCGTCAAGCGTCTCCTTCGTGGTCTCGGTGAAGCTCTGGAAATAGATGCCGTCGCCCGGAATGTCGGCATATCCTTTTTCATATTCGTTCACAATGGCATTGACGGCTTCGTCTGTGGTATCGATGCGCATTCCGGTATCCCAGCCCCAGGCATAGCCCCAGATCACTTTGATACCGAGGCTGTGCGCCTTTTCAACGACTTCTTTCGCATTCAGCGGCGGGAAATCATTCCAGATAATTACTTCATTGAGCCGAAGCCTTGCCATGTTTTCAAAGAAGCCCCGGTAATCGTAGATCACATGCCCCCATGTCCACAGACCTCTGTGCTTTATCGCCGGAACACTTTGCTGATGATATTTCGGCAATGCCATTTCGGTAAAGATCGGATAGAAGTAATACGGACTACACGAAGTATTACTTCGGTGCAGTTTCGACAGCACGATATTGGCAAACTCGCTGCATGCATACATCGCCATTGCCGCATCGCTTCCGTAAATTTCTACGATCTGTATGCCTTCCTTTTCCTCCGGCACATCGATGACATAACTGTCCGAAAGCGAAGTATCAACAGATATGCGAATACGACTGCCGTGATATCCGTTTTCGACAGTCAATAGCTCCGTTCCCGTGATGCTTCGGTATTCTTCCCTGATCATTCGGCTGCCGAAAGATACACAATCGTTATCTTCGCTGATCTCTATTCTCCATTCGCTCATCATCTACTCCTCAAAACAGTCCCTTGATCACGATATAGATTGCCGGTATGAACATGGCAGGAAGCATATTTCCGGTACGCAGACGCTCCTTGGTCATGCCCAGCATATTGATGCCGAGAGCAATGATCAGCAGGCTGCCTGCTGCGCTCATCTCGGTAATCGCCGCTTCGGGAAGGAAATTTCCCAGCAGCATGGCCAGTACGGCGATAATTCCCTGATACAGTGTCAGCGGCACAACGGCCAGGATCACACCGGGGCCCCATGTCGAAGCAAATATCAGTGCCGAAACGCCGTCCAGCGCTGCTTTTGCCATCAGCGTGTCGGGCTTGTTCATGATGCCAGCCTCCATAGAGCCGACGACCGCCATGGAGCCTACACTGAACAGGAGCGTCGCACTGATAAAGCCCTTGGAGAAGCCGTCATCCTTTGAGGCAAACTTTTGCTGTGCCCATTCGCCGACCCTGTCCAGTCCTTTTTCGATGTTCATCCATTCACCCAAGGCAGTACCTGCCACCATGGACACGATAATGAGCATCATCTGCTGCGTCTGTATGGCTCCGCTTATGCCGATCAAAAGCACACACAAAGCCAACACCGCATTGATGGATTTGGAATACCGTTCGGGAATACCGCCCTTCAGCAGCGATCCCACGATTCCGCCGACGATGACCGTCAGCGCATTGACCAGCAGTCCCAGCATATTACTCTGCCTCCTCCAATGAAATCAATCCCAGCCTTGCACAGTGAAAAAGGCTCTGCTGAACCAGTCCCGCCTGCTCGCCGAACATATCATATGCCGCTCGACGGATCTCTGCCTTGCTCGCCTTTTCATCCATGAACCAACGCTTCATCAGCCGCTCAACCCATACATCAACAGGAAAAGCCCGGCTTTGTCCCATGCCGAACAACTGCACACAGTCTGCCACCTTGTCTCCTACGCCCTTTAATGTAAGCAGTGTTTTGTGTGCCGTGTCATAGTCCATTGCTGCGACCTTTGATAGATCAAATCCGTCTCTTACGGTTCTCGCCGTTTCGATGAGGTACGGTGCACGGTAACCGCAGCCGCATTCCCGCAACAGATCAACATCCGCTTCCGCCAAAGCCTGCGGCGTCGGAAAACCGCCGTTTTCACCCAGTGCTGTATTGATATTTTTTATAATACTTCGGATACGCTTGATATTATTGTTTGCGGAGATAATAAACGCCGTCAGCGCTTCCCATTCCGGTTGATGAAGGACCCGCATTCCCGGCAACAGCTTCACAGCCCGATTAGCCAACGGTATCTTTTCCGTGACCCGATCCAGCTCACCGTAATCCCTGTCAATATCGAGGTACCGTCTCCAGAAGGGAATATCGTTCTCGGTACATCCATGAAGGACAATGCCGTTCTTTTTCTGTTCAATGCAGATATGCTTTCCCGAAACAGTTCCTGCAATGCCCTTTTCTGTTTCCTCCCAGTGAAAGACCTGACCGGAATCAATCAGTACGAGTTTTGCATCAAAACAGACCTGTTCAAATATCACGGTATCAGCATCCGGCATTTCGATTATCATTCTGTTTTCCATTCCATATAATACGATATATTATGATACGAAAGCCGTCCGGAACATCAAAATGAACCGGACGGCTACGTTAGCCTAATGCATTAGTCTGCTGCAACCTCAGCCTTAGGATAGATGCTGACCTGCTTACGCTTCTTGTCATAGCGCTCGAACTTGACAACGCCGTCAATCTTTGCGTACAGGGTATCATCATCACCAATGCCTACGTTCAGACCGGGATGTATGACTGTACCGCGCTGACGCACGAGGATGTTGCCGGCCAGAACGAACTGACCATCAGCACGCTTGGTGCCCAGACGCTGTGCAGCGGAATCACGACCGTTACGGGAGCTGCCCATTCCCTTTTTATGAGCGAACAGCTGAAGATCCATATTAAGCATAGCACTACCTCCTGTTCTTGATTAATGGTTCTGTGTGTGGGATTAAGCCCCTGAGTCCGTATACGCTTTGGTATCAAGCGTCACATATTCCGGATACTGCTCTGCAATGCCGCTTATTCCGAGCCGGGCGACCTTCATCAGTGTATCGACCTTACCGAGCACCTCAAGGTCATTGACCTTTCTGTATGCCCCGTCCAGTCTCACTCTGAGATATCCCCTGTTCGTGTCGGTATGTACATGAGCCTTACAGCCCAGTACCTCCGTAAGCCCGTTTGCCGCAGTCTTCAGAATTGCGGTAACACCTGCGCATACGATGTCACTACCCGAATCCGCATAGCCGGCATGTCCGATTGCCCGGAATCCCACCAGCCCGGACTCTTCCTCCTTACCTCCGGCTAAGCCCTCGGTAAAGAAAGTCACGGTAATCACAATCAGCCCTTGACAGCGGTGATCTTAACCTTGGTGTAAGGCTGACGATGACCCTGCTTCCTGCGCTCATTCTTCTTGGACTTGTACTTGTAGACGATAACCTTTGCGCTCTTGACCTGAGAAACTACCTTGCCGCAAACCTTAGCGTCAGCAACAACGGGAGTGCCGATAACGACATTCTCTTCGCCGCCGAGCATCAGCACGTCGAAGGAAACCTCAGCGCCGGCCTCTACATCGAGCTTCTCGACATAGATCGTATCGCCTTCCTGCACACGGTACTGCTTGCCACCAGTCTTAATGATTGCATACATCAGAACTGCACCTCCTTATGAAGTCTCGCCAAATACAGGCAGCCTTGCGGCATTTGAAAAGCCCGTTCTGTGCGGATGACCCTATTATACCTTTCTTTATGTAAAGAATCAACGGATGACTGGACATTTAACAATAATATAGTATAATATCATCGAAAGGATGTGTTCCCCCATGAGAAAAGTCGCTTTCGTCACCGGAGGCAGCAGAGGCATCGGCAAAGCCTGCGTCAGAGCACTCTGTGAAGACGGCTATTCGGTGATATTCACCTGTAAAACAAATATCGATTCCGCAAAGGAATACTGTATATCTCTTCGGCAGCAGGGTTTTGATGCAGAAGCCGCCCTGTGTGATGTATCCGACAATGATAAAGTCACTGCACTTGCCCAGGATGTCCTGCGGCGCTATCACCGCATCGACGTTCTTGTGTGCAATGCGGGCATTTCAAAATTCAACCTGTTCACCGACATCACGGAAGATGAATGGAACACCATGTTCTCCGTCAATGTAGGCGGCGTATTCCGTACGATTCGTGCGTTCCTTCCGCAGATGCTTTCTCAGAAGAGCGGCTCTATTATTAATATCTCCTCCATGTGGGGACAAGTCGGCGCCTCCTGTGAAGTAGCATATTCTGCAGCAAAGGGAGCTATCAATTCGATGACAAAAGCTCTGGCCAAGGAAGTCGGTCCCAGCGGCATCCGAGTCAATGCCATCGCACCCGGTGTCATCGATACTGACATGAATGCACACCTTGATACAGAGGCAATGGACGAGCTGAAGGACGAGACACCTCTGGAAAGGATCGGGAAGCCCGAAGATATCGCCAATACAGTCGCTTTCCTCGCCTCCGAAAAGGCATCCTTCATCACCGGCCAGATCATCGGCGTAAACGGAGGCTTTATCATATGATCAAGAGCATATCCGAACTGGAAGAAGCCATTGACGAATACGGCCTGCTTCCCTTTTTCAAGAACCGTTTTGACGGCTATTCCGTTGAGGAAATGATCGATCCGTCCCTTTGGTTTACCGACAAGGACGGCCCGTGGGAATGGAAAGGCCCCCTTGCAAGAAGCGGTAAATATGTTTACGGCAAGTTCTTCTCCGGAAAGGCAGTCTTCATCCGAAAAGACCTGTTCCCGGATTTTGCCAATTTCCGCCGGGACGGCTACGACTTCGACTCGCTGGCAGACGAAGGAATGGTCCGGCATACCGACGAGAATATCTACACCACGCTGCAGCGATGTTCGTCCAGTCTCCTTTCCAAGGAGCTGCGCCTGCTGTGCGGCTATGACCACAAGAGCACCGCATTTGAAGCTTCCGTAACAAGGCTTCAGATGCAGACCTACTTTGTCATCGCCGACTTTGAATACAGCCTCGACAAACACGGAAAGCCCTACGGATGGGGCGTTGCCCGATTTGCCACGCCGGAATACCTTTACGGCACCGACTTCGTGACAAGCCGTTACTGCGTATCTCCCGCAGAATCCAAACGCATTATCGCCGAACAGATTGCAAGCCATCTTCCGTTCGCCGCTATCGATGAAATCAACCGCTTCATTGCCCTGTAAAGGAGAAACGAATCATGTTAAAGCTCATTGCTCTTCTTTTGTCCCTGCTGCTCGGCCTGTTCTCCTTTTCTGCAGAGGAACCCTTGGTTCCCGAAGATGAACAGCAGTTGCTGGCAGACTACTATGAAGCCACCGTTGCCACCGTCGGCGGAGATCACTATTCCGAAATGGTGCTTTACCGCAATGCCGACGGAAGCTATGAGGTTGACCTGTTTTCCAAATATGAAGACGAGCCTGAAATCTGCAAAACCTATCCTGCAGACGAGACCTATTATGATGCCGTCCTTTCAGTCGTAAAGGAAAACGGCATGGACAAATGGAACGATACCAGATTCGTTCCGGGGCTTACCGGAAAGGAATATGTATGCCGCTTCTGTCTGGACGGTGAATATTACCGGTTCTCTTCCGACAATATGCCGGAAGACGGAATGCATGCCGTGGCAGCATTCCGGGACGTTCTCGGAAAAGCGATCACCGACTGATCAGGCAAAGGGCTCCTTGTTCATGCGGTGTACTTCGATCTCGTCCACTACGGCATTCGACAGCCGGTTTTCCAGATAGAAGCCCGCTATATTCGCTATGTCCTCCGGCAGTATCATACCTTCCGGTGTCAGCTCCGGCCGGGTAATCGCCACCATAGGTGTAAACACGCCGCCGGGGCTGATGGCATGAACACGAATGTTCTGATTGTACACTTCATTTGCCAGCGATTTGGTCAAGCCCAGCAGCGCATGCTTGCTGGCGGCATAGACGCTCTGTCCGGGATAACCCTTATGTGCCGTGACCGAACAGATATTGATAACTGTGGCACAGGTACTGTTTCTCAGGATCTTCAAAGCCTTCTGGCACATGAAATACGGAGCCCGCACGTTCACGAGCATAATACTGTCAAACAGCTCAGGTGTCATTTCTTCAAAACCGCACTTGTGTGACAGACCCGCATTGTTAATCAGTACATCGATTCCTCCGAAAACTTCGGAGGATGTTTTTATAACCTTGTCGACAAAGCTCAGGTCGGACAAGTCACCGATACACTCGGCAATTTGAACGCCGTATCCCCGCAGGCCCTCCGCCAGCGCATGCAGCTTTTCCGCATTGCGTCCGGTGATCACCAGGTTCATTTTGTATTCGCCTGCAAGCTTTTTGCATATCGCCTCGCCGATACCGCCGGAAGCACCGGTGACAACGGCGGTCTTTCCCTTCAGAAATGATCCTCTGTCATTCATGACTGCACCCACTCCTTTTTATGTTTATTATACCACACGATTATTAAAATCATGCGATTGACATCCCGGTTCCTGCGTGATATAATGCTTTATATCAATCAAACACGGAGGAACTCATTATGCAGAATCCGCTGATCCCCATGATCGCCATTACTGGAAGACCCGACAGAGCCCGCATGGCGCAGCTTCTCGACGCATACAAGTCCGTCGGTATTTCTCAGTTCCTGATCTATCCCAGAAGCGGTCTGGAAATCGAATACATGTCCGAGACCTGGCTGACTCTGTGCCAAAATATCGTGGAGCTGGCGGCAGAACGAAGCATGAACGTATGGCTGTATGACGAATACAACTGGCCCTCCGGCAACTGCTGCGGACAAGTCACCAAGGGACACGAGGAATTCTATCCCCATGCTCTTGTATTTGAGCGCAAAAACGGCACGATCGAAAGCCGCATCGTCCGCAACCATATCGGAGCGGATATCCTGAATCCCGATGCCGTGGCAAGGTTCATGTCGCTCACCCATCAGCGCTATTATGATTTGCTGAAGTCTTATTTCGGCACGGTCATCAAGGGCATTTTTACCGATGAACCGAGTTTCGGCTACTTCACCAGCAACAGTGACGGCACCTTGACAAGAGGAAAAATGGACAACAACATCCAGCTCCTTGCCTGGTATGATGGGCTGGAAGCAGACTACACGGCAGTTCACGGAAACGACCTGATCGCCGACGTTTGCGCCTAAATGAACGGCAAACCCTCCGCCGTACTGTGGGAAGACTACTACCGCATCATGGGTGAGCGAATGAGAAAGGTCTATGTCGGCAGCATGAATCAATGGTGCGTAGAGCACGGCATCGTCCTCACCGGCCATTTGATGTGCGAATATGCCCCCGAAAGCGTGCGCTATAACGGCGACCCGCTCAAAATGCTGTGCGAGTTTTCTCAGCCCGGTATGGACGAGATCCCGACAAGAGTCTCCTTTGACGATAAAGGAGAGATGGAGCTCTCCGCCATGTCGCTGGTACAGTATGCCGGACTTCATAAGGAGCACGAGCTGGCTGAGCTGTTTTCACTGGGACCCGGCGAAATGAATATGGCTACCCTGCGTCAGATGATCTGGATGACCGCCTGTTATGGTGTAGACCGGTACATCATGGCCGTAGCTGCCGTCGATCCCAAGGGCAATGTGGAAAAGGACAGCTGGTATTTCCCCACCAGTCCCACACAGCCCTGGTTTACATTCTATCCGGAGCTCGGTGCTTCTGCCCTTCTTGCCGCCGAAGCTGCACGAAAGCCGTATGCGCCCTCGGTACGTCTGCGCTACCCTTCCGGCCTGTTCATGCGTCTGTTCGGAACTGAACGGGGCAATACAATCGGCAATCTCTTCGTAAGTCTGCTGAAAGAGCTGGTAAAAGGGCAGGTGCAATACCTATATCTCGGCGAAGATGAAACATGCAATATTCCCGTACTGTCCATAGATGAAAACGGTCTGTTCATCGAGGGCGAAGAATACCGCTTCCTCGATGCGGAAAAGTTCGTACAACACGTCAATACCGCCATTCCCCGTCGATGCATCGTAACAGATGAACACGGAAACGAAGTACGAAATGTGCTGACCCGTATATGGAAAGACGGCACTGTCGCACTGGTCGACCTCACACGGGATGAACAGGCAGACCGACTGCTGAATGTCATTGCAGACGGAAAACAAGGATATGTCCGTTTGCCCGGTCACGGCGTATTCTGCGGTAAGGTATCCGATATGACAGAAACCATACCGCAATTCCTCTGTGAAGCAAACATTTCAAACTTCAGTCTGTCTTTGAAACAGAAGAACATCCTCCGCTGCCTCTATACACAAAATGAACCGGAAATCCTTCTGAACATCCGTGAAAACCTTGACGGTTTGAAGCTGCATTTAAGAAAAGATCCGGCACCCGTATCAATTCTTTTGGACGATACTCCCGTAAATGCCGATGCGCCCGATGACCGCCTGCCCGATGGGTTCACGCAGCTGTACCGCACAACAAATGCCTTCTCTCTTTCCGCAGGCATGCATATCATCCAAGTCGTCAACGCCCCCAATGCAAAAGACTACCGATTCCTGCCCTCTCTATTCCTCAGCGGAGATTTTGAACTTAAACGAAACGGAGATCTGTATCGATTCTGCGGCAAAGGCAGTATCGGCGAACTATGCACTATTCGTGACTATACCGGCACCTTCTCGTTGGATACAGAACTGACGATTCCGTCATCCGAAAAAACATTGCTGCTGAGCATCGACACACGAGGCGCCTGCACAAGAGTATTCCTTGACGGAAATCCTATCGGCACACGCTGCTGGGCTCCGTTTGAATTTAAGATACCAAAAGAGTATTACGGCGGAACACACACGCTTTCTGTTGAGATCACCACATCGATCATGCCGCTGATGGGAGAATACCAGAAGCTGGAGAAGGAACAGCCCTATGCAGACTGGGTCGACATTCGCAGCACTGCCGCCATTCATCCGGGACTGATGCAGAAACCGATTCTGAAAACCAGATAATAAATCACAAAAGTGCTCCCGTTATACCGAGAGCACTCTTTGTTATTTCCGCCTTATTTCTTCAGTTCCATGGTCTTGTCGTATGCGGCAATGACCGCATTCATTGCCGCCGCTCGGAAGCCGCCGTTTTCCAGCGCCCGCACACCGGCAATTGTAGTGCCGCCGGGGCTGCAAACCGCATCCTTCAAAGCACCGGGATGCTTGCCGCTCTCCATCAGGAGCTTCGCAGCGCCCATCAAAGTCTGCGCCGCATACAGGTTGGCATTATCCCTGGGCAATCCGCAGGCAACGGCGCCATCTGCCAGAGCCTCGGCAAACATGTACACATATGCAGGTCCGCAGCCGCTGATGGCGCTGGCGGCATCGATCTTGCTCTCGTCCAGCTTGTCCACCCTGCCTGCTTTGGAAAGTATCGTTTTGAAGTCTCCGACCTGTTCCTCTGTCACATTGGCATTGTAGTTATAAAGGATCATACCCTCGCCCACTGCCACAGACGTATTCGGCATGATGCGGATAATGGGGACATTCCCGCCCGCCATCTTCTGCACTGCGGCAATGGATACACCTGCCGCCATGGAGATCAGCGTGCACGTGCCGTTCCGCTTGTCAAGAGACGGTCTGAACTCCTCAAACATCGCCTCGATCATCTGGGGCTTGACGCCGAGGAAAATATAATCGCACTTTTGAGCCAGCTCGTTCAGCTCGCAGACGCTTGCGCCAATCTGTTGTGCCAGCTCCTTTGCCTTTTCCTTATAGGAATCGCACAGATAAACCTGTTCTCCGCCGGTTGCCGCAGCGGTCGCCTTGGCCAGTGCGCCGCCCATATTGCCGCAGCCGATAAAACCGACATTCTTATTCATGTTGCTCTCCTTTCAGCGGATCTGACCGTTGCCGCTGATCACATATTTATACGTTGTCAGCTCCTCCAGTCCCATTGGGCCTCTTGCATGGAGCTTCTGTGTGGAGATGCCTATCTCACAACCGAGACCGAATTCGCCGCCGTCTGTAAAGCGGGTGGAAGCATTGACATAGACTGCCGCACTGTCCACAGCCATCGTGAAGTAATCGGCGTTTTCTTTCGTTTGGGTGATGATCGCCTCGCTGTGGTGCGTCGAATGCCGGGCGATATGATCACAGGCTTCCTTAACATCCTTTACTACCTTGACTGCAAGGATGTAGTTGAGGAATTCGGTATCAAAATCATTTTCACATGCCGCCGTACCGCCGATAATTGCTGCCGCCTTTTCGTCAAGACGCAGCTCCACCGCAGGCTTTCCTTCTTTTTCTCTGTCTTCGGTCAAACGCTGTTTTAGTTTCGGCAGGAATTCTCCGGCAATCTTTTCATTGACCAGGCACACCTCCGCCGCATTACATACCGAAGGACGGCTGGTCTTGGCATTCTCGATGATGTCCAGTGCCATACAGATGTCCGCCGTCTCATCCACATAAATGTGACAGATACCGGTACCGGTCTGGATGCAGGGCACCTTGGCATTCTCCACACACGAGCGGATCAGTCCGGCGCCGCCTCTGGGGATCAGCAGATCGACATAGCCGACTGCCGTCATCAGCTCTCTTGCGCCTTCTCTCGTGGTGTCCTCCAGCATATTGACCAGCGTTTCGGGAAGATCGACTGCCTTCAGGCCGTTCCGCAGTGCCTTCAAAATAGCAAAAGACGAACGATATGCCTCTTTGCCGCCCCGCAGTACACAGACATTACCGCTCTTCAACGCCAGTGCCGCCGCATCGCTTGTCACGTTGGGACGGCTCTCATAGATCATTGCCACAACGCCCATCGGTACCCGGCGCTTTTCGATGATGAGGCCGTTGGGACGCCGAACCTCGGTGATGGTCTTGCCTACGGGATCGGGCAGTTCGACTACCTCACGGATGCCGTCCGCCATGCCCTTGATGCGCTTTTCACTCAATGTCAGGCGGTCGATCATCACGCTGTTCATCGTGGCCTTTACCGCCTCGATATCCTCGGCGTTGGCTTTCAGAATATCCCCGGCTTCCTTTTCGAGGAAATCCGCCATCGAAAGCAGTGCCCTGTTTTTCTCGTCACTGCCCAGCATGGAGAGGACCGGCACTGCCGCCTTCGCCTGCTTCAATATATCAAGCGTTGTCATAATCCCTTGCCTCATTTCCTGAATTTGAAATGTGTACCGACCTTTTTCCCGTCAAACAGGTCATACAGCAGTCCCGGTTCGGCACCGTTCATGATGACCATGTCACAGCCTGCCTTTTCACACAGAGAAGCCGCATGGAGCTTTGTCTTCATGCCTCCGGTACCCAGAGCCGAACCTTCGCCGCCGCCCAGTGCCATGATCTCATCAGTCAATTCGTCGACCTCATCGATGAGCTTGGCATTCTTATCCTTGTGCGGGTCTGCAGTATACAGGCCGTCGATATCGGAGAGCAGGATCAGGATATCCGCCTTGACGCTGACAGCCACCAGCGCCGAAAGCGTGTCGTTATCACCGACCTTGATCTCATCCGTGGCAATGGTGTCGTTTTCGTTGATGATGGGCAGAACATTCAGCTCCAACAGCCTTGAAATGGTATTCTGGAAATTGAGATACCTGTCCTCATGCCGAAAGTCTGCACCCGTCAGAAGGATCTGTGCCACGATATGATTGTACTCCTGAAACAGCTTATCATAAGTATACATCAGCTCGCACTGACCGACAGCAGCTGCTGCCTGCTTGGTAGGTATGTCCTTCGGCTTCTCGTGACCGATGCCGGACAGCTTGCCCACACCCATACCGATAGCACCCGAGGATACCAATATGATCTCCAGTCCGCTGTTCTTCAGGTCGCTCAGCGTGCGGCACATTTTTTCTACCCTGCGGATATTCAGCAGTCCCGAAGCATGCGCTAATGTAGAGGTTCCGACTTTTACAACCACTCTCATGATATTCTCATTCCTTATACCTTTTTTTGTATTATTATACCGCAAAACGCACCCTTTCGTCAATACCGTTTCTATTGACTTTTTCGGGGAAATTTACTATAATACACAAAAAGGAGTGTGATTTTTCATGAAGCAGTACGGAAGACTGCGCTGTCTGCCGCTGGGTATGATCCATCCCGAAGGATTTCTGCGAGATCAGTTTGAGCGCTCCAAACACGGCATGGGCGGACATCTCGATGAGCTGGAACCGGGCATGATTGCAGACCCTTATGTCCACCGCACCTATGTCAAGCAGTGGGGAGACGGCGATCAGGAAGGCTGGGGTGCCGAGATTTCCGGCAATTACTGGACGGGTCTCATTCAGCTGGCTTTCAGTATGCAGGATAAAGAGCTGATAAAAAAAGCCACCGACTGGGTGGATGCAATGCTGAAAAACAGAAAGCCCGACGGATATCTCGGCACTTATCTGGGTGAAGACTCCGACATATATGACGATTACAACGGCTGGGGCACTGCCTGCATGCTGCGTGGACTGCTGGCCTTCTATGAGGCAACAAAGCGTCAGGACGTACTGGATGCCGTTCATGACTGTCTTCTGTGGTTCGTCCGCACTTGGAGCAGTGACAAAAAGACTACCTATGCGGCACCGTTCCTGATCGACCCGCTGGTCACCTGCTGCGAAATCACCGGCGACATGCGGCTTGCCGACTTTGCCGAGGAATATGAGGACTTTATCTGCCGCCATGACATCTTTGAAAACTCATATAAGGACTTTTTGAGTCCCAACCTCAACTACACCTCCAACCATACCGCCGGACTGGGCAATCAGCTGCGGCTGCCGGCCATGGTATTCAATGTCACCGGAAAAGAAGAATACCTGAAGGCCAGCGAAAACGAGATCGACAAGGTATACAAAAAGTGTACTCATCTGACCGGCGGTCCCGTCTCTGTTACCGAATATCTGGCTCCGGTCAGCGGCATTGCCGAGACCGAATACTGCAGCTTCGCCTTCTTCAACGGCAGCTTCTCCCGTCTCGCCTCGATCACCGGCAAGTCGTTTTACGGCGACTATATGGAGCAGCTCTTCTATAACGGCGCACAGGGAGCACGGAAAAAAGACGAAAAGTGCATCGCCTATCTGTCATCCCCCAATCAGATCTATGCAACGGATATCTCCTCCTATTCTCAGAACGGTTTGGGAATGCAGGCCTATGCCCCCTGCTATCCGGTATCCTGCTGCCCGGTCAACTCGGTACTGCTGCTGCCTGAATTTGTCCGGGGCATGTTCTTCACCGATACGGACGGCAGCCTCTATGCCAACGCCTACGGTCCCTGCTCGGTACAGAGCGACGCTTTTGACATTACCGAAGAGACCTCCTATCCGTTCCGAGATACCATCCGCTTCCGCATCAATAAAAACGGAGATTATTCACTGTATCTGAAGCTTCCGAACTGGTGCACAAATTATCAGCTCTGTGTCAACGGGAAACCCGTTTCCGTTGCTGCCGATGAATACGGCTATATGCATGCGGGAAAGAGCTGGAAGCAGGGCGATACTATCGAACTGCGTTTCTTCCCGGAGATCGAGGTCGTTGAAATCGACGACACCGATGCCAACGACACGCATCCTTTGGCTTTCCGTCGGGGAGCACTGGTATACAGTTATCATATCCCTGAAAAATGGACGCCCTATCCCGGTCATCCCGCCACGCCGCTGCCCGAGGGCTGGAACTGGTACTCCGTCACACCGGACTTTGAAGAAGCACCCGTCCATGATCCGCATGAAATGATCGGACTTCGCAGAGGCCGCATGAGCTGGAATATTGCCGTAGATGAACATATCTCTGCCGCCGATATTGAATATACAGAAAATGAGATGAGCGGCTATGTATGGGAAGTACCACCCACCTCACTAAAGCTCCGAATGTATAAGGCACCCTATATGAATGCCACCTATGAAGCACATACCTTCGTGCCCTTCGGCAAGAAACAAACGGTTACGGAACCGCTGGATATCGAGCTGGTGCCTTATGGCTGCACCAATCTTCGGCTCACCTATTTTGCCAGAGCCGACCTCAGTACTTTGAAGCGCTGATCACCTCGTTGGTCAGAAGCGCTCCGTCATACCATTTCAGTTCTTCCACACTCCCGCAGGCTGCAAAGCCTTCGGGAGTGATTCTTTGCATGGAACGGTTGAGCCAGTGCCAGCCGCTGATATTCTTTTCTCCGCCGTCGTCCATATGGCCGTCCGTCACAAAGTACAGAATGCCCGCCGCATTGTCAACGATCAACGTCAGCGAATGTGCCTTTCCGTCGCAGAGATTTTTGCTGCCGTACACGCTGCAGCCCGCCATCACCGCTTCCAGTCTTGCATAGGCACATCCGTCCTTGTCCGTGCCGATCTCCACATATCCGTCATTTCCGGAGGTTTTCAGCAGGACATCGCCGCACTTGACATCTTTCAGCTTCATTGATACGGTAAATCCCGCCTGCATCACCTGTGTCTGATCGTCCGTCTTGTGGCTCAGCCTCGTGAATTCAATCTTCGGCAGAGCAAACGTCTTTTCTCCCTTTGTCCAAACGGCGCAAGAATTCGGCAGTGTTTTGATGCCGTGGATCAGCTTTTCAGCAAATGCCGTATCCACCGCATGCACTCTGGCTTCCAGCTTTTGCGTCTCTGTGAAGTACATGATGCCGTCATCGATCAGCATGGAAGGATAACTCATACCGATATGGCTGTTCTCATCATACAGCAAAATCTCCGGCTCACCAAAGGAAAGACGGATGCCGTCCTCCGCCTGTACCTCCGTGGCGATACTGCACCACACAGGATTGCGGTAGAAATAGTCCCTGATGCCCTGGTTATTGAACCAGTAAAGATATTTACCGTCTCCCAGCGGCCAAATGAAATTGGCGGCACGATTGTGCTTCACAAGCCTTCCGTCGGCAAACTGCATGTATTCCGGTGCGGTAAACGTATGACCATTGTCCCGGCTGTAGCAGCATACCGAGTGTGAATCGATGGTACGGTACACAACGAACAGACTTCCGTCCGAAAGCCGCACGTAGCTCTGCTCTTCGGCGACCCGTCCGCCGCCGACAGGTGTACGCAGTCCCTTGTCACCGTCCGGCAGGGTCTCCCATTCACACCTGTCGGGATGTGCGTCCAGACCAATACCGTGAATCAGTGTGCCTTCGGAGCGGTACAACACATCGTTTTCTCTGATCTCATACTTGATGATCGGCGAATACACATCATCGCCTTCAAAAAACACCCTCGATACATTCCAGAAAAAACGCAGGGGCTTGCCGTTGTATTCCATGAACCGTTCCTGCTGCTCATGATCGATGACAAAATCCCGGATATCCGCCAAATGCCGCTCCGACCATGTCAAACCGTCGTCCTCGGAATACCGATAACAGTAATAGCCGCCCATGTCATACCGGGGAAGCTTTGCCTCACTTATATCCACATGGTCGAGATTGTGACAATAGAAGCAGTAGATCCTTCCGGAGGGCGCCACTGCGAGACCGGAATAGGCGCTCTCCCATGCCGTATCCTCAATGGCAACAGGCTCTGTCCAAGTCCGGCCCTTGTCAAAAGAACGGGTAATGCTGACATACTGACCTTTGGCACCCTCACCGCCGCTGCCTGTCGTGATAGAGCAGATCCAAACGCCGCTCTTGCCCTTTACCAGTGTAGGCTGATCGCAATAACCGCCTTTTTCGGTGGGGATAATAAATCCCGATACTCTTCTTCTCCAATCATCGTTTATCATAATCTCCTCCGCTTAATCTTTTTTATTCATTATATCCTCTTTGCGCTGTTCTGTCAATATTCTTTTGTTGACACGATGAACACGGAATGATATAATGAATACATGAATATTTGGGGAGGCGGAAAAGCATGAGTACTGTCTGGACAGAAAACAACATCATTCCGATCATCGATAATTACGATGTCTGCGTCGTCGGCGGCGGTGTGGCAGGCGTTGCAGCAGCTTTGGCTGCAGCAAGAGAAGGCGTACGTACCTGCCTGATCGAAAAAGAATATGCCCTCGGCGGACTGGCAACGCTGGGTCTTATTGTGATCTACCTTCCTCTTTGCGACGGAAAAGGACGTCAGGTCATTTCCGGTATCAGCGAAGAACTGCTGAAAGCTTCTATCAAGTATGCACCCGGTGATCTTCCCGATTGCTGGAAAACACCGGACGGCGACAAGGATGCCCGAATGAAGCAGCGCTACCGCACACAGTTCGAAGCTGCCCCATTTATCATGGCGATCGAAGAGCTGATGCTGGAAGCCGGTGTCAAACTGTTCTATGATACCCGCTTCTGTTCGGTACACAAGACCGGAAACCATATCGACGGCATCATCGTTGAAAACAAGTCCGGCAGACTCGGCATCGGCTGCCGCATGGTGGTTGATGCCAGTGGTGATGCGGATGTGTGCTTTGCCGCCGGAGAACACACAGTTTCAGCACCGACCAATGTCTGCACCGGCTGGTATTTCGCCAACGGCGATAACGGGCTGAAGCTGCGCATGTGCTCCGATCCGATCCACGGCAAGGTGCCTGACGGTCACCGCTACTATGCCGGAGACCGCCACGAGGACGTCACGCAGCACGCCATTGACGGAAGAAAGATGATCATGCATGATGTAGCCAAGCTTCATGCACTGGGTGATCCCTCCGTCTATCCGTTCCTGATCCCCGCCTACGACGGCATGCGCATGACCCGCAGGCTCTCCTCATCCTATACGCTGGACGAGCGCGAAGCATTTACCGATTTTGAAGACAGCATCGGCATGACCGGAGACTGGCGCAAAGTCGGTCCCGTATTCGCCTTGCCCTGGAGAACTATCTGCGGCACCCAGAACGACAATATAGCCGCTGCCGGAAGGTGCATCTCCGTCACCACACCAATGTGGGACATCACCCGTGTCATTCCCACCGCTGCCGTGACCGGACAGGCTGCCGGAACCGGAGCCGCCTTGGCAGTGTTGAAGGAAATGTCCCTGCCGGAGCTGAATGTATCCTATCTTCAGCAGGCGCTCATCTCTCACGGCGTCATTATTGAAAAGCCCTGACCTCACAACAACCGAAAAAGGCTTCTCTTCGGAGAGGCCTTTTTCGTTACATAAAATCGTATCACAGATTTCGTCCGATGGTCTTCAGCACTTCAAACTGTTCCGGATCCCAATTCCCGCGGGAATCGATATACACATCAATGGTGACGGGCATACCGGCAGCATTGGCCCGGCGCACATAGTCCAGCATATACGCTCCGTCCCGTCTTGCTCCCAGGCTGCGCCAGCGGCTCCACGGATTACCTTCAATTCCCTTGCCCAGCGGTGCAAGTATATGCGTCTGAGCACCGTCAATGAAGCGGCTTTCGGGAATCACCTCAAAATCGTTGAACTCGCCGCAAGTCAGTTCCTCATCCGGATAGTGTTTTCGTATTTCGGGAAACACTCCGTTGTTCATCGCCACAAGGCAATCGGGATTGCCTGCCTTGCAGGCATCATAATAGGGTTTCAGCAGTTGCGGCGTATACCCGAAAGCCTCTTCATAACAGCCGTCTATCCACCATGCCTTGATTTTGTCACCATAACGCACGGCATATTCACGCAAAACCGAAGCCCACTTTTCAACAAAGTCCATTGTCACCTGTCCCCGGGGATCGGTATAACCGAATTTCGGACCGATTTCCCTGTCTATATGGGGACCATCACCGGTAAAATACAAGCATAATGCAATATCGTATTTTTCAAGAGCGTCCGCCAGTTCCGGTATGAGATCCCGCCTCGAACAAGCCTCGCCGGGCTTTGTTCCGGCAATGGCATCATAGGCTGCATTGGGTCCCAGCATAAATCGACTGCCCTGCATTACGGTAATGAAATAATACCCGGCTCCCGTTTCGTGTAGGCGGAGTGCCAAATCATCAACATCTACGCTGTCAACAGCAGCATTCCAGTCTGAAGCACCCCGGCTGTAGAAAACATCTGCCGTGTCACTGGGGTTACCGTAGAGATAATGATTAAATACACCGTAACGACGTCTCAAAAAGTCATCCTGTGCTTTAGACATATCTTATTCCTCCCGACGAATCATTTTTGTCAAAAAAAACACATATATGATTCTGTTTTTACAATATCGCACACGAAATCATCATAAAATCGGCGTAAAATATGTGGCCGTGAGGTGACGATTATGAAGGAAACCCATGTGTTCCTTGTACCCGACTACTATCCTGAATTCCAATGCAAGATGGGTGCCTGCCGCAATTCCTGCTGCGAGGGCTGGCCCGTCACCATATCCCTGAATGATTATTTCAAGCTGTTGAGTCTCGATTGCAATAATATCCTGCGCAGCAAGCTGGATACATCCCTGCATATCCTTTCCCATCCCACACCGGACGAGTATGCCGAGATATCACACGACTACACCGGTCAATGTCGCCTGCGTCTGCCGGACGGACGCTGTGCTCTCCATGCCGGAGCCGGTGAAGATGCATTGAGTCCACTTTGCCGTCTGTATCCCCGAGGCGTGCGCAGTGAGGGCGACTATGAATGCTCCTGTGCCTGCAGCTGTGAAAAAACGCTGGAGCTTCTGCTTGAAAAGGACCGGAGTCTCTCCTTTATTCCGTATGAAATGACCATCGATGTTCCGGATACCTCCGAGCGTACGGTGTTCTTTGAAACAGTCGGCCGGGAACAGGAGATCCGTCTGCACTTTATCCGCCTCATTCAGAACCGTGATTTCCCGCTGAACGAGCGCCTGAACCACCTTTCGCAGGCGATCCGGGACATGGAAGATGCACTTGCCTCATCGAATGAAGCCGAGGTCGAAGCACTTCTGCATCGGGAATACACATCTGCCCATAATGTGCCGGAACACCCGACAGAATCACAACTCGCTTTCGGTCTTAAAATCGCCGAAGAACTGATCGAGATCATGGATGAACGCAGCAAAAGCCTGCGGGATTACGGAAACGAAGCCTTGCACTTTTTCAAAAGTGATCCCTCACAATATCACGAAGCCCGTTCCCATTTTGAAACGCTTCTCCCGAACTGGCAGAATTTCTATGAGAACATGCTGGCTAATCATATGTTCTTCAGCCGTTTTCCCTTCCAGGATCGGCCGGACAGTCTCTCCTCGGAAAAAGATGCCCTTGATGCGATCTATGCACTTTTGCGCTTCACCGGCATCGGCTGTATGGCAAACAGCAACGACCTTGCACGGTATATAGACATCTGTCATGCTCTGTTCCGACTGATCGACCATACCGAGTTTGACCGCTATGCCGGACGCATCCTTGACAGATTGTACAGCGGTGAAGATCAGCTGCTCGACCTTCTGGCACTGTAATCACTCTGCATATTTCTTCCAGAATATCATAAGCTGATTCAAAACCGTTTGTTCATCCATGTCCCTGTACTCGTTTGTCAGATCCCATTCCGTTTCGTAATTCCGCTGACGGGCGCCCGTCTTCTCCCGACAGATCACCGCCAGTCTCCGATGCAGCATAGCCGCCTGGCCTTTTCCTGTATTATACAGGAAGCAGGCAAATGCCTCATAAAAGGCGTATCGGCTTTCGTGCTTGTCATCACACAAAGCACATATACAGCCGTATTTGTATACGTTCTCCTTGTCATCCCGCAGAAAGTTGATATCATACAGCAGCTTGTACAGCAGCCATTTTTTGCCCGCCTTGGCAAGTACCTGATTGATATGCTTTTCTGCATCATCCAGCCGGTTCAATTCAACCTCTGACTGTGCCAGTCGATATACAAACCAGAGTTTGTTTTCTTCACTGATATTTTTGATATTTTTCAATGCATCACGACAGAGTTTTATGCACTCCTCGTACCCGTGGACCTTTATCAGCGTCTGCGTTTTCTTTGTATACCAGGTCTCTCTGTTGGATGGATATGCCTTTTCGTTTCCCTGCTCATCCCGTCCTATATATATTTCGTCAGTCAGAGTTTGCGGATCGATTTTGTTCAGGTAATCGTTGATCATCCGGTAATCGGGATTGTCGCCGAAACGCCTCTTCTCAATCGCATTGATCATCGGTTTCACCACGAACCAGCGCAGCAGTCCGCATCTTTCATCGGTACATTTTGCAAGTATATAATCGACCTTCTTTTTCAGCTCGCCGACATCGCCGTAAGCCATGTCAAAATTGCGGATATGCAGCCGATACAAAGCCCAGCCCATCAGGTTGTAGTTCGGACTGTCAAAAGCCGCAAACCGCCGGTGCTGTTCCTTGAATGCATCCAGACAATCCTGATATCGCTGCAGATTATACGCTGCCTGTATAACATAGTTATAGTCCCAATCCGTCAATGTCTTCCTGTCATTTTCATCATCCCAGTACTTCATGACCTCTTCATATCTCTTTTCAAAGCAAAGCTGCTTCAATACGAATTTTTCCGCCATTGTCAATTGCCTCCTTTACAATTATATTATAATACAAATATTAATTAATGTCAATATGCAAATACACCTTTTCCCGTAGTTTCGGGAAAAGGTGCATTGTTTCACACAACTGCTCCCCCCACAATCGTGGAGGGAGCAGCTATCAATCGTTATCAGTTCTTCGTAAGGAATTATCTGGAACGATCATAGAAGGCCTGAGCGCAGTCCAGCCAGTCATTGAGACCGGCAGCCTCAAGCTGAGTCAGGTAGGAATCCCAATCATTGACAGGATCCATTGCGCCGGTCATGAAGGAAGCGATAGACTCCTTCACGAAGGTCTTGCAGGTGTTGATAATGTCGTTGTAAGC
>JAZLHZ010000259.1:0-6333 GCA_045617085.1 Clostridia bacterium
CCCCTCATCAGAGGGGAAGGTGGCTGCGTCAGCAGACGGATAGGGCTTGATACGTATTGGCAGTGGTGTTTTCGCCAACTGCATGACTTTGTCAGCCCTATCCACCGCCTTACGGCGATCCCCCCTCTCCACTGAGGTGGAGAGGGACTTTGGGCGGCTGCGCCGGATAATTGCTAATTGCTGATTACTTCTTGAACTGGGGGCCGTAGGCGGCGCAGGCTCTGTAATCGGCGCCTTCCTTATCCATGCCGAATGCGTTCCATGCGGCGGGACGGAAGATCTTCTCGGTGGGCACGTTGTGCATGGCGACCGGGATGCGGAGGATGGAGCACAGGGTGATCAGGTCGGCACCGATGTGGCCGTAGCTGATGGCGCCGTGGTTTGCGCCCCAGTTGTTCATCACGTCATAGGCGGTCTTGAAGGGGCTGCCTTCCTTGCCGTCGCAGCGGGGTGCGAACCAGGTGCAGGGCCAGGTGTAGTCGGTGCGCTTCCACAGGATATCGTTGACCTCATCGGGCAGCTTGACGGTCCAGCCTTCTGCGATCTGCAGCACCGGGCCCAGACCCTTGACGAGGTTCAGACGGATCATGGTGCAGGGCATCTCCTCATCGGTGACGAATCTGGAGGAGTATCCGCCGCCGCGGAAGTAGCCCAGGTCAGCATAGTTCCAGGTGGTATGAGCCATGATCTCTTCCTGATCCTTGGCGGAGACGTTCCACCACTCCTTCATGACGGGAGCGCCGTTCTCATCCTTGGCCTTGCCGTTGGCGTCCAGGCAGCAGGCGCCGGAGTTGATCAGGTGGATGAAGCCGCCGTTCTCCTTGGCAACGCCTTCGATGTCATAACCGGCGGCGTGCTTGACAGCCTCGGGGCTCCAGTAGGTACGGACATCGGCAAACATCTGCGCACGGTTGGTGAGCAGCTTCATGAACAGCATGCCGAGGCCGTTCAGGATATCGTTCTCGGTGGCGAGGATGTAGGGCTCTCTTGCGCCGTTATGGTCGAAGGAGGTGTTCAGCATGGCCTCGGGGAAGTCGCAGTTCGGATAGAAGTCCGTCCACTGGCGCTGGCCCTGGAAGCCGGCAGCGATGGCGTTATGGCCGACCATTTCCTCTTCGCAGCCTTCGGGCAGGTTCTTGTTGCCGTTCATCAGATCCTTGATGATGAGGTACATCTTGAGAGTGAACTCCCAATCGGCGTCCTTCTGCTCACGGCTCTTCTGCAGCTCGGCGGGGTTCTTGTCAAAGCCTTCCTTGACATACTTCTCTGCCCATGCCTTGAGCTTCTTGTACTCTTCTGCGTCATAGATGCCCAGCGTCATGCGGCGGATGACCTCGACCTCATCCACGGACTCGACACGCATGCCAAGGTAGTCCTCGATGAAGTTGGTGTCCATGATGGAGCCGCCGATGCCCATGGTCACGGAACCGATCTGCAGGTAGCTCTTTCTGCGCATGGTGGCAGCGGCAACGGCTGCACGGCCGAAGCGGAGCAGCTTCTCGGCGACGTCGGCGGGAATGGTGGTGTCGGTGGCGTCCTGAACGTCATGGCCGTAGATGCCGAAGGCCGGCAGACCCTTCTGGGCATGGGTGGCCAGTACGGAAGCCAGATACACTGCGCCGGGGCGCTCGGTGCCGTTGAAGCCCCAAACCGCCTTGATGGTATCCTTCTCCATATCCATGGTCTCTGCGCCGTAGCACCAGCAGGGGGTCACGGTGATGGTGATGTCAACGCCGTTCTTGCGGAACTTCTCGGCGCAGGCAGCAGTCTCTGCCACACGGCCGATGGTGGTATCGGCGATGATGACCTTGACGGGCTCGCCGTTGGAGTAGTGCAGGTTGTCGGAAAGCAGCTTTGCAGCGGACTTTGCCATGTTCATGGTCTGGTCCTCAAGGCCTTCTCTTACCTTCAGTGCGCCTCTGCGTCCGTCGATAGCGGGACGGATACCGATCACGGGATAATCGCCGATGTAACGATTTGCAGCCATTTGGAATTTCCCCTTTCTGTTATTCAAAGCCGGATCGCTCCGGGAATTCAGTAACCGGATATATTATAGCATATTCCGCTTTTTCATGCAAGTCTTTTATACGTTGAATCGGAACAGGGTCACGTCGCCGTCCTGCATGACGTAGTCCTTGCCCTCGGAGCGGATCAGGCCCTTTTCCTTGCAGGCATTGATGGAGCCCTCCCGGACGAGATCCTCATAGGGAACGATTTCCGCCCGGATGAAGCCTTTTTCAAAGTCGGAATGGATCTTGCCTGCGGCCTGGGGCGCCTTGGTACCCTTTTCGATGGTCCATGCACGCACTTCCTTGGGGCCTGCGGTCAGATAGCTGATGAGACCCAGCAGGTCATAGCTCACCTGCACCAGCCGGTCAAGGCCGCTCTGCTTGATGCCCAGCTCTTCCAGGAACATTTCCTTCTCGTCTGCGGGCAGCTGAGCGATCTCCTCCTCCACACGGGCGGAGATGACCAGCATACGGGAGCCTTCGGACTCGGCGATCTTCTTCACGATCTGCACGTTGGGCAGGTCCTCGGCGCCGTCCAGCTCGTCTTCCGCAATATTGGCGGCGTACAGCACGGGCTTGGTAGTCAGCAGGAACCAGCTGTCCACGATCTCCTTCTCCTCATCGGTGAACTCGAAGGTGCGGGCAGGCTTGCCGTTGTTCAGGTGCTCCAGCAGCTTTTCGCCCAGATGGAACTCCGCCGCCATCTTGCTGTCGCCGGTATGGACCAGATGGCTCGCCTTGTCATAGCGCTTGGTCACGGTCTCAATGTCGGCCAGGATCAGCTCGGTCTGGATGGTGTCGATGTCTCTTGCAGGATCGATGGAGCCGTCCACATGGATGATGTTTTCGTCCTCAAAGCAGCGCACCACGTGCACGATGGCGTCCACCTCACGGATGTGGGAAAGGAACTTGTTGCCCAGACCCTCGCCCCGGCTGGCGCCCTTGACGAGGCCGGCGATATCGACGAATTCGATGGTCGCAGGCGTGTACTTCTCCGGGTGATACATTTCCGCCAGCACGTCCAGACGATGATCGGGAACCGCCACCATGCCGGTATTGGGCTCTATGGTGCAGAAAGGATAGTTTGCCGCCTGTGCACCGGCACAGGTGATCGCATTAAACAGGGTGCTCTTACCCACATTGGGAAGACCGACTACTCCGAGCTTCATAGCTACCTCCGTCATGAAGGATCCGAAGATCCCTCATATAATATTCTGTATTGCTATTATACCCTATCCAACGTAAATAATCAACCATAACACGCAATTTTTTCCACAATAGGCTTGATTTGAAACACGGTTTCTGTTATTATATACACAAGTACAGACCGGTTTTGCACATTGTTATGCACAGCTTGTGGATAACTGTGCACAGGTTCTGTGAACAATCCCCTCCTTATGCACAGGAGGGAAAGCGAAAGGACGACCGTATGCCTGATTTCGACCAACTGAGCCGTGACGAGAACGGCAGGATCTGCCTGTATGAGGACGACCGTTGGGAGGAAGTACTGTCATTGCTGAAGGAGTCGGTGAACGACACCCAGTTCAATGCCTGGTTCCTGCCGATGAAGCCCGTACTGGACGGAGACAACATCATCATCCTGTTTGGGAACTCTTTCAGCCGCAATGTGGTGCAGCGGCGGTTCCTCATTACGATGGAATCCACCGTCGCCAGTGTTTTCAACAGACACTATAATATCAAGCTGATCATACGGGGCGAGGATCCGCAGCTGGCTCCTGCGCCGGATCCCGTAAAGATCGAGCGGCAGAAGAACATCGACAGCATGCTCCTGCCCCGGTACACCTTTGAGACCTTTGTCGTGGGCAGCAGCAACCGGTTCGCCCATGCCGCCGCCACGGCGGTCGCCGAGCAGCCGGGCATGATCTACAATCCGCTGTTCCTCTACGGCGGCCCCGGATTGGGCAAGACGCATCTGATGCAGGCCACCGGCAGAGGCATACTGGACAACAAACCGGACGCCAATGTATTGTATATCACGGCGGAAAACTTCACCAACGACGTCATCACCGCCATTCAGCGGGGCACCACGCCGCAGCTGCGGGAAAAGATGCGCACGCTGGACGTGCTGATGATCGACGATGTGCAGTTCATCGCAGGCAAGGAAGCCACGGAATCCGAGCTGTTCAACACCTTCAACGAGCTGTACAACAACAACAAGCAGATCGTATTCACCTCCGACCGTCCGCCCAAAGAGATCGAAGGACTGGAGGTGCGGCTGCGTTCCCGGTTCATGCAGGGTCTGATCGTCGATATCCAGATCCCCGACTATGAAACGAGAGTCGCCATTCTGCAGCGCAAGGCCAACAGCGACGGCATCGACGTGCCGGACGACGTTTGCCACTACATCGCCGCCAACGTCAAGTCCAACATCCGTGAGCTGGAAGGCGCTCTGAACCGTGTAACCGCCTGGGCAAGGCTGAACGGCTCCCGCATTTCCCTGCAGCTGGCGCAGCACGCCCTGTCGTATCTGCCCTCCGACGAGAAGCGGGAATACAAGCCGGAAGACATCGTCCGCAATGTCGCCGCATATTACAAGCTGAGCGAGGACGATCTGTACTCCGTGCGCCGCTCCGCTGACATCGCCAAGGCACGGCAGCTGGCCATGTACATCATCAGCGAGGAAAACCAGCTTTCCACCACGAGAGTGGGAGACCTGTTCCGGCGGGATCATACCACCGTCATGCACGCCATCAAGACCATCAAGGCGCTGCTGGAAAAGGACGACGAGCTGCAAAAGGTCATCGACGAGATACTGAAGAAGTAAATATCGAAGAAGTTAATATCGAAGAAGTTAATACGAAGCAACTATTGAAGGAGAACTCCCATGAAATTCACCGCCATCACATCCGACATCGAGGCAGCGCTCTCCATTGCCTCCCACGCCATCTCCTCCCGTACGCCTCAGGCCATATTTGAGTGCGTTCTGCTGGAAACCGCCGCTGACGGAGTGCATCTGACCTGCTCCGACGGCACCATGACCATCACCGCCGCCTTCAACGCCGTGATCGACGAGGACGGCGCCATCGCACTGCCCGGCAAGCTCTTCGGCGACATCATCCGCCGCCTGCCCTACGGCAGCGTCGTATTCTCCACCGGCATCAACCAGATCGCCACGCTGGAATACAACCATTCCCGCACCCGCATCAGCGGCCGTCAGGCAGACCTGTTCCCGCCCCGCCCGCTGTTTGAGGCGAGCCAGACCGTGGAGCTGCCCCAGTCCCTGCTGCGCAACATGATCCAGCAGACCTCCTTCGCCGTTTCCACCGACGAGGGTGCCCGCAAGATCCTGACCGGCTGCCTGCTGGAGATCGCAAACGGCGAAGCCCGCATGGTCGCCCTGGACGGCTTCCGTCTTGCCGTCAAGCGGGAAGCTCTGCCCGATTGCAGCCAGAACCTCAAGGCTGTCATCCCCAGCCGTGTCATCTCCGAGATCTCCAAGATCTCTTCCGGCGGCGACAACGACATGATCACTCTGAGCTTCGGCGGCAGCAGCCTGATGCTGAAGATGGAGCGCATCGAGCTGTACGCCTCGCTGCTGGACGGCGAATACATCAACTACCGCAGCATTATCCCCTCCAACTTCTCCACCCGCATCAAGGTGCTGGACAGAGAGCAGCTGGCGCTGTGCATCGAGCGTGCCGCTCTGATCGCCCGGGACAACCGCAACAACTTCGTCAAGTTCACCATCAGCGACAACCGCATGACCATCTCCGCCCAGTCCGAAGCCGGCGACGTGGAGGAGGAGATCCAGGTGGACACCTACGGCAACGATCTGGTCATCGCCTTCAACGTGCGCTATCTTCAGGATACCCTCAAGGCCATCACCGACGACGAATTGATGCTGCTGCTCAACACCTCCATCAACCCCTGCGTGTTCAGCCCCGCCAACGAAAACGAGGACGACTGGAGCTACAAGTACATGGTCCTGCCGCTGCGTCTCAACGCCTGAGCAAGAAAGGATCCTTCTTATGAGCATCACCCTGCTGGACGGAGCCGTCGGCACCTCGCTTTGGGCCAAAGCCGAGGCAAGGGGCATAAAAAAAGTGCCCGTATGGCGGTATAACATCGAAAACCCGGAGCTCGTCACCGAGCTGGCAAAGGACTATGCCGAAGCCGGGGCGAAGATCATCCTCGCCAACACCTTCGGCGCCAACCGGATCGCCGTCAAGCGCACGAAGTACAGCGTTTCTCAGGTGGTCACAGAGGGCGTGAAGCTGGCCAAGGCTGCTTTGACCGGAGTTGACGCAAAGCTCTCGCTGGCCGCCGGTCCCCTCACCGAATTCATGGAGCCCTACGGAGACCT
>JAZLHZ010000260.1:0-10078 GCA_045617085.1 Clostridia bacterium
GGCGTGCGCAGCAACCGGGACAGCGACACCTTTATGAAACGCTTCACCGCAGAAGGTTTCTATAAAATGCTGAAGCTGATGGGCGCCGAGGTCGTGTTCAACCATGCGGACTACCGCCTGATGAGCGCAAAGGCGCTGAAAAAGCTGGCGGATTTTAAGGAAGTCAACCTGTACCTGCGGGGCATGGTGCCGCTGCTGGGCTATAAAACAGACACTGTGGAGTATTCCAGACAGGAACGGCAGGCGGGAAAGAGCCATTATCCGATCAAGAAAATGCTGCATCTGGCGATGGACGGCATCACCTCGCTCAGCACGAAGCCGTTGTCGGTCATTACCGGCTGCGGCATCGTGTTCACGGCTGTGGGCATCCTGCTGGCGATCCTGTGCATCATTCTGTCCATGAGCGGCTGGCCGGCGGTACTGGCGATCGTCATGACGTTCAGCGGCATACTGTCCGTGTTCATGGGCGTATTGGGAACCTATATCGGAAAGACATATATCGAGGTCAAACACCGGCCGAGATACATTATCAGCGAGCAGACGGAGAACAGCTCTGATAATGACAGATAACGTTTCACTCATTCGGAGGAGATCATGGAAATACACGCCTCATCGGAGGATTACCTCGAAATGATCCTGATGCTCAAAGAGCAGAAGGGAGAAGTACACTCGATAGACATCGCTTCGGGACTGAACGTCAGCAAGCCGTCGGTGAGCTGCGCCATGAAGCGGTTGAGGGAGAACGGCTATATCGAGATGGACGGAGAAAAACACATCACGCTGACGGACAGCGGATACGAGATCGCCGAGCGCATCTACCGGCGGCACCGGACGCTGACGCAGCTGCTGCTGTATATCGGTGTGGATCCGGTGACGGCAAGAGAAGATGCCTGCAAGCTGGAGCACGACATTTCGCCCATGACGTTCAAAGCGATCAATGATTTTGTTGCATCAAAGCAAGTATGACAGAGGTGAAAGAGAATGATACCCAGAAGTGAGTACCCCAGACCTCAGTTTGAGCGCAAAGGCTGGATGAATCTGAACGGCCAATGGCAGTTTGAGATCGACCACGGCGGCAGCGGCAGAGCCAGAGGCCTTGTCGAAAAGGATCCGCTGGACATGGAGATCACCGTGCCCTTCTGCCCCGAAAGCAGCCTTTCCGGTGTGGAATATAAGGATTTTATGCGTGCGGTCTGGTACCGGCGCACATTCACCCTGCCCAAGGAAGCCGAGGGCAAGCGGGTGTTTATCAATTTCGGCGCAGTGGACTATCTGGCGCAGGTGTGGATCAACGGCATTTCCGTCGGTACGCACCGGGGCGGTTATGTGGGCTTCTCCTTTGAGATCACCAAGGCGCTGAAGGACGGCGAAAACACCGTCGTGGTCTGTGCCGATGACGACCTGCGCAGCGGCATGCAGCCCTACGGCAAGCAGTGCAGCGAATATCATTCCAGAGGCTGCTCGTATACCAGAACCACCGGTATCTGGCAGACTGTATGGCTGGAATGGACCAATGAAAGCTATATCAAGAGCGTCCGTATGACGCCCGACGCCGCCAATGCGACCCTGCTGATCGAGGCGGAGCTGGCCGGCGATACCGAAAACTGCACCTTCTCCGCACAGGCGGCGTTTGAAGGCGAGTATGAGACCGAGGTCGAGGTGGATGCGGATGCGGGCAAGGCAAAGTGCCTGCTGATGATCGAAAACGTTCGCCTGTGGAATGTGGGCGAGCCGAACCTGTACGATCTCAAGCTGATGCTGAAGAAGGACGGCAAGGCCGTCGATACCGTCAGCAGCTACTTCGGCCTGCGCAGCGTGGAGCTCAAGGGCATGAAGTTCCTCATCAACGGAAAGAGCGTGTTCCAGCGCACGATCCTCGATCAGGGCTTCTATCCGGACGGCATTTATACTGCTTCCTCCGATGCGGAGCTGAAGGCGGATATCGAGCGCAGCATGGCAATGGGCTTCAACGGCGCGCGTCTGCATCAGAAGGTGTTCGAGCAGCGCTTCCTGTATTGGGCGGACAAGCTGGGCTATATCGTCTGGGGCGAAATGGCCAGCTGGGGCCTCGACCCCAAGATGCCCTGGGCGCTGGGCGTGTTCCTTGATGAGTGGGTCCAGATCGTCAAGCGGGACTACAACTCTCCGGCGCTGATCGGCTGGTGCCCGTGGAACGAGACCTGGGGCGAGGAGCTCAACGGCATGCGGGATGAGACCATGCGCATGTGCTACCGGGTCACCAAGGCGCTGGATATCTACCGTCCCTGCATCGATACCAGCGGCGGCATCCATGTGGAGACCGACATCTATGACACGCATGACTATGAGCAGAGCGTCGAGATCTATAAAGAACGGTATGCTCCCGAAGCCGAAATGGTCTATGACCGGCTGGGCGACCGCCAGCATTATAAGGGCGAGCCCGTGTTCATCAGCGAGTACGGCGGTATCGGCTGGAATCCCGACGGCGAGGGCTGGGGCTACGGCAACGGACCCAAGACCGGGGAGGAGTTCATCGAGCGCTATCGCGGCCTGACCACCACGCTGCTGAACAATCCCAACATCATGGGCTTCTGCTATACGCAGCTGACCGATGTGGAGCAGGAGCGCAACGGCCTGTACTACTATGACCGCCGCCCGAAGTTCGATCCCGAGATCATCAAAGCCATCAATACGCAGAAGGCTGCAATTGAAGACTGAATTATATAATTAAAAAACGGAGGATACTACAATGACTGACAAGTTCATCGCACAGGGTCTGGAGTATGCAAAGGAAGCCTACGCCGCATACGGCGTGGATGTTGAGAAGGCCATGGAGAAGGCTGCAAAGCTGCCCGTTTCCATGCATTGCTGGCAGGCCGACGACGTTATCGGCTGTGAGAACGCAGACGGCGGCGCCAAGGACGGCATCGCCACCACCGGCAACTATCCCGGACGTGCCACCAACGCCGACGAGATCCGCAAGGATGCAGATCTGGCCATCAGCCTGATCCCCGGCGCAAAGAAGTTCAACCTGCACGCCAGCTATGCCGAGCTGAACGGCAAGAAGATCGACCGTGACGCCTACACCATCGATGAGTTCCGGGGCTGGGTCGACTGGGCAAAGCAGAAGGACATCGGTCTGGACTTCAACCCCACCTACTTCGGTCATGCCATGGTCAAGGACGGCTTCACCCTGTCCAGCCCCGACGAGAACGTCCGCAAGTTCTGGGTCGAGCACGGTAAGCGCTGCCGTGAGATCGGCACCGAGTTCGGCAAGCAGCTGGGCAAGCCCTGCGTCATCAACTACTGGATGCCCGACGGATACAAGGACACTCCCGCCGACACCGCAGCTCCCCGTGCCAGAATGATCAAGTCTCTGGACGAGATCTTCGCCGAGAAGCTCGACGAGAAGTACGTGCTGGAGGGCGTTGAGAGCAAGCTGTTCGCACTGGGTCTGGAAAGCTACACCGTAGGCTCCCACGAGCTGATGATGGGCTATGCCATGAGCAGAAACAAGATGGTCACCCTCGATGCCGGTCACTTCCATCCCACCGAGGTTATCAGCGCCAAGATCAGCGCCTGCCTGCAGTTCCTCGACAAGGTGCTGCTGCACGTTTCCCGCGGCGTCCGCTGGGACAGCGACCACGTGATCACGCTGGATGACGAGCTGCAGAACATCATGAACGAGATCATCTACAACGGCTATGAGGATCGTGTATGCGTGGCACTGGACTACTTCGATGCCTCCATCAACCGCCTCGCCGCCTGGGTCATCGGCATGCGCAATGCCCGCAAGGCCATCCTGAAGGCCTATCTGGCTCCTTCCGCCCTCATCCGCAAGGCAGAGGCTGACGGCGACCTGACCTTGCGTCTTGCTCTGCAGGAGGAGGCCAAGAGCCTGCCCTTCGCAGCTGTATGGAATGCATTCTGCGAGCAGCAGAACGTTCCCTGCGGCGAGGGCTGGATCAAGCAGGTCAAGCAGTACGAAGCCGACGTCATGGCCAAGAGATAATCCGTAAAACAGAAAAGATTTGTGCAAGGTGCGCTTCTCTTCGGGAGGGGAGCACCTTGCGCTGAAAGAAAGCAGAGAAACAGTGAAGGTTAAGATGATTGCCGTCGATATCGACGGAACATTGCTGAACGAAAAGAGACAATTGACCGAGCGCACCGTTGCGGCAGCGAAGGCTGCACAGGCGGCGGGCATCCTGTTCGTGCTGGCTTCGGGAAGAATGCCCTGCGTGATGACGGATTTCGTGGATAAGCTGGAACTGAAGGGCCCTATGCTGTGCTATAACGGCGCACTGGTCGTGGATGCCGTCACCGGCGAGACGATCACAAGCCTGCCGATCAGGGCGGAGCTGGCGAGGGAGATCGCTGCCTTCTGCGAGGAAAACGATCTGCAGATACAGGCTTATACCGGTAATTCCTTCACGACGGAAACGGCTAACAGGTTTGCCGTGGCGTATCGGGATATGCTGAAGCCTTCGCCCGATATGCTGGTCATCGGAAAGAAGACCTCCGAATGGCTGGATTTCGACACGCCGAAAATGCTGGCCATCGACGAGCCGGAGCGGATCGCAGAATTCCTGCCGGTCATGCGGAAGCGCTTTGAAGGAAGGGTGAAGATCAACACCTCGCAGCCGCATCTGATGGAAATGGTCAGCCCCGAGGCGGGCAAGGCGGCGGCACTGGAAAAGCTTTCCGGGCTGCTGCATATCGACGTCAGCGAGGTCATGGTCTTCGGCGACGGGCTCAACGATCTGGACATGCTGCAATGGGCAGGCACGGCAGTCGCCATGGGCAATGCGGTGCCGGAGGTCAAAGCGGCGGCAGACATCATCGCTCCGTCCAATGATGAGGACGGCGTGGCAGTCGTCATCGAAAAATTGCTCAAGGGAGAGATAGAATAATATGGTCAGCACCGCTGCAATGATAAAGGCATTGAAGCTCACCGAGCTGGTGCCCAGCAAGAACGGGAAGCTGAATATCGAAAAGAGCGATATCAACCGTCCCGGTATCCAGTTTGCAGGCTACTGGTCGCATTTCGCCTCCGAGCGGCCGCAGATACTGGGCCTGGTCGAGATCAGCTATCTGGAATCGCTGGATCCCGCCACGAGACGGGAGCGGCTGGAGATATTTACCGGCTACAAGCTGCCCTGCATCATCGTGTGCCGCGGACTGGACGGACTGGACGATCTGGTGGAGCTGGCACGGGAACGGGAGATCCCCATGTACCGCAGCGATGAGGAGACGACCCAGCTGGTCGCAAAGCTGATCTTCTTCCTCAACGACTATCTGGCGCCTTCCACCTCCGTGCACGGCGTCATGGTCGAGGTCTACGGCGTGGGCGTGCTGATCACCGGCGAAAGCGGCGTCGGCAAGAGCGAGGCCGCACTGGAGCTGGTGAAGCGGGGCCATCGTCTGGTGGCCGATGACGTGGTGGATATCCGCCGGGTCTCCGCCAACAAGCTGATGGGCCGTGCGCCCAAATCCGTCCGCAACCTGATGGAGATCCGGGGCATCGGCATCATCAACGTTGCCACGATGTTCGGTATCGGCTCCGTGGTGGAGGACAAGTCCATCGATATGGTGGTTCATCTGGAGCACTGGGTCAAGGATAAGGAATATGACCGGCTGGGACTGGAGGACAAGACCAAGAACATTCTGGACGTGGATCTGCCGTATGTGCTGCTGCCGATCCGTCCGGGCAGAAATGTCGCCGTCGTTCTCGAAGTCGCCGCCCGCAACCTTACGCTGAAGCAGCAGGGCTATTCCGCAGCAAAAGAGCTGGAAAAGCGGATGCAGGAGAGCCTCGAATTCGCCGCTTTGGAGTGAGCAGATATACAGTATAAACACAGGAGGAAAATCAGAATGTATTATGTAGGTATCGATGTCGGCGGAACCAACCTGAAGGCCGGCGTAGTCAATGAGGAAGGCAAGATCATCAGCAAGGTCGATTGTCCCACCAAGGTGGAAAGAGGTCACGAGGCCGTGGTCGCCGATATGGCAAAGCTGGCGCTGAAGGCCATCGAGAAGAGCGGCGTGGCGATGGACGAGGTCAAGTCCGTCGGCATCGGCATTCCCGGCGTGCTGGATCCCCGCACCGGTGTGGTGCCTTTCTGCACCAACCTCGGCTGGCATGACGTTCCCGTCATTCAGCTGATGCAGAAGATCATCGACAAGCCCGTATACGTGGACAATGACGCCACCGTAGCCGCACTGGCGGAAAACGTCGCCGGTGTGTCCGCAGGCGCAAAGAGCAGCGTGTTCCTGACCCTCGGCACCGGTGTCGGCGGCGGCATCGTGCTGAACGGCAAGGTGTATTCCGGCTTCAACGGCGTCGGCAGCGAGCTGGGCCACATGATCGTGGTCGTTGACGGCGAGCAGTGCACCTGCGGCAACAGAGGCTGCTGGGAGAGATATGCTTCCGCCACTGCGCTGATCCGCATGGGCACCGAGGCGGCTGCAAAGCATCCCGAGTCCTCTCTGGCTGCTGCCAAGAACATCTCCGCCAAGACCGTCATCGATGCCGCCAAGGCCGGTGATGCCGCAGCTCTTGAGGTGTTCGACCGCTACACCTACTATCTGGCCGTCGGCCTCGTCAATATCATCAACTTCATCGATCCCGAGATCATCGCCATCGGCGGCGGCGTGTCCGCAGCCGGCGAGTTCCTGATCCAGCCCGTCCGTGAGAAGCTCGAAAAGCTGATCTTCTATAAGTCCATGCCCCATGCACACGTGGAGCTGGCTACTCTCGGCAACGACGCCGGTATCATCGGCGCTGCCATGCTGGGCAAGTGATTATGAATATGACCGTTTCTTCGAGAGACGGATTCAAGACCATCACCCACCATGTCGATTTCTGCGTGGTGGGTGGCGGCTTATCCGGTCTCTGCGCCGCCGTAGCGGCATCAAGACATGGCGCCAAGGTGCTTCTGATGCAGGAGCGCCCGATGCTGGGCGGCAATGCCTCCAGCGAGGTCCGCATGTGGGTCTGCGGCGCCCACGGCAAAAATGTTCACGAAACCGGCATCATTGAGGAGCTGGAGCTGGAAAACATGTACCGCAACCCCACGAGGAACTACTCCGTGTGGGACGGCATCATGTACGAGAAGGTCGCCTTTGAAAGCGACGTGGAGCTGCTGCTGAACTGCTCCTGCAATGCCTGCGAGATGGACGGAGACCGCATCGTTTCCGTGACCGGCTGGCAGATGACGACACAGACCTTCCACAAGGTCGAAGCCGACCTGTTTGCCGACTGCTCCGGCGACAGCGTGCTGGCGCCTCTGACCGGCGCAGAGTACCGCTTCGGCAGAGAGGCGAGGGAAGAGTTCGGCGAGGACATCGCTCCCGTCGAAGCCGACCGGAAGACCATGGGCATGAGCTGTATGCTTCAGGCCCGTCAGGAGACAACGCCCAATACCTACATTCCTCCCGAGTGGGCATATAAGTACACCAAGGAGGATCTGCTGCCCTACCGTGTGCCCGATATGAGCGAGCCCAACGAGAACTTCTGGTATCTGGAGCTGGGCGGCGAGAACGACAGCATCGCCGACACCGAAGCCCTGCGCAACGAGCTGCTGAAGACCGCCTACGGCATCTGGGACTATGTCAAGAACGACCCGGAGAACGTGGAAAAGAACAAGAACTGGCATCTTGACTGGGTGGGCATACTCCCCGGCAAACGGGAAAGCCGCCGGTACGTGGGCGACTACATCATGAAGCAGCAGGACGTGCGGGCCGAGGGCAGGTTTGAAGACCTCGTGGCCTACGGCGGCTGGAGCATGGACGACCATCATCCGGCAGGCTTCCTCACCAAGGAGCCGCCGACGATCTACCATCCCGCACCCTCGCCCTACGGCATTCCGTACCGCAGCATGTATTCGAGGAATATCGCCAACCTGATGTTTGCGGGCAGGAATATCTCCGTTACGCATACCGCCATGAGCTCCACCAGGGTCATGGCCACCTGCGCCACCATCGGTCAGGCTGTCGGCACCGCCGCAGCCATCGCCGTGCGGGAGAAGATCTCTCCGAGAGGCGTATATGAGGGCTTTATCGGGGAACTCAAGCAGACCCTGATGGAGGACGACTGTTATCTGCCTTTCAATAAGAGGGAAGTGCCGCAGCTGACTCTCTCTGCCAAGCTGACCTGCGAGTCCGCAGATGCCGAGAACCTGCGCAACGGCCTCGACCGACCCATCGGCGACGACGACAACGGTGCGACCGTGCCGCTCGGCTCCGCCATCGAGTACGATGTCGGCAGCGAGCAGCCCCTGCACCATGTCCGCATCATATTTGACGGCGACCTGGACCGCGCGACCCAGCCGGAAAAGGAATCCCGGCGCAACCGCAATATGCTACATAACCGCCTGTCAGGATGGCCGGATGCATATGTGGCAAAGACGCTGACCAAAGCGTTCCGAATCGAGGGCGAAAAGGCGGACGGCACCGTCACGGTGCTGTATGAAGAAAAGAACAACCGCCAGCGCTTCTGCCCCGTCGATATTTCCGGAAGCTTCCGAAAGCTCCGCCTCATCCCCATGCAGACGTGGGGCAACGAAAACTGCCATCTGTTCTCGTTTGACGTAAGATAAAACATCACCGTCTTCCCGTTGGTTTCGGGGAAGACGGTGACTTTTGTTATATCATCCAGATCGGGATCAGCAGACTCTTGGAATCAATGGCGGAGAGATCGGGCCGCATACACAACAGTGCGCCGGTGCCTCTGAGCAGAGTCCCCTTGTCCAGCAGTGAAAACACGCCGGTCAGCTCGGTGCCGGGATTGACGGAGCGCTTGATCTCCAGCGGATGCAGTTGTCCGTCGGCTTCGATGACCATGTCGATCTCCTTGTTGTCTCTGTCACGATAGAACCACATTGGGCAGTCTCGTGCGGCGTTGACGTAGCTCTTGATGATCTCCAGTACGGTATAGTTTTCAAGGATCGCTCCGTTGAGTGCACCGTTCATCAGAATTTCCGGAGAGGAATACCGGGTCAGATAAGCGACCAGTCCGGTATCGAAGAAATACAGCTTCGGAGTTTTTACTGTGCGCTTCAGCAGATTGTTGGAATAGGGGCGCAGATAGAAAATGATCTCCGACTTTTCCAGTGCAAGCAGCCATCGCTTGGCGGTGTCGTCGGAAACGCCCACATCCTGTGCAATGTCGTGAATGTTCAGCAGCTGGCCGATACGGCAGGCGGCAGCACGGATAAAATCACTGAAAATCAGCTTGTCCACGCCGGGCATGATTTCGGATATATCCCGCTCCACATAGGTCTGCATATAGCTGGAATAGAATACCTCATTGCTGCCGTATTTGCCGGTGGCGATCCCCGGCAGTGCACCCCGCCAGATACGCCGGTAAATTTCCGGCATATCTGCAGGAGCATGTGAGAGCTTTCGCCTTTGTATCAGCGGGATATCCGGAGAAAACGGACAGGTGTTTCCGCTTCCGAACAGCTCATGCTGTGACATGGCCGGCATGTGCAGGATCGCAACACGTCCGGCAAGCGATTCCCGGGCGAGCTCCATCATGCGGAAAGCCTGTGAGCCGGTAAGCCAGTAGGAACCGGCAGGCGCACCGTTGTCGATCGCCATTTTGATATACGGAAAAAGCTGCGGTGCATACTGTACCTCATCAATGAATACCGGCGGCTGATGCAGCTGGATAAACAGGGCGGGATCGTTGACCGCCAGAGAACGCTGCTCCAGGTCGTCCAGTGATACATAATCCCGATTCCCCTCGGCCAGCTGACGCAGGACAGTGGTTTTGCCGACCTGTCTCGGTCCGGTTACGAGCAGAGCCGAATACTCCTTTGTCAGTTCAATGATCTGTGCCTCGATGTCTCTTTTGATGTATGTCGTAACGATACACCTCCTTCGGCTAAAATAAGATTCAATCGTATTATAGCCGAAAATTTGTGCTTTGTCAAGCAAAAAGTATCGGCTGAAACGTGACTCCATCGTATTTCAGCTGAAAATGTATCAAATTACGTATTTTTAGCGTAATATGGGATTGACATTTCGAGTTAGTTGTGTTAAACTAACTCGTAGAAAAGAGAGAACAGAGGTGAGGGATCATGAGTACAGTATGGTG
>JAZLHZ010000261.1:0-2238 GCA_045617085.1 Clostridia bacterium
TGGAAAAACGCAAGGACATCCTCACCTATCTGGACGGCATATATACCTCCATCGTTCTGAAGGATATCGTCGGACGGAAACGCATTGCCGATGTCAGCACGCTGGAAACCGTCATCCGGTTCATGTTCGACAATATCGGCACTCTCTGCTCCTCCACCAAGATCGCCAACACATTGAAAAGCAGCGGCAAGGGGATATCGGTACATACCGTCGATTCCTATCTCGAAGCTCTGTGCGAGAGCTTTGTATTATATCGGGCATCTCGATACGATGTCAAGAGCAAACAGCTTTTGCAGTCCGGCGAGAAGTATTATCTCTCGGATATAGGTCTGCGTTATCTGCTTGGCACCAAACCCGCAGACATGGGACACATTCTGGAAAACGTCGTCTATCTGGAGCTGCTGCGCCGCGGCAATGAAGTGTATGTCGGAAAGCAGAACGACGGCGGGATCGACTTTGTCTGCATCAATGACGGCGGCACGGAGTACTATCAGGTCGCCCTGAGCGTCAGAGAGCCGTCTACGCTGGAACGGGAATTGGAGCCGCTGAACGGAATCCCCGACCACAACGCCAAATATCTGCTGACGCTCGACAATGACCCGCCGATGACTCACAACGGGATCCGGCAGCTCTACGCATTAGATTGGCTGCTTGATAAATGAGCACGAAAAAAAGGAGCTTGTTCGGCTCCTTTTTTATGGTGAGGATCACCTCATGGGCACTGTTGCGACCAGCTCGCCGGTCTCATTGCTGTAATACTGCGTCGCACGGGTCCCGTCCTCCAGGCGGATGCCGCAGCAGGTGTACGCACCGTCCTCGGTCTGCCAGGTGACTGTGCAGCTGAGCAGCAGCTCATCCAGCGGAGTCATCTCCTCATCGGGAGTCTCCTCCACTGTCCGTCTGGTCACGGTCAGTTCTGCACGCTGGCCGTAGGCGCACTTGCGGCCGCTGGCCTGATACAGGAAGGCGTAGCGCAGCTCGTAGAAATCAAACTCGCAGGCTTCGGGATCGTCGGTATCGGCATTGATCAACTTCGTACGGACTCTGCCGGAAAGCGGATAGATGCTGACCTTACCGGCGTCCTCGGTCTCCTGCACTTGCATCGTGAACCGGTACTCCGCATCGGTCTCGCCGGGCTTCTCCGCCACGACATCCACGTTCAGGGGCAGGTCGGCAAAGTCGGATATGTGCTTGATCCCCACGGAGACATTGCCGATCTCGACATCACAGAAGGCTGCAACTCTGTTCTGGATCGTGCTGCAGATCGCGGTGACGTTCTTCTCTGCGGTGAGCACGCCGATGTTTGCCATGTAGGGAATGTCGGTCCATTCAAAGATGTTCTGCTTGTACACACGGTCGGATACGCCGCCCAGCTCGCCAACGATGAAGCCGTCCTTCCAGTCCATCTTGTTCTCGTTGAGCATGTAGTAGTAGTTCAACTTTTCGATACGAGCCGCCTCAGCCTGCTCAAAGGTCGTATAGCCGTATACGGCAGCTCCCGCAGTGCCGGTGGTTTTGAACCGCTCGATGTTGGTCTGTACCAGGCTGTTGTCTGCGATCCATTTCTCGGCTTCTTCACGGCTGGGGAACTTCTTCGAGGTGTACACCTCGGGGCTGATGCGCTCGCCGTAGCCGGTGGGAATGTTGGTGACGATCGTAGTCACATTGCCCTCGGTCATGCTGACGGCGTTCCTGCCGGGAACAGGCTCCCAGCCCTGCTTCTTCAGCTCCTTGAGCCTCGCCTCGCCCTCGTCGAACCAGACCTCTTCCGAGGAGACCTGCTCCTCCGTGACGGTGGTCTTGGCAAACGCCGCATTCATGCTCAGTATCCCGACCAACAGTGCCAGGATCAGAGCGACCGCTTTCTTGATGTTGATGTCTTTCATGTTCTTGTCCTCCCTTATTTGTAACTTGTGTTTCGTTTTCTGTGCCTCTTTATACGAGTTATTACTCCGGGAGGGCAACAGCATTTTCAACTTTTTTTTGCAATCATGACCACCGGCTTAGCCGGTGGTTTGACTTAGCCCTATAAGGGCATGGTGCCGGCAGCGCTCATGCGCTCCGAAGACCTACCAACCGCACCATGTTTTCGGGCAACCGCTAAAGCGGCTCTTCCATTCGCCCTCTTTTACCGACTGCCCTCCTCGGGCTTACTTCTTGTCTCTCGTTACCGGCTCACCCGTAAACGGGTCAAACATCTCCTTCATCGTCAGTTGCTCATATTCCTTGTCTTCTTTC
>JAZLHZ010000262.1:0-5482 GCA_045617085.1 Clostridia bacterium
TTCTTGCCGATCACATACCTCCCTTCATATCGCCCATCCTTCCGTTTGTAAATGTTCTCTCCCTTTCTGGCCATTCATAAGTACCTCCTTTTTATTGTACTTGCCGGATCAATTGTATCATGAATCTGAAGGAAAATCCCCATTTTTGACGACTATTCTGACGGCTTATTCATTCTACTGCCGATTTACATATGCGTAATACAACAATCGTAATATTTCATGATCTCCATTCCGTTTTTACGAAAAAAGCTATTGACAAAAGGTAGATAAATGGGATATAATGATACTGACTATTATTGTAGGTTGCGTGTCGCAGAATGAATACATTTGCGAAATCAATGTCTATCGTATATCTGAAGAGTGTTTTTAACCTGCTGGAGGAAAAGTAAAATGACCGAGAAAGAACTGCGAAAACTGAAGCGAAATGAACTGCTGGAAATTATGACAGAGCAGGCACAACGGATTGATGAGCAGACAGCAAAAAAAGAGGAGCTTCAGAAACGATTGGACGACTGGACAATAAAAATGGAAGAAGCCGGTTCAATTGCGGAAGCAGCGCTCAGTCTGAGTAATGTGTTTGCATCAGCTCAGTCAGCAGCAGATGAGTATCTAAAGGGTATTCGAGAAAAAGAAGAACAATGTGCACTGGAATTGGAAAAAGCTCGTCAGAAGGCGCAGGAAACGGTAGAAGCTGCAAAGAAGCGTGCAGATGAGATCGAAGCGAGTGCATGTCAAAAAGCACAGGGAATAATTGATACAGCAAAGGTACATGCAGAAGAGATTGAAGCAAATGCACATGAGCATATAGCACAGATGATATCTGAAGCTGTTGATCGAGCAATGCGGGAAAAAGAAGAATCCACATCACAAACGGATAATAATAAGGGACACGGCAAATTCTGGAGAAGGAACGGCTGAAATGAAAGAAAAGCAAACGATGGATCTGCCAAGTGCACAGCAGCTGGCGGCAGAACTTCGGCGTCAGAACCATAAAAAGGAATATGGACGAATACTCCGAAGCACGATATATACATTGATCGTTGTAGCGGCGATAGCTGTATTGGTAGCGACAATGTGGATTCCCGTATTTCGAATTTACGGTACTTCAATGACGCCCACGATTACTGAGGGCGAGATAGTTGTAGCACTCAAGGGATCTTCCTTCGAAAACGGGGATGTTGTAGCGCTTTGGTACAATAACAAGCTGCTGGTCAAACGAATAATAGCGGGACCCGGCGAATGGGTCAATATAGACTCTGAAGGAAATGTATATGTAGACAAGAAAAAACTGGAAGAACCGTATGTGAGCGAGAAAGCATTTGGAGATTGCAATATACAGTTACCGTATCAGGTGGGTGACGATCGCTATTTCGTTATGGGCGATCATCGCGGCACTTCGCAAGACAGTAGAAATACAGCAGTAGGCTGTATTCCTGCCGATCAAATTGTCGGCAGAATCGTATTTCGGGTATGGCCGTTTAACAGTATCGGGAGAATCGGCTGAGAGTGGAGCAAAACATGGAAAAACAGCTAAAGAAACAAATCAGCAAATACAATCGGCAGAAGCGGAGACAGAGAGTTGTAGCACTTCTTTCCGCAATGGTGTTGTTTTGCACAAATTATGTGATGTCATTACCTGCAATCACACAGGAAACCGAAACATACTGCGGGTATGTAGAGCATATTGAGCACAGTTTGGATGATGGCTGTTATGAAGAGACTCGAACCTTGATATGCGGTATTCCGGAGAACCATCTTCACGATGAAATGTGCTATGAACATCGGTCTGTTTTGACTTGCGGATTGTCTGAAACAGAAGGGCATACTCATACAGGTGAGTGTTATTGCGAGAATAAAGAGCTGATATGTGCTCTGCTCGAGACTGAAGGGCATACGCATTCAGATGAATGCTATTGTAAGAACACGGAATTGACATGTACACTGCCGGAATCGGAAGGACATACCCATACGGATGTATGTTATTGTGAAAACAGAAAACTGACTTGCGGTAAAGAAGAGACGGATGGTCATAGGCATGACGATTCCTGTTATGAAGCAGTCAGTGAGTTGGTTTGTGCAAATGAGGATCCGGAACACCAGCACGAAGATGATTGTTACCAGACGAATTATGTCTTGGTATGTGGCCGGGAAGAAAAGGAAGCACATCATCATGAAGACGGTTGTTATACGGTAACAAAAGAATTGATCTGCGGTATAGAGGAGTCGGAAGGTCATCATCATGGAGATTCCTGTTATACAGTAACAGATGAACTGATCTGCGGTATGGAGGAAACAGAAGGCCATCATCATGGAGATTCCTGTTATGCGGTTACAAATGAACTGATCTGCGGTATGGAGGAAACAGAAGGCCATCATCATGGTGGTGATTGCTATGCAGATGAAGCAACTCTGGTTTGCGATATTCCGGAAGGGCATGTTCATACAGACGAATGTTATGAAGCGGAACGTACACTGGTATGCACCCGTGAACTGCATACGCACATTCTGCAGTGTTACTCTGATCCGAATGCGGATGTTGAGAATAAAGATGTCTGGAAGCGGATTACTGATGACCTGGAACTGACGGGTAACTGGAATGAAGATGTTGTAGCGGTTGCAAAGACACAGATTGGTTATCGGGAGAGTGAAAGGAATTATCAGGTCCTGGAAGACGGACAGACAAAGCACGGATATACACGTTACGGAGCCTGGGCAGGCAAGTCGTATGATGAATGGGATGCAGCCTTCTGTGCATTCTGTATTCGCTATGCCGATATCCCGGAAGATGCGATGCCGGTATGCAATGGCTGTGAAGAATGGATAGGGAACCTGAAGAGTTATGGCTTGTATGAGGAAGCTGAAGATTATATCCCTGTTCCCGGTGATCTGGTGTTTATTGATCGGGATAAAAAGGATGAGGAAGCTGATCATGTCGGCATAATCTACAAGGCAAATGATGAAGAGATCTATACAATAGAGAGCAGAGACGGAAGCGTAAATACAGAATGGTATCAGATTACTGATGACAAAATCATCGGTTACGGTGTTATGCCGCATAATCCCGAATACGATTACGAAGATGAAATAGCAGAAGACAGCGACATAACCGAAGAATCATCCGAGTCAGAGACGACAATAGCTCCTGATACATCGGCAGAGCCCGAAGTATCTGTAGAACCTGAGGTGACAGCAGCACCCGAAGCTTCTGCGGAACCCGAGGAGACAATAGTTCCCGACACAACGACAGAGCCTGAAGGAACGACTGAACCCGAAGCTTCTGTGGAACCCGAGGAGACGATAGTTCCTGAAACTTCTACAGAGCCCGAAGAAACAACTGAACTGGAAGTACCTTCCGAGTCTGATGAGACAGTTGCACCTGAGACAACAGATGTTCCCGAAGAAGTTGTATACATCTGTGGCCTTGAAGAGCATATGCATAATGAAGACTGCTACGATGAAGCAGGCGAACTGGTATGTGAGCTTACGGAGCATGTGCATACCGATGAGTGCATAGCAAGAGCCACAGAAGAGGCTGATTCCGAAGAAGTCGTGTATATCTGCGGTCTTGAAGAGCATACACACAATGAAGAATGCTATGACGAAGCAGGCGAACTGGTATGCGAGCTTGCGGAGCATATACATACGGAAGAATGTGTAGAAGCTGATGCTGAGGCAACGGAGGAAGATCAGTCTCCCGTAGATGAGGCTGACGAAGAAACCGAGATCGTTATTACCGAATCCGAGGATACAGTATGGACCGGTGTGGTATACAGCGATGAACCCGGTATGGCGATTCCTCGTTTGTTCCAGGGCGACTATCCGGCAGAAGTATGCGTTGTGGATGGTATACCGAGGTCTGTTGCCAGTTCCGGCTGCGGAGCGGCAAGCATGTCCATGGTAATTGCTTATCTGACAGAGAATACCGAGCAGAATCCATATGTCTTGTTCCGCAGTGCAGTAGAAAACGGTCGGTATTACGGAAACGGTCTGAGCCATGATACGCTGAGCTGGTTTGCAGAATCCTACGGCATTCGCAGTGAATGGATTGCAAACAGCGCAAGTGCGATCATCGAAGCACTGAACGAAGGCTACCCAGTAATTGCTCATATGGGTAAGGGCATCTTTACCAATCAGGGCCATTACATTGTGCTGAGAGGTGTGACGGAGGATGGAATGATCCTCGTCAATGACCCTGCCAGTGCCGCAAACTGCACAATAGCTTTCCCGATTGAGACGATCCTTGCAGAAGCAAGAACCGCTGATGCGTTTATGGTATGCTGGCTTAAGGATACCGTTATCGAATCAGAGCCGGCAAGCGACGGTGCAGTAGCTGTGATCAGCGGCAGACTGCCCGAAAACGCCGAAGCGGTAATCGAAGCTGTCACGCTTTCCGAAGAGGAGCTTGCTGCCTATTTCGGTGCGGAGAGAGCAGCCTTGATGACGGGTTATGTCGCCTATGATATCAAGATTATGGTGGAAGGTGCAGAATGGCAGCCGAACGGTACGGTCAGTGTGACCGTAAGACAACCGGAGCTGGATCTTGATAGCGGGCGCAGTATCGGTCTTGCTCACGTTGAGGACGGAACAGACAACGTGACAAGTGTTGAGGTGCAGAAGGACGAAAACGGCGACGTTGTTTTCAATGCGGAAGGTTTCTCTGTCTACATTCTGTATACCTCATTTACGGTAGACTTCAGTTATGCGGATCATGAGTGCAGCATGAACGGCATGGAAGCTATGCGGCTAAGTACATTGTTCGCAGAGCTGGGCATCGAGGCAAACGTCTCCGATGTCCAGAGTGCCGTATTCAGCAACCCGTCACTTCTTCGGGTAGAACCGACCGAGGACGGAGATTGGCTGCTGACCTCGCTGCAGGCATTCCTGACGCATGAGATGCTGACTGTCGTTTTTGTGGATGGAACAGAGCTTGTGATTGGTGCAACAGATGCAGTTGACACCCCGGTGACTGTCACATGGAATGAGACAAATAAAACGGCAACAATCACGGTAAGCGGCAAAAACAGCTCCAGTAAAAATAGAACAGTTAAACTGCGTTATGCATCAACGAACTCCGGATATATTTCCTATAAGGATGCTGCAAGCGTGTCAGTAAACGAGAACAAGACTTTCACATTAACATATGATTTTCCCACGAGTGGAGATATCAGCACTTATCAGTATTGGAGCACTGTTGGTGATGCATCAAGCTCCGGCACCGTTACCTCAATCGGGAGCATCTATTACCTGATGGATCTCATCTCCGTCAGCTCCTCTGTAACGGAGAACTATTATTCTGCGAAATTCTCGGATTGGCTGGAATCAGACTATATCGGCAAGCCGAATTACCGCAATCCTTCTGCTCCCACCACCATGGCGGAGCTGATGACGGCGTTTGATTACTTTTATACCGGCAGAATCGAACTGCCCAACGTCTGGTGCTATCACGATGGGGATACAGAGCCTTATGCGAAGCTCTATACCC
>JAZLHZ010000263.1:0-2586 GCA_045617085.1 Clostridia bacterium
AGTAAGCGATGTACTTGCCGGTATGCAGTGTATCCACGATCTTAAAAATAGGAATGGTGTGATTATTCTTGCGCTTCTGGTAGATTTCGATTTCATCCAGATGCCACAGCTTGGCAATATACTTATCGGAGAAGCCCATGACCTTGGCGCGGCGCAGGGTTTCCAGCGAATTAACGTTGATCTTGATTTCTTCCTCCATCTTCACGATGCGCTGGAAGGATTCCAGGAACAGCTCCGTAATCTCGGTCACTTCGTGCAGTTGCTCGATGGTCGCGCCGCGGCGCAGCATCTCGAACACGCCGTACACGTTATCATCGTGGAAGATGCGCAGATAAGACAAAATTTTATCATCAGACCAATCGTCAAACTTGGCCAGATGGAAATGGCAGACGCCCGTTTCCAAAGAACGGACAGACTTGAGCATACATTCTTCCAGCGTGGAACCAATGCCCATGACCTCACCGGTCGCCTTCATCTGGGTGCCGAGGATATTGGGCGCCGTGGCGAACTTGTCGAAGGGGAAACGGGGGAACTTCGCCACGATGTAGTCCAGCTGCGGCTCGATACCCGCATTGCCGCCAGCAACGGGGATGTCCTCCAGCAGCATGCCGAGGGCGATCTTGGCGGTGACTCTGGCGATGGGATAGCCGCTGGCCTTGCTGGCAAGGGCGGAGGAACGGGATACTCTGGGGTTGACCTCGATGAGGTAGTATTCGTCGGAGTTGGGCTTCAGTGCGAACTGCACGTTGCAGCCGCCGGCGATCTTCAGCTCCTTGATGATCTTGATGGCGCTGTCGTTCAGCATTTTCAGCTCGTGATCGGTCAGGGAAAGGATGGGCGCCACGACGATGGAGTCGCCGGTATGCACGCCCACGGGGTCGATGTTCTCCATGCCGCAGATGGTGATGGCATGGTCGCTCTCGTCACGCATGACCTCAAACTCGATCTCCTTGAAGCCCCGGACGCTCTTTTCGACGAGGATCTGATGGACGGGAGACAGGCGGAAACCGTTTTCTGCAATCTCGGCCAGCTCATTTTCGTCATTGGCAAAGCCGCCGCCGGTGCCGCCGAGGGTGAAGGCGGGACGCAGCACCACGGGATAGCCGATGCGAAGGGCTGCCGCCTTGGCCTCGTCAATATTATAGGTGATCTCGGAGGGGATGACGGGCTCGCCGATCTGCTCGCACATTTCCTTGAACAGCTTTCTGTCCTCGGCACGCTCAATGCTCTCGCTGGAGGTGCCCAGCAGCTCCACGCCGCACTCCTTCAGCACGCCCTTCTTTTCCAGCTGCATGGCAAGATTCAGACCCGTCTGACCGCCGATGCCGGGAACGATGGCGTCGGGGCGCTCGTAGCGCAGTATCTTTGCAATGTACTCCAGCGTCAGCGGCTCCATGTACACCTTGTCGGCGATGGAGGTATCCGTCATGATGGTGGCGGGGTTGGAGTTGCAGAGGATGACCTCATAACCCTCTTCCTTCAGTGCCAAACATGCCTGCGTTCCGGCATAGTCGAATTCCGCCGCCTGTCCGATGACGATGGGGCCCGAACCGATGATCAGTACTTTCTTGATGTCTGTTCTCTTTGCCATAAATATCTCTCCTTCTGCTCTGTTTTTTTCATGTTAGTCCTTCCCCACCTCAGTGGAGAAGGTGGCTGCGTCAGCAGACGGATAGGGCTGGAGATGCATGTACAGTGGTGTTTACACCAACTGCATTACTTTATCCGCCCTACCCACCGCCTGCGGCGGTCCCTCCTTCCCAGTGAGCTGGGAAGGGACTTTGGGCTCACTTGGAGTATGCGATCTTGTGATTTGCTGCGGTGAGCAGGCATTCTCCGAATATCTTCATTCCGGTGAACGGCGTTGCCTTTCCCTTGGAAAGGAAGGTCGCGGGATCGACCCGGCTTTCCGCATCCAGATCCCACACGGTGTATCCGTCAAACGGGATATTGAACCGCTTCCGGGGATTGACGACCAGCAGCTCTACCAGACGTTCCGTCGTGATGATGCCTGTCTTTACGAAATATGTGTACATCAGCGGGAAGGCGGTCTCGATGCCCACGATGCCGAAGGCGCTGCCCGGCAGGCCCTTCGCCTTTTCCTCGGCGCTGTGGGGCGCATGGTCGGTGGCGATCATGTCGATGGTGCCGTCCTTCAGGCCCTCGATCAGCGCCAGCCGATCCTGTGTGCTGCGCAGGGGCGGCGCCATGCGGAAGCGTCCGTCCTCCTGCAGGTCGTTTTCGTCCAGCAGCAGGTAATGCGGCGCAGTCTCGCAGGTGATGTCCACGCCCTTCTTTTTGGCATTTCGGATCAGCTCCACGCTCTCTTTGCAGGAGATGTGGCAGACATGATAGCTGCAGCCGGTCTCCGCCGCCAGGGCGATGTCCCGCTCGATCTGCTTCCATTCGCTCTCGCTGCTGATGCCCCTGTGGCCGTGTGCCTTTGCATAGCTGCCGTCGTGGATGTAGCCGCCGTGGTTCAGCGTGTTGTCCTCGCAGTGTGCGGAGATCACCTTGCCCAGCGCCTTGGCCCGCAGCATGGCCTCCTTCATCATGTCGCCGCTCTGCACGCCCTTTCCGTCGTCG
>JAZLHZ010000264.1:0-3177 GCA_045617085.1 Clostridia bacterium
GGCTGCAACTTCTTCGGTGGTCTCGACTTCGAGAACTGCCTCGGGCAACTGCTTGCCGTAGATGGGCATTTCGTCGTGGCAATAATCCTCGGGGATATCTTCGCTGTAGAAGAATCTGCCTTCGCCTACGAAGCCCTTGAGCTCAGCGGCGATTTCGGGAGTAATCTTAGTGTACTCTGCCATTGTGTTTTCTCCTTTTTAATATAAATATAAATTAAAAACTTATTCGGCAACACTTATTCGGCAACGATGACGGAGATGCCGTTGGGGATGACGGTGACGGACTCCTTGCCCATAGCCTTGGCCATAGCCATAGCGGCTTCGAGGGAGGGAGCGTACTTCATCTTCATCTCGGTGACCATGGTCTCCAGCTCGGGACGGGTAACCATGATGACAGTGAACTTGTTGAGGATACGGGCGAGGATCTGGCTTTCCCACTGGTCGGGGATGGTCTTGTCCTGCGGAGTGGCCATGAACTGAGCATACAGAGCCTGGGTGCTCTCGCAGTCTCTCAGGGACTCGTAGAAGGACTGGCCGCCGTGGCCGTCAGCGCACTCGACGCACTCGATGATGACGCCGCCGGGGTTGCAGGTAGCTTCGGCTGCGGACATACTCTTGACGCACTGGTAGATGTTCTGATCCAGGGGAGCGCCGCCGTTGGAGGTGATGACGATGTCTGCGTACTGGGGCTTTACCTTGGCATAGCCGAGCAGGAAGTCGCAGCCCTTTCTGTGGGCGGTGACATAGTTGCCGGCGAAGGCGGCGACAGTCTTCTTCTCCTCGTCGATGACGACGTTGACTATGTAAGCGAGCTTTGCAAACTTGGCTGCAGCGACCATATCCTCGTGCATGGGGTTGCCGTCGAGCTTACCGGTGCGGGAATTCTCGCTGTCGATAAAGCGGCTGCAATGGTTGCCGAGAACGGTGACCTGATCGCTGATGCCGGGCAGGACGCTCTTGCGGCCGCCGGAGAAGCCGGCAAAGAAGTGGGGCTCGATGAAGCCTTCGGATACGACCAGATCTGCCTCTGCGGCGACTCTGTCGATGACGCAGGGAGCACCGGAGGGAAGAATGCCGACCTGGACGTTGCTGGCGGCATCACGGGAATCGTGGATCACGATCTTGGAGCTGTTGTAGATCTCTTCGCCGCCCTTGTTGATCAGCTCTTCCTTGGTGGTGGGACGATGGAAGCCGGTAGCGACCAGCAGGGTGATGTCGATATCGGGATTGCCTTCCTTCAGCTCAGCAAACATATTGGGCAGGATGTCCTTGCTGGGCACGGGACGGGTGTGGTCGGAAATGATAACGCAGCAGGTCTTCTTGCCCTTTGCCAGTTCAGCGAGTCTGGGGCTGTCGATGGGGTTTTCCATTGCAGCCTTGACAATGGAGAGGCCGTCAGCCTCTGCCTTCAGCTCGCCGATGGAGGAGGTGAGAACACCGCAGCCGGTTTCATCGAATTCGATCGTTTTCTTGCCGTAAGGAATGTAAACCATTTTGTGATCTCCTTTTCAGATTGTTTTCAAAGAGTCATTTTATGCAGAGCGTATTTGACAGGACGAAAGCGCTTTGCAAAACATTTTCCATAAAAACAGCATACCATAAAGATGAAATCAAAGCAAGTGCAAATACAGCAATTTTCGTGAAAAATGAGTCATTTTTTTAACTATTAAGCCTTAAAACAAAGAGCTGCCGAAGCAGCTCTTTGCAATTTTATAAGGATTTCGCTCGATCTTGCACCTATCAGGCGGTCAGAGCAGCGAGGTTCAGAGGATCTGCACCGGCGAGGATGCAGCCGCCGAGAACCAGGATAACGATCACGCAGTAGATAGCGCAGGGCACAGCGTTGGTCTTGATGATCTTGCCTTCGTTGCCGGTGGTACCGGTGGTGGCACAGGCAGAGACAACGTTGTTGACGCAGATCATGTTGCCGGCTGCACCGCCGATGCTCTGCAGAGCAACGATGATGACAGGAGACATATGTACCAGGGAAGCAGTCTGGAACTGCAGGCCGGCGAACAGAGTGTTGGAAACGGTGTTGGAACCGGACATGAATGCGCCCAGAACACCGATGATGGGAGCGATGATGATGTAAGCACCCTTGAAGATGTTTGCAAGAGCCTCAGCCATTACGTACAGCATGGACTTGTCGATAGCGGCATCCATGTTGGTGTTGCGGTAGATGTAAACCATGGAGACACCGAATGCGATGGCGATTGCAGCGCCGAGAACCTGATTCCAGGTATCAACGCAGGCTTCCTTGACCTTTGCGCCGGGCATCTTATGGATGAACCAGGTGATGATGCAGACGAAGATGAAGGGGAACACGCCGGGACACCAACCCCAGTTCCAGGTCCAGTTGATGCCTTCGTGACCGAACAGGTTGGTGATCTTGAGAGTCATTGCGGAGCTCTTGAGCAGACCCTGCAGGTTGAACCAGTTCAGACGGGAAGCAACAAGGATGAAAGCGACGAGCAGGTAGGGAACCCATGCGAGGACAGCGGACATACCATTGTCAACGTCCTGCTTGACTTCCTGGGTGGACTTCCAGGAGTCATCCCACTCGGAGCTGTCTTCGAAGTCCCAGACTTCCTTGGGGCAGAGGAAACCCTTCTTTGCAGCAAAGAGAGCAATGAACAGGGTAACGATAGCACCGATCAGAGAGGGGAACTCAGGACCGAAGCCGATTGCCATGGCGAGGTAAACTGCGTCGAACACGACGGAAACAAAGAGACAGAAGGGCAGGACAGCGAAGGCGTCCTTACCGGACTTGTTCTTGCCGAACATCTTGCACATGACGAACACGCCGATGAAGACGAAGAAGACACAGGCGACAGCGTGGCCGATAGCGGTCCACTTTGCGAGGGTCAGCTTGAAGAGCTCGCCGTCAACGCCGACATCTTCAACGACCTGCTTCAGGACGGATGCAGCGGTGTTGGTAGGAGTACCGACAGCGCCGAAGGAAACGGGAACGGAGTTGTAGATCAGGGCAACGATTGCAGCGCAGAGGGGAGGGAAGCCAAGGCTTATGAGCAGAGGAGCAGCGAGAGCTGCGGGAGTGCCGAAGCCTGCAGCACCTTCGATGAATGCGCCGAAGATGAAGCCGACGAGAACAACCTGAATACGACGGTCGGGGTTAACAGTGTGGAAAACACGCTGGATAGCGACGACAGCGCCGGA
>JAZLHZ010000265.1:0-3825 GCA_045617085.1 Clostridia bacterium
GAGCGAAAAGGAGCCTTATACTATGAAAAAACACGAACTGCCGGTTCTCCATCATCACGATGACCACGAGCATTCCCACACCCATGCTCATGAGCACACCCATGCCGACGGCACGGTGCATACCCATGAGCACAGCCACGCGCACTCTCATCCTCACGAGCATACCCACAGTCACGGGGACGCAGAGGGCTTTGACAGCATCGAGCAGGCCATGGCGCTGATGGGCTATATGCTGGATCACAACCGCCACCACGCCGAGGAGCTGCACGAGCTCTGCCACAAGCTGGAGGCGAGCGGGAAGACCGAAGCTGCCGCCATGATCCATGACGCCGTGGATAAGTTCGGCGAGGGCAACGCCCTGCTGGACGAGGCGCTGAGCAAGCTGAAACAGGAGTGAGAAGAAATGTGCCTTTCTACCGTTTTTGAACAGCGCGGCGAGGAGCAGACCAAGCTGGCAGAGTACGTCAGCTCTGTCCGCGACGAGGCCGGGAAGATCACCCTGACCGATATCATGGGCGCTGAGACCGTGGTATTCGGCAAGGTGAAGAGCGTGGATCTGGTGGAAAACCGGATCATCATCGAGGGAGCGCAGAGCGCCTGATGAGATACGAGCTGATCCGGGAGATCTTCAATAACTGCTCCCGCAATCAGATGCGGGATGTGTTCGTCAGCGAGGTGGAGACCGACGATCCGGACGCGGTCGTCCGGGAGTATCTGATCGGCAGCGACATCACGGTGGACAAGCACTGCGCTGCGGGCGGTGCGCTGATCTACGACGTGGTGATCGACGGTCTGCGCCAGCGCTTCAGCTTCACAGAGGACTGATCCAGCGGAAAAGCTGAAAATCGCTGAAATCCTCTTGCATTTGTACCGGAACTGGATTAAAATATTATTTTGTGAAATGCTGTGCTTCCCGGAGCGGGAGGAACAGCCTGTTTCCGTGTCCGGAGCTGTGAAGACCGGAAAAAACGGCACGGAAACGGAAAAACACGCGTTGAAGGAGATATACTATGGCTTGTACCATCGCCGTTGCCGGTAAGGGCGGCACGGGAAAAACCACCTTCTGCGGTATGCTCATCGACTGGATGTGCAGACAGGGCATGGGACCTGTTCTGGCCGTGGATGCGGACGCCAACTCCAACCTGAACGAGGTGCTGGGCGTCGAAGTGGAGACCACGCTGGGCGAGATCCGCGAGATCGTTGCTTCGGCGGATATTGTGAAGAACAGCCCCATTCCCGTAGGGATGACCAAGCAGGACTATCTGGATGCGAAGTTTAACTCCGCGCTGGCGGAGGAGGACGATTTCGATCTTCTTGTCATGGGACGGACGCAGGGCAAGGGCTGCTACTGCTACGTCAACGGTCTGCTTCAGACCCAGCTTCAGAAGCTGCAGAGCGCCTATCGTTACATCGTGGTGGACAACGAAGCCGGCATGGAGCATATCAGCCGCGGCATCCTGCCGTCCGTGGATTACATCGTGCTGGTGTCCGACTGCTCCCGCCGCGGCGTGCAGGCCGTGGCCCGCATCGCGGAGCTGGTGGAGGAGATCGAAATGAAGCCGAAGAAGGTGGCGCTGGTCATCAACCGTGCCCCGAACGGCGAGCTGAACGAAGGCATCCGCGAAGAGATCGAAAAGCATGATCTGAACCTCATCGGCGTCATCCCGCAGGATGAGACGGTCTATGAGTACGACAGCAGCGGCAAGCCCACCACGGGTCTGCCTCTGACCAATCCGGCCAAGAAGGCTGTCGTTGAAATTGCGGAAAGATTATTCAATTAATCATAAAAATAAAAGACAAACCACGAAGGGAGAAAAACTTTATGGCATTCAAGCGTGTACCCCAGAAGTTTACCGCAACGGTCAACGAAGTGACCATCGGTACGGGCGACAAGGCAATTACTCTCGGCGGCGAGAACGTTCTGCCGCTGTACAGCTTTGACGCGCCCATCGCAAACAAGGCTCGTGTCGGTTTCCAGATCACGGATTCCGGTTACGACAAGACCGTCCCCGGCATCGCCGAGTATTTCGCAGGCTGCGAGACTCTGGCAGAAATCGCCAAGAAGGCTTCCGAGCTGCCCGGCGCTGATTTCGTGTCCCTGTCTCTCGAAGGCGCAGATCCCAACGGCGCTGACAAGTCCGTGGAAGAGTGCGTCGCCATCGCCAAGGAAGTCATCGGCGCGATCGACTGCCCCCTGGCCATTCAGGGCAGCAAGAACGTCGAGAAGGACGCCGTCCTGTTCGAGAAGATCGCTGAGGCTCTGCAGGGCAAGAACGTTCTGCTCCTCTCCTGCAAGACCGAGAACTACAAGACCGTTTCCGCCGCTGCCGCCATCGCTTACGACCAGAAGGTCTCTGCCGAGTCCGCCGTTGACATCAACCTGGCAAAGCAGCTGAACGTCGTCATCTCCCAGATGGGCGTCAAGGCCGACAACATGGTCATGAACGTCGGTTCCGCTGCTGCCGGCTACGGCTTCGAGTACGTTGCCTCCACGCTGGACCGCGTCCGCGGTGCCGCCCTGACCCAGGACGACAATATGCTCCAGCAGCCCATCATCACCCCCGTGGCTGACGAGGCATGGTCCGTCAAGGAAGCCATCGTCTCCGAGGAAGACGTTCCCGAATGGGGCGACCGTGAGACCCGCGGCATCATGATGGAGATCACCACCGCTGCTGCCGTTCTGGCAGGCGGTTCCAACGCTGTCATCCTGCGCCACCCCGAGTCCGTGAAGACCATCTCCGCGCTGATTGCGGATCTGACCTAAAGAAAGGAGGAAGTTACAATGGCACTCAAAGGACTGGATATTTTCAAGCTTACCCCCAAGACCAACTGCAAGGAATGCGGTAACCCCACCTGCATGGCTTTCTCCATGAAGGTTGCTCAGGGCTCTGTCAGCATCGACAAGTGCCCGTACATGACCGATGACGCAAAGGCCACCCTGAACGAGGCCAATGCTCCCGCCATGAAGACCCTGAAGTTCGGCGCCGGTGAGACCGAGCACACCCTCGGCGGCGAGACCGTTCTGTTCCGTCACGACAAGACCTTCGTTTCCCACAGCCTGTTCGGCGTGAACGTCTGCGAAGGCTGCTTCGACGAGCGCATCGTTGAGATCGAGCAGGTCAGCTATGACCGTATCGGTGAGCATATGTACACCGAGCTGCTGAACGTCCGCTTCACCGGCAGCAAGGATGCTTACATTGAGCTGGTCAAGAAGGCCATGGGTCACGGCAGAGCTCTGATCCTGGACTGCACCGATCTGGATGCCGCTGCTGCCGCTCTGGAGCTGTGCGCAGCCGAGAAGCCCATCCTGAACGGCGCTACCCCCGAGAACTACAAGGATATGGTCGCTCTGGCCAAGTCCAAGGACGTTCTGCTGGGCGTTTCCGCTCCCGATCTGGATGCTCTGTATGATACCACCGCTGCCATCGAGGCTCTGGGCTACAAGAACCTGGTGCTGGATGTGACCGGCGCTGACGCCAAGGCCACCTATGCCAACGCCATTCAGGTTCGCCGCGCTGCCATCAAGGACAAGGATCGTACCTTCGGTTATCCCTCCATCGTGAACGTCTCCAAGGTCGCTCCCAACAACGCCTACATGCAGACCGCTCTGGCTTCCATGTTCGTTCTGAAGTACGGCTCCATCATCGTGATGGACAGCATGAGCTATGCACAGGCTCTGCCTCTCTTCGGTCTGCGCCAGAACATCTTCACCGATCCTCAGAAGCCCATGAAGGTCGAGCCGGGCATCTATGCCCTGAACGGTGCAGACGAGAACAGCCCCTGCGCCACCACCGTCGACTTCGCACTGACCTACTTCGTCGTTTC
>JAZLHZ010000266.1:0-2834 GCA_045617085.1 Clostridia bacterium
TATTACAACCTGTTCGATGCACATCCTCCGTTCCAGATCGACGGAAATTTCGGTGCCACTGCCGGTATCTGTGAAATGCTGCTGCAAAGCGATGAAGATGGCACACTGCATCCCCTGCCCGCACTTCCCGACGACTGGACATGCGGTTGTGTCAAGGGTCTTCGAGCCAGAGGCGGAAAAATCGTAGACATCGAATGGAACAAAGGAAAAGTCCATGTGACCGAGCATTAAGAGGTCGAATATGCAAAAACTGTTGAATTCCAAACCCTATCTGAAACCATTGCTGAAGATAATTCTGCTGTCGATATTCCTGCCTCCGGTTGCCATCGTGCTGCTGTGGAAAAAGGAAGAAAACACCTACATCAAGGTCGGTTTCTCCGCATTGGCTACTCTCAGCATGGTATTCATATTCTCACTGATCAACATCGGCAGCAGCACCTCTATTAAACCTGTTCCGACGATTCCGGATTATCTGGGCTACAATCGCTCCAATAGGCTGGAAACCGTTCAGGTCGTGTCTGAAGAGACTGTACCGAACTATTCTTTCAATTATCAGTACACCGAACCACAGCAGGAGCAGACCCAAAGCGGCCTCACTATTACCTATCAAGGTGATTATGAAGACCCGACTGCCGAAGGCTATGAAAAACCGCTGGATCCTGCGTCACTGGTCACGTTAGTATATACCGTTTCCAACAACCCAAGTTTCTATCACATGAACAAGGTCTGCGATTCTCAGACCAATAACAATGTGTTGATATTGGAAGACGCAATTGCGATGGGTCTTCTTCCCTGCCCCAAGTGCTGTGAATAAGCAAAACATCCTCCGCATCGATCACGGAGGATGTTTCTTTATTATCTTTCAATTTTGTTCAGTGATTCGTAATCGCCGAGGAGGATCAGTATTTGACCTTTCTTCAGTTCTTCTTCCGGAGAAGGAGCTATGCTGATCTGATTCCCATACTTTATGGCAATGATGCTGACACCATATTCCGAGCGCACATGTAACTCATGGATCGTTTTTCCCAACCAAGCAGAAGGTACCTTACATTCGCTGATACCGTATTTGTCGGACAGCTCTATATAGTCCATAATATTCCCGGAAGACAGTGAAACCGCCAGTTTATCTGCCACTAACTGTTCCGGAATGACCACCTGATCGGCGCCTAACTTCTGGAGAATCTCCCGATGCATGTCGTCATGAGCCTTACAAATGATCTGTGCAACATTCAGAGATTTCACCGTCATTGTTGTCAGTACCGATGCCGCAAGATTCGAACCGATGGATATAATGACACAGTCGCAATCCGGCACGCCCAGCTTTTTCAGGACATCCTTATTCGTAGCATCGGCAACAACTGCCTTTGTCACCCGATCAGCTATTCCGTTGACCCGGTTTTCATCAGTATCAATGGCAAGCACTTCCTGACCAAGTTCACACAGCCTCAATGCCGTTTCGGTACCGAATCTGCCAAGACCTATCACCGCATACGATTTCATATTTCAATCCTCCTTAACCGATCAACACATCTGTCTCGGCATATTTGAAGTTTTCTCCCTGCTTCTGCCGCATAAACCCCATACTGACCGTAAATATACCGACTCTTCCGAAATACATAAACAGCATGATAATAATCCTTCCGACCCGGCTGAGCCTTGTAGTAATTCCGGTAGTCAGTCCTACCGTCGCTATTGCGGAAATCGTCTCATACAGGCTGTCGGTAAACCGCACCGGAGAAGTCATACAAATGACAATAGCACCGCTGAATGCCAGCACAGCCATCGCACAGAACAGCGCCACCGCATTCAATACATGACGGTCAGAAATCGTACGTGCAAAAATGTGGATGGTATCCCTGCCCCGGACTTTCGACCACATGAACAGGAACAAGACCACAAAAGTCACTGTTTTCAATCCGCCTGCTGTGGAACCGGACGAACCGCCGATCAGCATGAAAAACATGCTGATTGCCTTGCCTGCTTCCGTCAATGCTCCCTGATCGATTCCGGCAAATCCCGCCGTACGACAGGTCACCGATTGGAACAGTGCGGAAAACATCTTTTCGGAAAATGACATACTTCCGAGTGTTGCGTTGTTGTTCCATTCGGTAAGACATATCAACAGAAGCTGTGCCAATGTCAGTATTAGCGATGTCAGCAATACCAGCTTGGTATAGACACTCCAGGCAGATACTTTTCTGTTCCGAATGACTTCATCCCATACGATAAAGCCCAATCCGCCCAACATGATCAGCAGGCACAACGTGATACAGACAACGGGATCAAGGCTCCAATTGACCATACTTCCGCCCGGAGTCTCAAAACCGAATATGTCAAACCCCGCATTACAGAAAGCAGAAACTGCATGAAACACGCCTAACTTCACGGCTTTTCCGAACCCGTATACAGGCCAGAATCGCACCGTCAATATCAATGCACCTGTTCCTTCGATCAGCAAACTGCCCTTCAAAATGCGTTTCTGCATTTGCTTCGTATCCACCGCTTCTGCCGTGCCGATAGCCTGTGAGTATACCATACGCTGGCTCATACTCAACTTTTTTCTCAGAGCCAGTATGACAAAGGAGACTGCAGACATGAAACCAAGACCGCCGATCTCTATCATACAGAGGATCACGACCTGACCAAACCCGCTCCACTGCAGCCATGTATCCGCAAGAATCAGTCCGGTCACGCAACTCGCAGATGTGGCAGTAAACAGTGCTGTTTCAAAGCTGCAGCTTTTGCCGTTTCTTGATGCAGCTGGCAAACACAACAACAATGTACCGAGCAGTATGATACCGATGAACGTCATTGCGATTACTCGGTTGATGTTG
>JAZLHZ010000267.1:0-3145 GCA_045617085.1 Clostridia bacterium
CGGTTTAGGTGTTCTGCCAACATAGTTTTCTTTACCAGCCCCCCCCCCCGCCTAGGGCGGTCCCCCCTCTCCACTGAGGTGGAGCCGGACTTGGGGCAGCAGCGGACGGAAATCATCTGATTACATACTTTTAATTTGACCTTTTCTGCCGCCCGGAGTATAATATACATATATCATACGAAGCTTTGACGAAGCCCAGCGTCATTCGCCGCCGCAAAGAGAGCCGGAAAGGGTGAGAGCCGGCCGGTGTGCATCCCGCAGCCACTTCATCAGCTCCCCGCAGGAAATTGCGGGGCGGCCGCACCGTTACAGCAGTCAAGTGGACAGGAGCAGTTTTCTGCTTCTGTCAATCAAGGTGGTACCGCGAAAGCGTCTTTTCGTCCTTGCAGGGAAAAGACGCATTTATATTGCTGAAAAGCAGCAGACAAAAAGGAGTGTATACCCATGAATTCCAACATCAACCATTCTTCCCAGCTCCGTGCGCTGTTCCTCAAGTTCTACAAAAACCACGGCCACGCCGTGATCCCCAGCGCCTCCGTCATTCCCGAGAATGACCCCACCGTACTTTTCACCACCGCCGGCATGCATCCGCTGGTCCCCTATCTGCTGGGTGAAAAGCATCCCATGGGCACCCGTCTGACCGACGTCCAGAAGTGCATTCGCACCGGCGACATCGACGATGTCGGCGACAGCCGCCATTGCACCTTCTTCGAGATGCTGGGCAACTGGTCTCTGGGCGACTACTTCAAGAAGGAAGCCATCACCTGGTCCTGGGAATTCCTCACCAGCCCCGAGTATCTGGGTCTCGACAAGGACAAGCTGGCCTTCACCGTGTTCGCCGGTGACGACACCGTGCCCCGTGACGAGGAAGCCGCCAACCTGTGGCGCAGCTGCGGCGTAAAGGACGATCATATCTTCTACCTGCCCCGCAAGAACAACTGGTGGGGACCTGCCGGCACCACCGGCCCCTGCGGCCCCGATACCGAGATGTTCATCATCACCGACAAGCCCGCCTGCGGTCCCAACTGCGGCCCCGACTGCGACTGCGGCAAGTACCTCGAGATCTGGAACGACGTCTTCATGCAGTACAACAAGCAGGCTGACGGCACCTATATCCCGCTGACCCAGAAGAACGTCGACACCGGCATGGGTCTGGAGCGCACCATCGGCGTGCTGCTGGGCGCAAAGACCGTGTACGAGACCGACCTGTTCAGCGACATCATCAAGAAGATCGAAGAGCTCTCCGGCAAGACCTATGTATCCGATGACGAGAACGAAGAGACCAAATCCTTCCGCATCATCGCCGACCATATGCGTACCGCCACCATCATCCTCGGCGACGAAAAGGGCGTCACTCCCTCCAACGTCGACCAGGGCTACGTGCTGCGCCGCCTGATTCGCCGCGCTGTCCGTCACGGCATGAAGCTGGAGCTGCCCGAGAACTCCACCTGCGAGATCGCAAAGGTCATCATCAAGCAGTATGAGGACGTATATCCCGAGCTCAAGCGCAACGAAGCTCACATCCTTGAGCAGCTGCAGCTGGAAGAGGAGCGCTTCAGCCGCACCCTGAAGCAGGGCCTGAAGGAATTCGACAAGCTGCGCTCCAACATCGAGCGTGTCTGCGGCGCCATGAACGCCCTCAAGGCCGCTCTCGCCGAAGGCAACTACGCCGAGCAGGTCAAGGCTGCCATCGGCACCCTGCGTCCCTCTCCCGACATGGTCGAGATGCTCGATGCGCTGAAGGCCATCGATGCCGGCGGCGAAGTTCCCGCTGACCTGTCCGAGAAGATCACCGCTTTCGTTGCCAAGATGCAGATCATCGACGGCAGAAGCGCCTTCCGTCTGTACGACACCTTCGGCTATCCCATCGAGATCACCAAGGAAATGGCCGCCGAGCACAACCTGACCGTAGACGAGGCTGACTTCAACGAGCGCTTCAAGCAGCATCAGGAGAAGTCCCACGCCGGCGCCGAGCAGCGCTTCAAGGGCGGTCTGGCCGATCATACCGAGGAGACCACCAAGCTCCATACCGCTACTCACCTGCTGCAGGCCGCTCTGAGAAAGGTGCTGGGCCCCGAGGTCAATCAGAAGGGCTCCAACATCACCGCCGAGCGTCTCCGCTTCGACTTCAGCTTCGGCCGCAAGATGACCGATGAGGAAAAGGCACAGACCGAAGCCCTCGTCAACGAGTACATCAAGGCCGCCGCTCCCATCATCTGCGAAGAGATGACCGTGGCCGAGGCCAAGGCGCAGGGCGCTACCGGCCTGTTCGAGAGCAAGTACGGCGAGCGTGTCAAGGTCTACACCATGGGCTCCTTCTCCAAGGAGATCTGCGGCGGACCTCATGCCAACAACACCGCCGACCTCGTCTCCTTCAAGATCCTGAAGGAAGAAGCTTCCTCTGCCGGCGTGCGCCGTATCAAGGCCGTCATCGGCAAGTAATTTACGCAAATGCTTCAGAGCTGCCGCAGACACATCTTCTGCGGCAGCCCGTTTTCTTGACATAAAGAACCTGACGGAAGGGAACACTATGGAACTCAAATGCATCGACAAAGCGCTGACAGTCTGCAAGGTGACCCGGATCCCCGAAGCGCTCCTCACCGACGAATACTGCTTCATCGGCAAGACCGACGAGGAGCTGTCGCTGGTCTGCGAGACCGCACATACGCCCGAAAACACCGTAGAAAGGGAAGACGGCTGGCGTGGCTTCCGCATCTGCGGCGTGCTGGACTTTTCACTCATCGGGATACTCGCCCGCATCGCCTCGCTGCTGGCCGAAAACGAGATCAGCATATTCGCCGTATCCCCCTACAACACCGACTACATTCTCGTCAAGGACAACGTATTTGAAAATGCGCTCGCCCTGCTGAAGGAGCACGGCTACACCGTAAGGAGCTGATATACCGTGACAAACCAAGGCACCGCCGTCATCACCTGTCCCGACATCGTGCTGCGCCCGTTTACCGAGGACGATGCGCTGTCTGTCTTTCACGGCTGGACAGGCAGCCGGGAGGCTTCCTATTACGTCATGGCAAAGCCGCACACCGACCTTTCCGAGACCGCAGCCATGCTGAAAGAGTACACGGCAGCCTATGCCGATCCCGCTTTCTATATGTGGGCTGTCGGATATGAAGGCCGGGCTGTG
>JAZLHZ010000268.1:0-6246 GCA_045617085.1 Clostridia bacterium
ACAGAAGATGACCTACATCGATCACAGCTACGGCGAAGACGGCTATGACTGGTTCGAAGTAAATACCACGTCCGGTATCCGCGGCTGGTGCCGTTCCGACTATCTCACCTATGTTTCCGGTCAGACCGGCTCCAAGGTCACTATCAAGGGCGGCAACGCCTTCATCCGCAGCGGCGCCGGCCTGAGCTACAGCAAGCTGGGCGTGGCGATGAAGGGCACCACGATGACCTACACCGAAACCAAGACCGACAGCCGCGGCGTTGTATGGTACCACGTGACCCTGAACAAGATCAACGGCTGGGTATCCTCCGCATACGCCAAGAAGGTCTGATAAAGACTCAAAAAACTCCCGTCGCTCGGACGGGAGTTTTTTTAATATAGTTAGCAGTTGGCAGTGTACAGTGTGGCAGCTGTGCCGCCGATTATGTCACCTCAGTTCACTAAGAACGAGCATTGCAGGAAGGGACCATAAACAGTGTCTTATTTTCATGCTGCATTATACGAGAACAGTCACGATATACAGCACCATCCCACAGAGGAAGATGCACATCTCGAATCTCCCAATGAGTTCCCTTTCGGCTGCGTGTCTCCGTATTTCCCCGGTTTTTATCGTGATTCCGGTCAAAATCAGGGCAATACCTGCGAAAATAAGGCCGAAAACGAGGCTTTTTTCCGTTCCGACGGCGGCTTTTGCAAGGATCGTACAGTTATATGCGCCGTGGCACAGCATAGAGCAGATCACAGAATTTGTATAGAGCGTGACGAGCGCCAGCACGATGCCCATGATCAACTCCTCCGGCAAGCCGCTTTTTGCAGTATGCAGGGTAACGAACAGCACGGCTGACCACACGACGGCATACCCGGTGCCGGTCCTTTCCAGCGCCGGAAGCAGGAATCCCCGAAACAGCAGCTCCTCACACACGGCGGCCAGCACGCCTGCGGTAACGAATTTCCCGACCCATTCTGCCGTTGTGAGCTCCGTTTTGCCGCCGAGGAAGTACGCTGCGGCCAACCCCGCCGCAATGCCGATCCCGGCGCTCACTGCCGCACTTTTTGCAGACGGCAGGGAGTTCCGCATCGAATGCACCATATTCGGGCCTCTTCTTCTGAAAAGGAACAGCGGCAGCACAAGGCAGGCGTATTTCAGCGGCAGCAGAACCTCCGAGAAGCCGAACAGCCGCACGCCGACCACGGCGATGATATAACAGACTGCCGCTTGCAACTGTGTCGGGCGGCAGTGATTGAAGTTATTTTCCATATCAGTCTCCTACGGAATACATTTCACCGTGGCTGTCCCTTTTGGCAATGTCGAGGATCACATCGCTGCCGGGAATGATATTCGCCTCCCGCAATGCGTAATCGACGCACTGATACGCCAGCTCCGGAACGTTGTTTTCGTGGGACAGATGGCTGAGGATGATGACATGCACGCCCCGCTTCACCAGCTCCACGGCGGCTTTCCCGGCGTCATCATTGGAGAGGTGGCCGTATTTCCCGGCGATGCGGCGCTTCAGCTCATACGGATAGCTGCCCGCCGCTAACATGTTCGGATCGTGATTTGATTCCAGCATCAGCACATCACTTTCCTCGGTCTCGTTGAGCCAGCTGTTCTTGATGCAGCCGATGTCCGTTGCCACTGCCACCTTCTTATTCCCGCTGGTTACGGCATAGCCCACCGACTCGGCGGCGTCATGCGGCGTCGAAAACGAGCGGATATCCAGCTCGCCGATATAGAAATCCACGCCGGTCTCGAACACGATGCGGCAGTCGGGATCGACATTGCCGATCTTGCCCGACATGGCGTTCCAGGTGCCGGCATTCGCCCAGACCGGAATATGGTATTTCCTCGACAGAATGCCCACGCTCTTGATATGGTCAGCATGCTCATGCGTCACGAGAATGGCCTTGATCTCTTCGATATTCACGCCGATCTGCGCCAGCTCGTTCTTGATCTTCACGCCGGACATGCCCGCATCGATCAGAATTTTCGTATCTTCTGTGCCTATATACACGCAGTTCCCCGATGAGCCGGAAAACAGCGGACAAAGCTGTAAATGCATTTCGGATGATTCCCCTTTTTCCTTATTCTACGCCGGTCAGGTCAAACGGCGGCACATAGACCTCGTCCGCCGAAGAAAGCTCCTGTACATAGCCCTCTTCAAAGCCCAGATCGAGCATATAATCCGCCACCTCGTCATATTCGTCCTGCGTGATGCGGCGGTTCAGCGGCGGTGTATCCTTGGCAGTTCCTGCCGGGATATATTGCGCCATCAGCGAGATGCGGATGTCTGCCGGCAGATTGTTGCGGATCCAGTCCAATACCTGTTTGGACTGCTCCACCCTGCCCGGCAATATCAGATGGCGGATAATGAGGCCCCGTTGCATTACGTCTTCATCGTCAAACTCGTAATGATCCGCCTGACGCAGCATTTCCAGCACAGCCTTCTTCACGATGATGGGATAGGTCGACGCCTTTGACAAAAGACTGGCGCCTTCTGGGTCCATGTACTTGATATCGGGAAGATAGATCTGCACATGATTTTCCAGCCGCTTCAGCGTTTCAACGGTCTCATAGCCGCTGGAGTTCCACACCACCGGCACACCGATGGGCTCCTCCAGTGCTTCCAATATCGAATTCACGAACATCGTACCGGTCACGAGGTTGATGTTGTGCGCCTCGTCGTCTACCAGTCCCTCAAAGATCTTCCGCAGCTCCGGCACGGTCACCTGCTTGCCGAAGCACCCCCGGCTGATCTTGTCGTTCTGGCAATAACAGCAGCGCAGGGTGCATCCGCTGAAGAACACGGCGCCGGAACCCCGGCTTCCGCTGATGCAAGGCTCCTCGTCAAAATGGAGCGCCGCCCTTGCCACCACGGGAAGCTCGCCCATGCGGCAAAAGCCCTTGCCCTGACCGGGCAGTTCATCGCCGCGTTTTACTCCGCACTGGCGGGGACAAAGCTTACAGACAAACATTTTTATGGCCTCTTTTCGTCAAATCCCGGATTTTTGCTCTGACGGATTTTGTTTTTCAGAATCGGGTACTTCTGCATTTTTCCGTCAAAACCTTCGGTAAAATCAAATTCCCGTTTTACAGTCTCTGATCGGCGCAGTGCAGCGTGATCAGGTGCACCTGTGCCGTGGTTCCGAGGCGCAGACTGCCGTATTCGCCGCAAAGTCCCTCACTGATCAGCAGCCTTGTCCCGTTTTCGTCATGCCAGCCGGACTGATACCGCTTCGCATTGCCCAGCGGATTGAACAGTTCCCTGTCCATCAGCTTCACCAGTCCTCCCTGCGTATGGCCGGTCAGTGCCATGTCCATCGGCAGCACGAGGTTCATCTGGATCATCGTCTCCGGACTGTGGCTCACGAATATCACGCAGTCCTTGTCTTCGGCAATGCCGTTGAATACGCCCTTATTCTGCACACCGCTCTGCCAGTCATCCGCTCCGGCGATCATCAGCCGGTAACCGGACTTGTTGATGACGGCGGTCTTGTTGTCCAGCAGCATGATCCCGTCAGCATTCAGTATCTCCTCCAGCCACAGCCGATCAAGTTCCCCGTTGTCCATATCGCCCCGGACCGCATACTTGCCCATCGGGGCTTCATATCCGGCAAACGTATCGATGATCTCCGTCACCATGTCATAGGCTGAGGCAGAATCGTTAGGCAGCACGTTTTTACCCACATAGTCGCCGCCCAGCAGCACGATATCCGGTTCCAGCCGTTTCAGTTCCGCAGCCAGGCGCCGCACCTTGCCGGACGGATTCGTCTCCGAAGCATGGATATCGGAAACGAACAAAATCTTCGTTCCGTCAAACACCGGCGGCAGGTCTTTCAGCACGACATCCGTCCTGCACAGGCGCACCACATTGCCCTCCGTCGTACTGAACACCACCACCAGCAGCAGGGCGATCAGTATCACCCGTAACACTTTCATGGTTTGCTCCTTTTCCCGAAATTGTTTCACGTGAAACAATCCGCATTATAAACACTGCACACTAAATTTACATCTATCTATTGAAAAATGTCCTGTTTTGTGGTATAATTACTAATAGTATAAGTTGGCATTTGTGTACCCTATATTATAACCGAAACCTTGCAAACATTCAATGCCGACTTGCCGAATTTTTCATAAAATTCTATGAGGTTTCAGCAGAAATTAGAGCATGAATAATCAGTCAGTAAAAGAAAACCCGTGGCTGACTCCGATACTGGTCTGCATGTCCCTCATCCTGGCGGCATTGATCCTGTCAAAGATCCTTTTCCCACCGCCTGCCACAGAGTTAGGCGCTCCCGTACAGATGCCCTGTACAGCTAACCAGAACATCTCCATACTGAAAAACGGCGTGATCTACAGCGACGGTACCACGATCCGTGCGCTGAACGAGAAGGGACGCCAGATATGGAGCCATGTGGTCGGTGCCAACTGCGGCTACAGCGTGGGCGAAGGCGGCGTGACCGGCTGGGATGCAGGCTCGATCGAGCTGATCAATGCGGGCACGGGTCAGTCGGAATACAGCATTAACGAGCCGAATAAAAAGATACTTTCGGCATATGCGGGAACCAAGTTCACGGCGGTACTTACCGGCAGTGAAAGCGATTCCGAGCTGATGCTGATCGACAGGACCGGCCAGAAGATCGAGACGATCCCGTTCCCGAATCAGATGGTGCTGGACTACGGCTTTTTCAACAACGGAAACATGCTGTGGGTCATGGCGCTGGATACCAACAGCACCGTGCCGACCAGCTACATCACGACATACAAGCCGGGACGCACGCAGGCAGGCAGCGTATCGGACTCCGAACAGGTGATATACAATACCCTGTTCAAGACTAACTCCCTCTACGCCATCGGAACAACATACATGAGAATGTATGATTATACAGGCATAGAAGACGTTACCAAGCGGCGTCTGATCTACGGCTGGTACCTTTATGACAAGGACGAGGCCTCCTCACTGCTGGCATTCGTGCCCATGGCGGAGACCGATATCAAGGTCAGCATCAACGACGTGCGCATCATCAGCGAGACACAGGACCGCATCGTGCGGTTCCCGTACACCTGCTTTGATCTTCAGATCCACAACAACTGCGTCTACGGCATTTCCGAAAACTACATTATGTGTTATCCGGCAGATGCAGACGCGGCACAGGTCTACGAGCTTCCCTTCGAGTGTGACAGCTTTATCGGCATCACCGACGATGGCTGTGCTGTAGTCACCGGCAATGACGGCGTGTACAAGCTGAAGCTCCCGTGATGTTTCACGTGAAACCCATCAATCATGAATCACAAATAAGGAGATACAACCATGAACATCATCGACATCATCATCCTTATCATTCTCGCCATCAGTCTGGCCTCGGGTCTGTATAAGGGCTTCATCACCTCCACGCTGTCCCTGATCGGCTTCTGCGGCTCCTGGATCGCCAGTCTGAGCGTATATCAGTACGTCGTCAATGCCGTGCGCTCCAACGAGGGCATCATGAACTTCCTCGGCAGCATCACCGGCGCCGTCGACCTGTTCAAAACACAGGGACTTGCCAACATGCAGGTAGCCTCCGCCACCGCCGCCGATATCGATCAGGCGATGGACGAGATCGGCATTCCGCTGATCAACAACCTTTTCAAGAATAACGTCACCGAGAAGGTATTCGCCAATGCCGGCAAGTTCACCATGAACGAGTACCTTTCCGAGACCCTGCTCAGCGCTGCGCTGAACATCGTCGCCTTCATCCTCACCTTTGTTGTCATCTACATCGCCGCACTGCTGCTGGTCAACCTGCTGAACAACGTGTTCCGCTTCCCGCAGCTGCGCCACTTCGATGCGATCCTCGGCGGCATTTTCGGCCTGCTGCGCGGCGTCGTCATCGTGATGCTGGTATTCGCCGTTATCCCCACCATCTCCTCCGCTCTTGCCAGCATGGATATCTCCCTGCTCAATGACTTGATCGATGAATCCAAATTCGGCGGGATCTTCACCAATACCAACATCATTTCAGAACTGCTCCAGAAGAGAATCATCTGATTCTACGATGGAAAACCCTCACGGCACCATGAATACCGTGAGGGTTTCTTTTTTATTTGACGGTTTGTTGAATGGCATCCCGGACGAACTGTGCCGCGCCGTCACCGCCGCAGTCATCGATGTTTTTCGTGAAACGCCCGTCCGAAACGTACATTTCGCCGAGGGACAGCAGTATCTCATCCGTGCAGTTATATAAATTCTTCGTGATAAACGCCTGAAG
>JAZLHZ010000269.1:0-3570 GCA_045617085.1 Clostridia bacterium
TGGCCTTCAGTGCGGCGTTGATCTCGCTCTCTGCGCCGGGGGCAAAGTGGATGACCATGAGGTAGGAGTTGAGCTGCTTGAACTTGAGGCGGCTCAGCACGATGATGAACAGGCCGATGCCGACTGCCACGAGGGCGGCGATGAAGAACTGGCCTGCGCCGACGAGGATGCCCATGGTGAGTGCCCAGAACATGTAGGTGATGTCGAGCGGATCCTTGACTGCGGTACGGAAGCGGACGATGGACAGAGCACCGACCATGCCCATGGACAGGGCGATGGACTCACGGATACACATGACGACGGCGGCGGTGATGAGGGGCATCAGCACAAGAGACATGCCGAAATTCTTGTTGTACATGACGCCGTGGTAGTTGGTGCGGTAGATCCAGAAAATGTAGATGCCTACGCCGAAGGACAGCACCAGCGAGAAGACGACGGTGAGCCAGGAAGCGGGGCCGATGGTCTGATTGGCAAACAGCGAGGCGAGGGTGGAGCTTGTAAAGTTGTTCATATCGGTTCCTCCTAATAATTGTCGGGTTTAGTCAATGCTGATGGGGTCGAAGCTGCGGCACAGGGTGTATTTGGAGATGGCGCTGGGCTCCGCAGGGATCGTGGAAAGGATCTGCTTGATATGCTGGGGCAGGAAGCGGTTGTACTTGACCTCAAGGATCATCTTTCCGGGCTCCAGCGGGCAGACGCCGATCAGGTCGGGGTTGAACAGGTCATGACTGAACAGTCCCGAATGCAGCCGCTTGTCGAAGGTGATGCGGGTGTTTTCCGCCGGATGGGTGTAGGCTTCCCGGTGGTAGTCCACAATGACCGCAGGCCGCAGAAGGTTGGTGCGCATTTCGACGAACATGTCCTGCAGCAGGGGATTGTCGCTGCGGTCCAGTCCCGTGGGGTTGCCGTCGATGATCTGATCGCACAGGCGGCGGGTAATGCGCACGGAGGACTTGGAAATGAAGTCGCCCTGCTTGTGTTTCCGCTCAAGGAATATCTCCTTGTCCGAGCAGTTGTAGATGCGGATGCGGTATTTGTTGCGGACCTCGACGCCGTCCATCTTCGTGTGATAGGCTTTGTCCGAAGCATCGTCAAAGTACAGCGAGCGGATGAAGTATTCGTTGTTGGCTCTGCCGTGGGTGTCCGGCGTGAGCACCGTCCGCAGCAGCGGCGCAAGGATGGCGTGTCCGGCATCGCTGATGAAGAACTTGAGCTCATGTCTCGGATCCGGCATGCCGCTCTGATTTGCGGCGAATCTGTTTTGCATTTGCTTTCACCTCGCTTTGCTCAGTCCGGTTTCCCGGGTGTGGGCGCCTGTGAGGACGCATAGCCCTCGCCGGTGAGCTTTATCGAGCAGTCGGTTCGCAGGTTGTCATAGGTCACTGCGCCGATCACCTGCCGGGAGGGATTGTAGAGATAGACGCTTTCTCCCTCGGAGGACAGGCGGAAGGACGTATGCAGCGCACCGCCGAGCTCTCCGTCATAGCCGGAGGCATATACGACCAGATATTCACCTGCGCCGATGGTCACGTCCGGGAACCTCCAGCGGGCGGGCTTATCTGCATTGTCGCTGAGTCCGTAGCCGGAAAGACTGACGGCTTCGGCGCCCTTGTTGTGCAGCTCGATCCAGTCATACAGGCCGCCGTCCGGTGCCGGGAAGAGGGTGTTCGATGCGCAGATCTCGCTGAGCTCGATGTCGGAGTCCTGAAGGATGTTCGTGGTGGTGAGCAGCGCATAATTATAGCGGGTGTTCTCCAGCAGCGGCGTGAACTCCCTTGTCTCCTCCCAGGTGCCGTCTTCCGTGCGGGCGTAGGAATGATCGGCTTCCATGGCGGGTATGTTCATCGACTGGACGATGGTGCCGCTCTCGTCGAACAGCATCAGCGTGTCGCCCTGCGAGCTGAGCTTGAACGGGGCATGCCAGGTCTTTGTCAGTTCGTTTTCAAAGTCGCCCGACGTGAATACCAGCAGGTATTCGCCGCTCTGCATCACATATTCGGGGAACTTGAAGGTCACGGTGCGGTCCTGCTTGTCGGTCAATACCCAGCCGGTGATATTTACGGGGGCTGAGGAGTAGTTGTACAGCTCTATCCAGTCCGAGGCGTTGCCCTTGTCGTCGGAATAAGCGCTGCGGTTGCCGGTCATGACCTCGTTGATGCGGACGCCCTTGACGGACTCGATCTCAGAGACCGCCTGAACAGCCGCCGATTTCTCCGCAAATTGAAAACCGTTCGGCAGAAGAACGAACTGAAGCAGTATGCCGCAGATCAGCATCGCCGCAACGATAAGCAGCGGCATCAGCAGCGGTGGCTTTGTCACGGGCAGCGGCACATAGGCCTTTCTGACCGTTCGTGCCGGTTGGGTCCTGCGGACACGGGAAGGTGTGGGATTTTGTTGCAAAACGGGGTTCCTCCCTATTGATAATGAATGATAAACTAACGTACATTATACATCAAACGGGGACTGAATGCAACCGATACTTGGTAAAAAGTTATGCCGAAAGCGGACTGCGGACAATATTTTATAGAAACTTTCTGAAAAAAGTGTTGATAATGACGGCGGGAAGTGATATAATCAATACGTATCTATTATGGGTACGTGTATCGCAAAGTATGATTAAGGAGATCAGATATGTTTTGTAGCAATTGCGGACGAAGTGTTACGATCAATGATGTGACCTGCCCCCACTGCAAGGTGCGGCTGGGCGATATGCTCAGCGGTGAGCGGTTTCCGGGCAACGTGTTTACATCGACCCAGCTGAAGCTCGTTCCCGAAAAGAAGGGTGACCTGTCCGGCATCGTTTCCACCGAAAATATGGGCACGCCACAGCCCGGGGACAACGTGTATTCCGGTACCGCCTACCGTGCGGCTTTCACCGAGCCTGCGGAAGACGGGCAGGATACCGTGTGGATGAGCCGGGGCGGAGAGCAGGCAAATAAAGAAGAGGAACAACAGGAAGAGGATATTTGGGAAGAAGAGACCGATGCCCAGGAGGAGACTGCCGAAGCGGAGACCGATATCGAACCTGCGGAAGATAGGGCAGAAGAGATAACAGAGGAAGCATCAGAGGAAGAAACAGAAAAATCAGAAGAAACAGAAGAAGATATCCCGCAGGACATCCCCGTCTATGAAGATGAGCAGACCGAAGACGAAGAGGAAGAAGTTGAGGTCGATGAGGACGAGGAACGGGTCTTCGATGACGAAGAAGAGGATGAGGATGTCGAAGAAGACGATGCTTCGGATGACGACGAGATCGACCCCTTTGAGGAAGACCGGGCGCCGGTGACGCATACGAAGAAGCAGATCTCGCCCGAATTCCGCAAGACCATGGCGGAAATGGAAGCCAACATGGCTGTTGAGCGCAAGCCCAGAAGCATGCTGTGGGGCACGCTGCCCTTCGGAAAGAATCGCACGGAAGCACCGGCCGAGCCGAAGCATGCAAAGAAGGATGCGCCCATCGAGGAAGCCGCCGAACCGGAAGAGAATGAGGAGATCTTCGAGGAAGTATCCGAAGACGTGATCGAAGAAGTGGCAGAGGAAGTCACTGAGACTGCGGATGAGGAAGCCGTC
>JAZLHZ010000270.1:0-5459 GCA_045617085.1 Clostridia bacterium
CAAGGAGCCGTCTGCATTTTTGATTTTCTTTTTCATGCAAATCCCTCCTATCTTAGAACAGCGACGTATCGCCGAGCTTGCTGGAAATGGTGTTGGTGATGAGGACCAGGATCAGGTTGACGAGAGAGTTCATCAGACCGATGGCGACGGAGTAGCTGGTCTTCGGAGGAATGTTCAGAATACCGCTGCGGTAGGTGTAGGTCGAGAGAACATCTGCAGTGTCGTAGATCTTCTCGGAATACATCAGGATGACCTTCTCGTGGCCGACGCTCATCAGGCTGCCGACACGCAGGATCAGCATGATGATGATGGTGGGCAGGATGTTGGGGATCGTGATGAGGAAGATGTTCTTCCATCTGGTGGAGCCGTCTACGAAGGCAGCCTCGTACAGACCGAGGTCAACACCCGCAATGGCTGCGGAGAAGACGATGGCGTTGAAGCCGACGCCCTGCCAACAGCCGGACAGCACATACAGCGTACGGAAGTACTTGGCATTGCCCATAAAGTCGACCGCATTGCCGCCCATTTTGACGATGATCTGGTTGATAATACCGTCGTTGATGTTCAGGAAGTTGGTCAGCATACCGACAACAACGGTGGTGGAGATGAAGTGCGGGAGGAAGGACAGCGTGGTAACGAACTGCTTCATCTTGTTGATGCGGATCTCGTTGAGGATCAGAGCCAGGAAGATCGCCATGGGGAAGGAAACGATCAGGCTGTAGAAGCTCAGCAGGAAAGTGTTCTTTACCAGACGCCATGCAAAGGGATAGTTCAGGAACTGCTTAAACCAGAACCAGCCGACCCACTTGACTCCGGGGCCGATAAAGGGCGCGCCGACCTTGTAATTCTGGAAAGCAAGGCTCAGACCGAACATGGGCCAATAGCAGAAAATCGCAAAGTAAGCGATGGGGATGATCAGCATCGTCCAGTACGGGATCTCCGTACGAAGCTGTGCAGCTGTCAGATGCTTTCTCTTCTTTTTTACTGCTTTATCCAAGATGCATTCCTCCACTGTTGTGTATTTATGAGATTTGGCCACATCTTAACCATATCTCACAACGTGATACTTCAATTATATCACATTTGAATAAATCTGTCAACCGTATTTCATCCGATTAACCTGCCAGTTTCAATATTTAACTGTATATTCTATTTGAGCACAGACTTATCATATAAGCGCTCCCCCGTTACTCCCGGGGAAGCGCTGTAACTGCCGTACGGCGCATCAGATTAACGATATGTATATCGAAAGTTTAAATCATGCGATCAGTTGATTCCCAGCTGCTTGTACGCATCCTCCAGCGATGCGAAGATTCCGCCGCCGATGCCGCCCATGATGGCTGCGCCGACGCTGCCGGAATATGCGCCGTTCACAACGGTAACGGGCATTTCAAGGATCTCGCCCAGAAGCTTGGGCCAGCATTCGGACTCGGAAGGTCCGCCGACCATCTTGATGCTGTCGGCAGAAATGCCGTTAGCCTTCAGGTTGTCCATATATCCCTTCAGACGCTCGGCGACCGCCTCGACCAGCGCTCTGGCGAGATCTTCCTTGCTCTCCTTTGCGATGGCGGGATCGGGATTCTTCAGGTCGATCTTGAGACCGTGCGCACCGGGCACACCGGCCAGAGCGTACTTGTCCAGCAGCTTGAACTTCTCGGAGGTATTGTCGATGAAAGTGTCAATGAAGTAGTTGATGTTCTGTGCAACGGACTCCAGCGAGAACATCATGCCCCAGCAACCCTCGGGCTGGAGGAACGGATCGACCAGCAGCTTCATCTCGACAGCCTTTTCTCTGTCGGTGATCGGGAAGAAGCCGACCCAGGACGTGCCGCAGGAGAGCATCATCTCACCGGTATGGATGACAGCGGAGCCTCTGGCGGCGCTGGGATGGTCAAATGCGCCGACGGAAACGGGCATGCCCACGGGAAGACCGGTCTCCTTGGCAGCCTGCTCGGTCACACGGCCCGCCATGGTGCCGCTGGGACGCAGGAGGGGCAGCTGCTCTTCCCGGATCTTCAGATGCTCAAGGAAGGGCTTGTACCAGGTACGGGTCTTCTGATCCTGCAGGAAGAACGTGGTGGCGGTGGAATGGTCCATCATGAAATTGCCGGTGAGTCGGTATACGATATAGTCGGTGCTCATGCAGATATGAGCGGCGCTGTCCAGCAGCTCCGGCTTATGCAGCCTGTACCAGGACAGATGCTCCAGCGGGAAGCTCTCGATGCTGCCCCAGCCGACGATGCTGCGCAGCTTGGTCAGGTCGAAGTCCGCAAAAACGGTGCGGGTCTCGCCCTTGTCTCTTCTGTCCAGCCAGCTGATGGCATTGACGAGGGGCTTGCCGTCCTTGTCCAGCAGAATGGTGTTGCCGCTGGCAGAGGCGGTGGAAAGGCCGGCGATCTGGGCGCCTGCGGGCAGCTTGTCCACGATGCCGCGGATCAGCTTTGCGATCTTATTGTAGAACAGCTCGATATCGAACTCCACGACCTTGTTGTCGCCGTAGATGTATTCTGTCTGCACTCTGTCGGAGGCGACGACCTTGCCGTTATGGTCGATGGCGCTGCCCTTCAGCATGGTGGTTCCCAGATCCAGACCGATCAGATAAGTGTTTTCCTTCATAATTTCTGTCTTCCCTTCCAAGATTTTTCTATATTTTATCATACTATCTGACAAAAAGAAAGGGGGTATCCCCTTTTTACTGTGAATTTCTTACAGTTTTAACGCTCGTCTGCTTTGTATGCCGCATACGACTATGCTATAATACGCATGATAATCCAAAGGAGGCTATATATATGAAGGACAAGCTGAGAACACCCTATTTCGAGATCGGTGTCAAGAACTATGTATACGGCGATGACGTGCTCAAGATGGCGCTTCACGCCGATGCCTGCGCCGTCAAGTATGACGTAGACGTCGCCATGATCGTCCCCTATACCGAGATCCGCCGTGTTGCCGAGAATTGCAAGCACGTTCACGTGTTCGCACCCTACATGGATACCCTGCGTCCCGGCAGAGGCATGGCAGATGTGCTGCCCGAGGCCGTCAAGGCCGCCGGCGCCATCGGCGTTGTCATCAACCACTGCGAGCGCCCCATGACCCTGCCCCAGATGAAGGCCACCGTAGACCGTGCCCATGAGCTGGATCTGCTGGTGTTCGGCTGTGCAGACTCCATCGCCGAGACCAAGGCTCTGGCAGAGCTGCATCCCGACATCATCAATCCCGAGCCCAACGAGCTCATCGGCGGCGGCGGCGGAGTCAGCAGCAAGGACTACGTCGAAGCCAACATCCGTGCCGTCAAGGATGTCTACGAGGACATCATCGTCGAGCAGGCTGCCGGCGTTTCCTCCCCCAAGGAAGTCTATGACTTCATCTATGCCGGCTGCGAGGCCACCGGCGCCGCTTCCGGCATCTTCAAGGCTGCCGATCCCTACAAGATGGCAGAGGACATGATCGCCGCCGTCCGCAAGGCCATCGACGACCGCAAGGCAAATCATCTGGACTAAGATAAAAGGAGATACACCATGGTATACGCAGAGAAGGTCAAGGTGGAGTCCAACCACAAAATGCCCACCTTCCACAACGTCACCGCTCAGGTGAAGGAAGCCATCAAGAAGTCCGGCATCAAGACCGGCACCGTCACCGTTTACTCCCATCACACCACCTGCTGCGTCATCACGCAGGAAGCCGCTTTCGATATGTCCATGACCGGTCTGGAGACCCTCCAGCAGGACTTCGTGGAAGCTTTCGAGCCCATCATGCCCACCCAGCACAAAGAGGGCATGTACCTTCATCCCGGCCCCAAGGCCCTGAAGTTCGCCGAGGAGCACGATGAGGACGCCCGCGGCTGCCACAACACCGACGCTCACCTGCGTTCCGCTCTCGTCGGCCGCAGCGAGGTCATCGCCATCTTCGACGGCGAGCCCGATCTGGGCGAATACGGCTTCATCTACTTCATCGACTTCGACCAGACCAGAGGCCGCACCCGCACCGTGGATATCGTAGTCATGGGCGAATGATCGGTGAGCAGTCGGCAGTGTTCAGTGAACAGTTATAGATAGTCTCACATAACAACAAGCGACAGGGTATATCCTGCCGCTTGTTGTTTGTATGCATCCATTAATTGCCAATTGCACATTGCTAATTACCAATTCATTCCGCCCATTCGATCTTCACGATGACCGGCTCGTTGAGCTCGTCCACCGGAATGCCGTAGATGTGCAGATAGTTTTCTCCGCCGATGCCGGTCTTTCCGCTGAAAAACTCGGGCATCCGCTCAAACTTGTATTCCAGCTCTTTGCCGGTATTGAGCAGGGTAATCTTTTTCGGCATTGCCGGGATATTCTTCGGCGAAACCGCATCGGAGATCGGTCCGTTCACAAAGTGCAGATACGTGGTATTCCCCTTCTTCGTGGCAAGGACCTCATTGGCCCGGATGCCGTAGTCGAAATCATCGCCGTCGACGCCCTCCACGGACTCTTTGATCTTGTTGTACCACTCGCCGATGCAGGCCAGACGCCTTGCATAGTCCTCGGTGACCACACCCTTTGCATCCGGACCCACGTTCAGCAGATAGCTGCCGCCCATCGCCATAATGCGGTCGATACTGCACTTGAGATGGCGCATGGAATAGAAATCCTCATTCCTGCGGTAGCCCCAGCTCTGCTGACCCAAACTGTTGCAGGCCTCGGTCATCCGCTCGAACCTCGTCCCGGCAGTCGCCTGATATTCCCTTTCGGGTGTGGAGAAATCGCCCTTGTCAAAGCCCCGGTCATTGATGAAGATACCGGGCTGCAGCTTTCTCACCAGCTCGTTGATGCTCGGATCGTCGATGTGCGGCGGAATATCCCAGAACAGCGTGTAGATCTTTCCGTAGTTGGTCAGCAGCTCGGTGATCTGATTTTTGATATACTGACGGTAGCCCTCGGTATCCACGGTGTTCGTATCGACCGCCTTCCACTGATGAGTCGAGGCGGGGTTATAGCCCAGCGGATGATTCCAGTCGGGGTTGGAATAGTACAGGCTCAGCTGCATGTCATACTTGGCACAGGCATCCGCCAGCATCTTCAGCACGTCCTTTCCGTAGGGCGTGTTCATGATATTGTAGTCGGTATATTTGGTATCCCACATGCAGAAGCCGTCGTGGTGCTTGGTCGTGAAGCAGATATACTTCATGCCTGCCGCCTTGGCCATACGCACCCAGGCCTCGGGATCATAATCGACAGGGTTGAACGTCTTCGCCAGTGCCTCGTACTTCTCCCGGGGCCAGTCATAGCGGGCATAGACCTGCTCATGCAGCTCCGTCTGCGCATAGATTCCCCAATGCACGAACATGCCGAACTTGTTGTCAAATACCATAATGCTTCACCTCATGCATTTACTTTTTCAGTTTATCGAGGAACAGCTCGAACCGCTTCAGCAGTCCCACATTCCGCTTTTCGTACCAGTCTTCCAGTGTCAGGCCG
>JAZLHZ010000271.1:0-9825 GCA_045617085.1 Clostridia bacterium
CATTACTTAGTCAGCCCCACTCACCGCCTTCGGCGGTCCCCTCGCCCCAGTGAGCTGGGGCGAGACTTTGGGCGGTTTTGCCGCCCAACTGCCCACTGCTCACTGCGAACTGAATATCAGTACTGTCTTTCAAAGCTGACCTCATTGACGGGCTGACCGCCTTCGAGGTAGGTATTGATGTTCTTTATCGCCAGCCGTATCACGTTGGCATGCGATGCCCGCTGTGTGCCGGAGATGTGCGGCGTGATGACCGCATTTTTGCAGCTCCATATCCTGCTGTCCTTCGGCAGCGGCTCGATATCCGTCACGTCCAGACCTGCGCCCAGCAGGTGTCCCTCGTCCAGCGCATCGCAAAGCGCCTCCTGATCGATCACGCTGCCCCGGCAGGCATTCAGCAGGATGGCGCCTTTTTTCATGGAGAAAATGCGCTCTCTCGTAATAATGCCTTTCGTGGCGTCGGTCGCAGGCATGGCCAGATATACGATGTCCGCCTGCGGCAGGAAAGCGTCGATATCCGCCTCCACGCCGACCTTCTCGCAGTATCCGGGACATTCGTGCACCGTACGGCAAATGCCGGTGACCCTGGCGCCCAAGGCGTGACACAGCTTGGCGAACTCGCCGCCGAGGTTGCCCATGCCGATGACCAGCACGCTGCAGCCCTCAAACGAATCCACAAAGCCCAGCTTCTCCCAGTGATGCTCGTGCTGCATATCCCGGTAGATGAACAGATTCTTCTGAATGCCCAGCATCAGACCGATCATGTGCTCGGCAATGCACCTGCCGTAGGAGCCGGTGGCGCTGAACACCCGTATCCCCTTTCCCGGAGCGCAGAGCCGGTAATTCTCGCCGACGCCTGCCGAATCCAGCTGCAGCATCTTCAGATTCACGGCCTTCTCCTCCAGCCGGGCAGTGGGAAGGTTGCCCATGATGATATCCGCACAGGCGATCTCCTCGTCTGTCGGCTTCTCGTTAAATATCAGATTTGCCGGAACGGAAGGCGTAAATTCCTTCCAGATCGGATTGTCGGGTTCATACTTGATCAGGATATTCATACCGCTTCATCTTCTTTCAAACGCTTGTCAAATATGGTATTCTTGCAAACGATGCAGACGCCGCCGGCGATCACCATCATCACCAGCCACGACACCAGTGCGGCGTTCCAGCCCCAGGCATCGCTCATCACGCCGATGAGACCGCTGGCCAGTGCAGAACCGCCGTAGGCCACCGCATTGAGACCGCCGGAAATGGTGGAGGTGCGATTATACTTCTGGAACTTCAGCGGCAGCAGGTTGATCATCAATACGTTGATCGCCATCATAAAGCTGGTGATCAGTGCGAAGCAGACCACGGTGGGGATGATGAACTTATCCGCCACATACAGCATCACGAGGAACAGCAGCATGGCGCCGCCGAAATATACAGCCGAAGCCATGAAGGGATTCTGCTTCATGCGCTTGTACATGAACTCGCCGAGATAGGCGCCGGTCAGATTGGCAATGGGCAGCAGCACGCTCACGAACGCTGCAAAAGCAGAGCTGGTATGGAACACCTCGGCGATATAGGTCGGGATCCAGGAGGTCACACCGTCCTTGATGACGCCGTGCAGGATGACCGGCACCAGTGCCGCCAGAATGCACGGGAACAGAATGAGTTTGGACATCGGCAGCATGCTCTGCTTCTTTTCTGCGGAAGGCACAGCAGCAGGCATGATATTCCTGCCCAGATCGCCGGCGATGGCGCCGAAAGCAATGAACCACAGAACACCCGCCGTCATCAGCAGCACGCCGGGGACATAGAACGCCGGACGCCAGCTGACATACTTCAGCAGCACTGCCGAGGACACATACGAAAGCAGCGTGCCTGCGGACATGGAGGAAGAGATATCGATACTGTGGCGCAGCTTGTCCTCATCGGTCATCAGCCGCACCATAGCGCTGAAGATGCCCGGCCACAGGGTGGACATGCAGAAACCGGTGCCGACCCGCAGCGCCAGCATCAGCGCATAGCTTTCCGTCAGCGGGAACAGCAGATTGAGCAGTCCGCCGCCCAGTGCGCCCAGACAGACCATGATCCGGGGATTGATACGGTCCGCCAGCATGCCGTTGAGCAGCTGACCCGAAGCATAGGCGATCAGGAAGCCGGTGCTGACCCAGCCTGCCTGTATCTTGGTGACCACATTCGTATCGATCAGCTCGTTCATGACCGCCGAGTAGTTCAGCCTGCCCAGATACGAGCAGAAATAAACCAGCCATGCAAACCAAAACAGCTTTGTTGCATTCTTCTTTGAAAGATGCATATCAATCACACTCCGATTTCAATTATTCCATTCCGTATTTTTATTCCCGTATCGTGACCGTCTTTCCGCCGACAACGGTATACTTCGGCATCGCACGGATCAGCTTTTCCGGTTTCATCGTTTCCAGCGGCTCGGCATACACCGTCATATCGGCCAGATATCCTTTTTCGAGTCTTCCGATCTTCATGCCCGATGCCTCGCCCGCCTTTTCCGTATGGCAGGCGATCGCCTCGGCAAACGAAAGCTTTTGCTCGGGCATCCATCCGTCCTCGGGGAAGCCGTCATAATCCATCCGGTATACGGCGCAATAGATGTTTGCCGCCGGGGAGAAGGTCTCCACCGGACAATCACTGCCGGAGGAAATGCACACGCCCATGTCAAAGAGCGTTTTCCAGTTGTAGCTCGTCTTCTCTCGTTCCGCACCGACACGCTCCCGGCAGATATGCAGATCGTACTCGGTAAACACCGGCTGGGCATACACGTCCACATGCATGTCCCGAATGCGCTTCAGCTGTTCCTTTGAGGTGATCTGGCAGTGGACGATGCCGTCCCGCAAATACTCCGTGCCCGGCACCTGTTTTCTTGCATATTCAACGGCATTCAGCACCATCTCCGCAGCCGCATCACCGATGGCATGGACGATACAGGGAAAGCCCTTTTCATGGGCATAGGCGATATGGTGGTTCAGGCTCTCCTGCGTCTGCACCGGTACGCCCCTCGTATCCGGACGGTCGGCATAGGGCTCGGAGAGGTACGCCGTATGTGCGCCGAGACTTCCGTCCGCATACAGCTTTCTCGGGCCGATGCGGTACATATCGCTGCCGAAGCCGTAAGCATACCCGTTTTCGATGAAGCCGTCCAGCGCCGCATCATTCGGCAATGCGCACTGCTGCACGATACGCAGCGGCATCTTTCCCTCTTTTTCAAGCTCCCGATAGGCCTGTGCCACCGTTGCGGGGGCAAAACCGCCGGTACCCAGGTCGTCCGTAAACAGGGCAGTCAGTCCGATCCTTGCGGCGGCGCACATGCCCTCGTGCAGAAGCTCCTTGCACTTTTCCACGCCTTCGTCCTTTTCTTCACCGTACAGCAGTCCGATGGCGTTCTCGGTAAATATGCCCTTTTCGACATCGACGGTGCCGCCCTCGGGAACAGGCGTATCCGCATCGATGCCCATGAGCTCCATCATCTTCCGATTGGCCAGCTCCATATGGCCGCAGACCCGCACCAGCCGCACCGGATGCGAGCCGCATTCCAGCTCGTCTGCCGTCGGCAGCGTATTGTCGTCCCAAAGGTCTTCATTGAAGCCCCGGCCCTGAATGAGCTCGCCTTCGGGCAGCAGCTCCGCCTTTTCCCGGAGCTTTTCCAGCAGCTCTGCTTTGGAGCGGATATCCTGAAGCTCCAGTCCCCGATGAGAGATGGCATAATTCAGGATATGCAGATGCGTATCCGCAAAACCCGGATAGACGGAAGCTCCCTCAAAATCGTGCGTTTCCGTCTCCGGATATTTCCGTTTCAGCTCGTCAAAGCTGCCTGTTTCGAGGATGGTTCCGTCCTCGCACACCAGCGCTTCGATATTCGCCGCATGATAAAACAGTGTCTTCATATGCCTCACACCTGCTTCAGTACCACGTACTTTTCGCCCAACAGTTTTTTCAGTTTGTCCAGCCTTGTATCCGCATTCACCCAATACTGTTTGGGTGCCGCATACGCCTTGCCGCCCATGGCGATCGTCAGCGCAATATCGCCGTAGTTTTCGCCCAGCAGCTTCAGCGCCTCGTCCCGCTGCTTTTCGTCTGCCACCTTGATAAACAGCTTCAGCTGCGGCTGATTCAGCTTGCTCAGCGGGATCAGGCTGTCGATCAGGAGCTTGGGCGCATCATCCTCCCGCACGGAGAGCTTGCCCTCGGCGGCGATCAGCGTATCCACAGCGCAAAGCGAGCGGTATTTGTCATAAGTCCTGGGGAATATCAGGCACTCGATACTGCCGTAATAGTCCTCTATCGTGATGAACGCCATCAGGTCGTTTTTCTTGGTCGCCTTGGGGCGAACCTCGCTGATGATGCCGCCCATCAACACGGGAGTTCCGTCGAGGCTGAGGCCCTTGTCATTGCTCTCCTCCACCTCGGTATTGATGGTGTTGCTGTTCACCTTCAGGTTCATCAGCTCATCCCGGAATTCGTCCAGCGGATGTCCGGTAATGTATACGCCGGTGTTTTCCTTTTCCAGCGCCAGCTTTTCCTTGATCGGAAGCTCCGGCAGCGGAGGCAGCGGCGTGCTGATGGTCGCACTGTCGTCCTCGGAAAGCATGTCGAACATGGAGAGCTGACCGGCAGAGACCTTTTTGCGCTGCTTCTGGGCGCCGTCCATCACCAGCTCGTACACGGCGATCTTCTGCGCCCGGTTGCCCGGCAGCGTGTCAAAGGCGCCCGCCTTGATCAGCGAGTCCACGACCCGCTTGTTTACATAGTCATAGTCGATGCGCTCGGCGAAATCGTACAGGTCCTTGAATTCGCCGCCCGCCTTCACCTCGTCCACGATGGCCTTTATCGCACCGACACCGACATTCTTCACGGCGTTCATGCCGAAGCGCACAGCTTCCTTTCCGTTGTGCAGCTCCACGCTGAACTTCTCGCCGGAACGGTTGATGTCCGGCGGCAGAACCTCGATGCCGATCTTGCGCAGATGCTGGATATAGAAGGCGACCTTGGAGGTGTTCCCGGCAAAGCAGTTCATCATCGCCGCCATGAACTGCGCCGGATAGTGATGCTTGAGCCAGCCGGTCTGCAGAGCCACCACCGCATAGCCTGCGGCATGGGGCTTGTTGAAGGCATAGCTGGCAAAGGCGGTCATTTCGTCAAACAGCTGCACGGCGACTTCTTCCGGAACGCCGTTGCGCACGCAGCCGGGCACCATCACGCTGCCGTCGTCGTTCAGCTGGCCGTGGATGAATACTTCCCGTTCCTTTGCCATGACGTCGTGTTTCTTTTTCGCCATTGCCCGGCGTACGAGGTCGCTTCGACCCATCGAGTAACCCGCAAGATCACGCACGATCTGCATGACCTGCTCCTGATACACCATACATCCGTAAGTCACGCCGAGGATCGGCTTGAGCTTGGGATGCAGATATTCCACCTTGTCCGGCTGGTTCTTGCCCGCAATGAATTTCGGGATCGAGTCCATGGGGCCGGGCCGGTACAGCGAGATCGCAGCGACGATGTCCTCAAAGCACGCCGGCTTCATGTTGGAAAGGAACGTGCGCATGCCGCCGCCCTCGCACTGAAACACGCCGTCGCAGTCGCCCCGGGAAATCATATCGAACACGCCCTTGTCGTCCATCGGGATATCCTCGGGCTTCATGCGCTTTCCCGTCGCCTCATAAATCATGTCGAGGCTGTCCTCGATCACGGTCAGTGTACGCAGACCCAGGAAGTCCATCTTCAACAGACCCAGCTTTTCTATCGTGCCCATCGGGAACTGCGTGGTGATGACCTCGTCATTGGTCTGCAGCGGCACATATTCATAGACAGGCTTGCTGGTGATCAGGATGCCCGCCGCATGGGTCGAGGCATGACGAGGCATGCCCTCCAGCTTTTTCGACGTGTCGATAAGGTTACGGACCCGCTCGTCATTGTCGTAGAGCTCCTTCAGCTCCTTGCTCTGCTCCAGCGCCTTGTCCAGCGTCATATCCAGCGCAAACGGGATGAGCTTGGCCACCGTATCGGTCTCGGAATAGCTCATATCCAGCACCCGACCCACGTCCCGCACGACAGCCTTCGCCGCCATCGTGCCGAAAGTGATGATCTGCGCCACATGGTCGCTGCCGTAGCGGTGCGCCACATAGTCGATGACCTCGCCCCGGCGCTCGTAGTCAAAGTCGATATCGATATCGGGCATGGAAATACGTTCCGGGTTCAGGAAGCGCTCAAACAGAAGATCGTACTTCAGCGGATCGATCGCCGTGATGCCCAGCACATAGCACACGATGGAGCCTGCGCCGCTGCCTCTGCCGGGGCCGGTCAGTATCCCGTGCTCCCGGGAAAAGTTCACATAGTCCCAGACGATGAGGAAGTAGTCCACATACCCCATCTTTTCGATGACCTTCAGCTCGTAGTCCAGTCGCTTGCGGGCATCCTCTCTTTCGGGGGCGTAGCGTTTTGCAAGTCCCTCGTCGCAAAGCTTTTTCAAATAGTCCGGAGCGGTAATGCCCTCCGGCAGGGGGAATTTCGGCAAATGTGTGGTCTTGAAGTCGAACTCCACATTGCAGCGCTCGGCGATCTTATTCGTGTTTTCCAGCGCCTCGGGGATCGCCGAAAACAATTCCCGCATTTCCTCCTCGGACTTTACGTACAGCTCCTCGCACTGCATCTTCATGCGGCTGTCGTCCGACATCGTCTTGCCGGTCTGAATGCACATCAGCACCTCCTGCGCCTGTGCATCCTCCCGCCGGATATAGTGGCAGTCATTAGTGGCGACCAGCGGAATCTCCAGTTCTCTCGCCAGCCGGATGAGCCGGGGCAGCACCTGTTTCTCCTCGGGGATCCCGTGATCCTGGATCTCGATGTAGTAATTGCCCTTACCGAAGATGCCCTCGTACCTTTTCGCCATCGCTCTGGCTTCATCATACCTTTCGTCCAGCAGCAGCTTCGGAATGTCGCCGGAAATGCAGGCGGAAAGGCAGATCAGGCCCTCAGAATACTGCTCCAAGAGCTTGTAGTCGATCCGGGGCTTATAATAAAAGCCTTCGGTAAAGCCCTTGCTGACCATGTACGTCAGGTTCCTGTAGCCCGTCTGGTTTTCGCACAACAGGATCAGGTGGCTGTACTCTCTGGATGTGGAGCGCTTTTCATGCATGTCGTCACACACATACACCTCACAGCCGATCACCGGATGGATGCCCCGGTCCAGTGCCGCCTGATAAAAGTCCACCACGCCGTACATGACTCCGTGGTCGGTGACGGCACAGTGCTGCATGCCCAGCTCCTTGACATGATCCAAAAGCGGCTTGATGCGGCACGCTCCGTCAAGAAGAGAGTATTCGGTGTGAAGATGAAGATGTGTGAACATACGTTTATTAGCTCCTTTGTTTAGTCGGATGGGGCTTGCTATTCATTACTTTATCAGCCCTACCCACCGCCTGCGGCGGTCCCCCCTTCCCAGTGAGCCGGGAAGGGACTTTGGGCGGTTTCGCCGCTCAATTGCTAATTGCTAATTCGTTCAATATATTTCGCTTTGAATGGCGTTCCGTGCGGCGAGTATGTATTTTGCGGTATCCAGCGGATTGACGCCCTGCCTCGGGCACTCCGCCTTTTCCTCACATTCCCGGTAACAGCACACGTCCATGCTGAGCGCCGCCCTGCCGCCGGAGATCGCCGCCAGCCTTGTGGGGAAATCCACGCTGGTACGCAGCGGCACCCTCGCAGTCAGTATTGCGCCGGAAGCACCCGCATCTGCGGTCTCCAGCGTTTCGCCCTTCATGCTGACGATCTCGCTCATGACCTTGCCGATCAGCGTCTGCGGCAGCGTGATGTGCATTTCGAGGATCGGCTCCAGCAGTTGGCTTCCGCCCCGCTGCAATCCGTCCATCAGCGCCATGGGAGCGGCGACGATGAAGTCCAGCGGATGCGTGTGGAACTGGTGGTCGCTGCCGTCGATCAGCGTGATATTGACATCATCCACCTGCCAGCCGAAAATGCCCTGCCGCAAGCCTGTCCGCAGTCCCTGCTCCACCTGATGCTGATACCGTTCCTTGATCTTTCGCACCGGCACCTCGCTGGCAAAGTGAATACCGCTGCCTCTTTCGGCAGGCTCGATCAGCAGCTTGATGATCGCCCAGCAGGGTTTCGGCATCGTATATGCCACAAAGCCCTCGCTGGCCTGACGAATGGTTTCCCGGTAAATGACCTGCGGCGCACCGAAGCTCACGGAAATGCCGAACCGGTTCAGCAGCCGCTCCTGCAATATTTCCAGCTGTATCGTGCCCATGACGTTGATGTGCATTTCGCCCATCAGTTCCCGAACACCTAACAGCGGATCCTCGTCCCGAAGCCGCAATAATGCGCTCCGCAATTCGGTTTTCTTCTCCGGGGCATTCGTCAGCACCTTGACCATCAGCAGCGGCTTTTTGACGAGCCCTTCCTCCATTACCGCAGGAAGCTGTCTGCGGTCTCCGATCACCTGACCGGAGCGGATATTGCCGAGCCCGTAGAGGATGCCGATCTCTCCGGCAGTCAGTACGCCCTTGTCACCGCCTTTACCGTCCACGGAAATGCTGCGGATCTGCGTGATCTTGCGCTCCTCGGTATGCACCTCATCGGAATACGCATCGTCCTTCAGCACCTCGATCTCCAGCTGTGAGCGGTTCTTCAATGTGCCGCTCACCATCCGCACATAGGCACCTCTTCCCATTACCGGGTCGTCCTCTATCGCAAACACAATGCCGCAGCCCGGCGCATCGTCCGATACCGGCTCTTTTCCGAAGAAATCAAAGCAGGCATCCAGCAGCTCTTCCACGCCGTCGCCGGTCAGTGCCGAGCCCTTCAGCACGGGAACGAAGCCGTCCTTCATATGCGTTTTGAGCAGGCGCATCAGCTTTTCTCTGGGGTACAACTCCCCTTCCAGATACTTTTCCAGCGCTGCCTCGTCAAACTCGCCGAGAGCCGCCATCAGAGCATCGTCATCGTCCGTATAAGCCGCCTGCCCTGTCAGCAGACGTTTGATCTCCTCCATGGCGGCATCACTGTCGGCATTCTCCCGATCGGTCTTGTTGATGAACATAAGCGTGGGAATTCCGAACCGTTTCAGGCTCTCATACAGTACCTGTGTCTGCGGCTGCACGCCGTCTACGGCACTGACGATCAGTACGGCGCCGTCCGAGACCCACATGCTCCGCTCCACCTCGGAGAGGAAATCGCTGTGGCCGGGCGTGTCGATGATGTTCATCTGATCCTGTTTCCACAGAAGCGGAACACAGGCCGCCTGTACCGAAATGCCCCGGCGCTTCTCCACGTCCAGCCGGTCGGAATGCGCCGTGCCCTTGTCCACCGAGCCCGCCTTGCGGATGTTCCCCGTTTTCAGCAGCAGCTGCTCCGTCAGGGTCGTCTTTCCCGCATCGACATGGGCATAGATGCCGATATTGCAGTATCTGTTCATGGTTCTTTTGTTACTTCCTTCACGAAAGCAGTGTCGTCTTTTACGCAGAAGCGGATGTTGAATCCGCAGTAGACAAATCCGAACAGCCGTTCCTCATCGTCGTGCCGGTAGCCGGGCCGGGGATCCTGTCGGATGATCTCCACCGCCGCCTCTCTTTTTCCTTCCGGCAGCAGGGAAAGCAGCTCTTCCGGGAATACCACGTCGAGCGCATGCGCCCTGACTTCGCCGGCAAAGCCGTCCGTGGCTTCGGGGTGACAGTCGGCATGGGTCAGGTACGGCTTGATATCAAATATCGGCGTACCGTCCATCAGATCGGCGCCCGCCACCCGCAGCACCGTACCGCAGTCTTCGGTCTCCTCGATGCCGCACAGCTTTACGCA
>JAZLHZ010000272.1:0-1774 GCA_045617085.1 Clostridia bacterium
TACTGAAGTTAGTAAGTTCGATGGGCAACCTAAGCGAAGGTGCGATTTTATATCCTCCGCTGGCAAAAATCTTCATATGAGAATTACAACAGACTACCATCATCCCCAAAATGAAAATTTACCGATCAACATTGAATCGGCATATGCAATCATTACTATTCCAATGAAAGCATATATCCCCAAAGCCAGTGGCGAAAAGATGTACTTTAAATTTGTGGCTGCTGTATATGATATCCCTTCTAAATAAAAAGGAAACCGCTTCTTTAATCTAATGGACTGTGAACCATTAGTCCGTCAAAATTGTGTGAACGATGCTCTCTTTGTTCCGCACAATAAAAATGTTGAGATATATGTCAAATTGGGCGACTATGTGGAGAATTGATCTGCCTCTTGCTTTTTTCGCAGGATTGCGGTATAATGTCCCTGCACCCAAGGAGGTGGGGAAATGAGTGATACCATTGATTATTCCAAGAACGATGCCGAGTTCAACGAGTTCCTGACCCAGTACAATCAGGTGGAATACCTGTACAAGGCCGTCATCGAAGCGGTACGGGCACGGCTTGAGACCATCGGCAGCGAATTCAATATGCGAAACCGCCACAACCCGATCCATCATATCGAGACGAGGATCAAGTCGCCCCAGAGCATCAAGGGGAAGCTGACCAAGGCGGGCTATCCCGTGACCATGGACAGCGCCAAGAAGAACCTGCGGGACATCGCCGGTGTGCGTGTCGTGTGCTTCTATACCAACGACATTTTCACCGTGGCGAACCTGCTGAAAAATCAGGACGATATCGAGCTGATCGAGGAGAAAAACTATATCAGCCGTCCCAAGGAGAACGGCTACCGCAGTCTGCATCTGGTGGTGGACGTGCCGATCTATCTTTCCAGCGGCAAGCTGTATATTCCGGTGGAGGTGCAGATCCGCACCATCGCCATGGACTTCTGGGCAAGCCTGGAGCACAGCCTGCGCTATAAGTCCGAAAACGAGCGCCCGTTCTTTATCTCGGACGAGCTGAAGCGCTGTGCCGACATCATTGCCGAGACCGACGAGCGGATGGAAAATATCTTCAAGTCGATCAATCTGCTGGACGATGTGCAGGATCAGTAAAACAGTGAGGAGTTAGGAGTGAGGAGTGTGGAGTTGCTGCTGAGTGCGCATCTCCCCCAAAGTCCTTCTTCAGAGCCGGAAATGAGTGCAGCGAGAAGGGGAGTTAAGAGTTGATTTGCCTGAGGCAGTTGATTTCTGTTTCGCAGAGTTTCACTCCACACTCCACACTTTTCACTAAATAAAAAACGATAATTTATGAAAGGAAGTTTCTCACCATGTCAAGCTATGTGACCCGCAAGACGCCGGGCGACACCGCCTGGTTCACCCATGACCGTTTCGGTATGTTCATCCACTGGGGACTGTACTCCATGCCTGCCCGCCACGAGTGGATCAAGAATCGTGAGTGCATCACCGAGGAGCACTACGACAAGTACTTCAAGTACTTCAATCCCGACATGTACGATCCCAAGGAGTGGGCACGTCAGGCAAAGGCCGCCGGCATGAAGTATGTGGTGCTGACCACCAAGCATCACGAGGGCTTCTGCATGTTCGACTCCAAGTTCACCGACTACAAGAGCACCAACACCCCCTGCGGCAAGGACCTCGTAAAGGAATACGTGGACGCCTTCCGTGCAGAGGGCTTGCACATCGGCTTCTATTATTCTCTGATCGACTGGCATCATCCGGATTTCCCGATCGATATGATCCATCCCCGCCGCTTTG
>JAZLHZ010000273.1:0-13544 GCA_045617085.1 Clostridia bacterium
GCATACGGCGGATATCAGCTCCTCCACGATGGCGTCCAAGAAGGTCGAAGGCCTGTACTTCGCCGGAGAGACCATCGACATCGATGCGCTGACCGGCGGCTTCAATCTGCAGCTGGCTTTCTCCACCGGTGCGCTGGCGGGCCTGTCTGCTGCGGAATTCGTGCAGGGAGAGTGAAATAAGGTATGCAGCTGACATGGACGATGTTCCTGATCGTGTGTCCGCTGGTGGGACTGGCGGGCTTTGTGGATGCGGTGGCCGGCGGCGGCGGACTGATCTCTCTGCCTGCCTATATTCTGGCAGGCCTGCCCTCGCATTTTGCCATCGGCACCAATAAGCTCAGCGCCGGCATGGGTACGGCACTGGCGACCTTCCGCTATGCGAAAAAAGGCTACATCAAATGGAAGCTGAGCGCTGTCTGCGTCGTGTGCGCATTGGCGGGCTCGGCGCTGGGCTCCAAGCTGGCGCTGATGATCGATGACCGGGTATTCAAGATCATGATGCTGGTCATACTGCCGATCGTTGCGTGCTATGCGCTGTTTTCCAAGTCGCTGAAAAGCGAGAAGCCGGAGCTTCCGCCGCTGCAGACCTATCTCATCAGCGCAGTGACGGCGCTGGTGCTGGGCGCCTATGACGGGTTCTACGGCCCCGGCGCAGGCACGTTCATGCTGCTGAGCCTGACCGGTGCGGCGCACCTGCCCATCAAGCGGGCCAACGGCACGATGAAGACCATGAATCTGGCCTCCAACATCGCCAGCCTTACCGTGTTCTTCTTCAGCGGCAAGGTGCTGGTGCTGCTGGGTCTGGCAGGCGGCTGCTTCAGTATTCTGGGCAACTATCTGGGGACGAAGCTGTTTGCCTCCAAGGGCGCAAAGGCCGCCAAGCCCATCATGCTGTGCGTGCTGGCTATCTTCTTTGTCAAGGTGATCACGGAGCTGATCGGAGGTTAATATGACATATTCGGTGACGGATTTCGGTGCCGTCGGCGACGGCGTATATGACGATTACGGAGCGATCCAAAACGGCTTGAACATGGCGGCTGGCGGTGTCCTGTACATCCCCGCAGGCGAATACCGGGTCGGCGGCACGATAAAGATCCCGTCCGATACCGCCCTGTACTGCAACTCGCAGGCGCATCTGTTTCTGAATCCTCAAAGGGATCTGCGCCGGGGCGACTTCCTGCTCTCCAATCAGGACGGGCCCTGCCGCAACATCACCGTGGTGGGCGGCATCTGGGACGGCAGCTTTGACGGCGAGAACGTGACAAAGCCCTCCGACCTGTTCGACCCCGACGGCTGGAGCGGCGCGCTGATGGGCTTCTCGCAGGTGGACGGGCTCAAGCTGCGGGACATGCGCCTGCAGAACAGCGTGACCTATTACACCCGTTTTGACCGGGTGACGAATTTCGAGTTCGACAATCTGACCTTCTGCGCCAAGAAGCTCGCCTTCAATCAGGACGGCCTGCACTTCGGCGGCGGCTGCAAAAACGGCACCGTGAAGCGGATATTCGCCCTGGACGGCGAGACCAACGACGACCTCATCGCCCTCAATGCGGACGACAGCACCGAGCGGATCGAGAATCTGGATATGCAGCGCAGCGCCATCGAGAACATCACGTTTGAGGACATCTTTGCAGACAACTGCTATACCGCCGTGCGCCTGCTGTCCGTGACCAGCCCCATCCGCCATATCTCGTTCAAGAATGTCAGCTGCGGCTGCCGCTGCTATGCTGTGAATATGGACAGCGCCCGCTACTGCAGAACACCGCTGTTCAGGGAGGAGGACTTCCCGCAGGGCGCCGGAATCATCGAGGATATCCGCTTTGACGGCTTCCGGGTGTACGGCACAGCGAAGAACGACATGCCGCTGTTCATGATCGAGAGCCGCTGCCGGGACTTTACGGTAACGAACTTTGCCCGCAGCAGAGACAGCGGAGACAAGCCGCTGTTCCACATGACCAATGTGACGAATACCGAGGTTCGGATGGACGGCAGAACGACCCGGCTGGAGAAAAAAAGCGACATACTGAATACCGACGAGAGCTTTGAAACACTGACGATATCGACTATGTAATATAAAAACATCCTGCATCGGTTTTGATGCGGGATGTTTTCATATTGTGTATTACATCGTGATGCTGTGCTTTTTGAGGAAGCGGTTGAGGATGATGATGGCGAAGACGGCGCCGCAGCCCTCTCCGGCGATCAGTGCGGCGGCAAGGCCGTAGGTGCCGAAGATCCAGTTCAGCAGGAACATGAAGGGGATATAGAATACCAGCTCACGGAACACCGCATGGATGAGGGTCTCCTTACCTGCGCCCATGGCCTGCAGGCAGAAGGACGAGCTGTAGTTGAGGAACTGCACGGGCGAGGCGAGGCAGCGGATGCGGATGAACGTGGTGGCAAAGCCGATGGTCAGCAGCGAGTTTGCCACATCACCGGTGGAGGTGCTCATGAACAGCTTGATGATGGGCGTGGCCAGCAGCTCAAAGAACACCATGCTGAAGGCGCAGATGATGAGACCGCACTTTCTGGCGAAGGTGATGGTGTCGTTCATGCGCTGACGGTTGCCGGAGGAGAAGTTGTAGGCGACGATGGGGAGCATGCCCTGGCAGATGCCCAGGTTAATGGCGTTGGGCAGGCGCTCGGCCTTCATGACGATGCCGATGGCGGCCAGCTCCAGATCGCCGTGACCGGCCATCAGGCGGTTGAGGAAGATGTTCGCCACATCGAACAGTCCGGTCAGCACGGCAGAGGGTACGCCGACGGCGAACAGGCTCTTTCTGTCTTCGGGGCGGATCTGGCGCACGTGGGAGAGCTTCATGGTCAGCGGAGCGCCGCTCTTACCTGCCTGACGGTACTTCATCAGCAGATAGATGCAGGAGACGACATTGGCGATGGTGGTGGCGAGGGCGGCACCGAATACCTGCATGCCGTCCGGGAGCAGCACGAACATGAACAGCGGGTCAAGACCCATGTTCAGCACGCCGCCCAGAGACAGGCCGAGGCTGGCCTGCTTGGCATAGCCGGAGTTTCTCAGCAGATGTGCAAACACCTGAGAGAGGATGATCGGCAGGCTGCCTGCCACGACAACGATCCACACATACTGCTTGGCGAAGCCCATGGTGGCTTCGGAGGCACCCAGCAGGTTCAGCAGCGGCTCCATCGTGACGGCGATCAGCAGGGCATAGGCGAGGGAGATGAATACTGCGCCGTATACGCTGTACGAGCTGACGATCTTTGCATTCTCACTGTCATGTTTGCCGTTCAGCCGGGCGATCAGACTGCCGCCGCCGATGCCGAACAGGTTGGCCAGTGCGGTCAGCATCATGAATATCGTGAACGCCAGTGTGACCGAGGCCATCATGTAGGAATTACCGCAGCGGCCGATAAAGAACGTGTCAACGAGGTTGTAGATCAGGCTGATGAGCTGGCTGATGATCGTGGGGATCGCCATCTTCGTCAATGCCTGCGGGATCGGCATGGTTTCAAACAGGGCCTTTTTGTCTTCGGATACTGCTGCCATAATATCGCTTCCTTATCAATTATTATCGGAGTGAGGAGTGTGGAGTGTGGAGTTGGGCTCGCCGGGCAATGATCGTCAATTAATTGCTAATTGCACATTGCTAATTGTTTGCTGCCAACAATAAATAAAAACACCATGAGGCGAGCTCATGGTATTTAAGTGGGGTTAGTAGGGCTCGAACCTATGACCTTCACGATGTCAACGTGACGCTCTAACCAACTGAGCTATAACCCCGGAACACAAGCAACATTATACCACCTGCAGATCGGTTTGTCAATACCTTTTTCAGATAAAGTTTCAGAAAATTGCTTGAAAATTTATGTGTATGTGGTATAATATCCCTCGTATTATTTGAGTGACGGAGGAAAGGACATTGGCAAAGCCCTTTGAATTTGAACTGCTCCATGTGTGCAAGCAGACCGGCGCCCGCAGAGGCCGTCTGCATACGCCGCACGGAGTGATCGAAACACCTATATTCATGCCCGTGGGCACGCAGGCTACCGTAAAGACCATGGCGCCGCACGAGCTGAAGGAGATCGGTTCCCAGATCATCCTGTCGAATACCTACCATCTGCATCTGCGTCCCGGCGAGGATCTGGTCGCCGAGGCGGGCGGACTGCACAAGTTCATGAACTGGGACCGGCCCATCCTGACGGACAGCGGCGGATTCCAGGTGTTCTCGTTGTCGGAGCTGCGCAAGGTCACGGAGAACGGCGTGGAGTTCCGCTCGCATCTGGACGGCAGCAAGCACTTCTTCTCGCCGGAGGTATCCATCGGCGTGCAGGAGAAGCTGGGCAGCGACATCATGATGCAGTTTGACGAGTGCTCGGCGTACCCCTGCGATTACGACACCGCCAAGAGCGCCATGTACCGCACGATCCGCTGGCTCAACCGCTGCATGGATGCAAAGACCCGGGACGATCAGGCGCTGTTCGGCATCGTGCAGGGCGCTTTCTACAAGGACCTGCGCATCGAATGCGCCAAGGAGATGGGAAAGCTGGACCTGCCGGGCTTCGGCATCGGCGGCCTTTCCGTGGGCGAGCCCAAGGAGATCATGTACGACATGCTGGATGCGCTGAACCCCGTGATGCCGCAGAACAAGCCGAGATATCTGATGGGCGTCGGCAGTCCCGACTGCATCATCGAAGGCGTGCTGCGGGGCATCGACATGTTCGACTGTGTGCTGGCGACCCGTGTCGCACGAAACGGCACCGCCTTTACGAGAAACGGCCGTCTCGTCATCCGCAATGCCCAGTGGGCGCACGATTTCACGCCGATGGAGGAGGACTGCGACTGCTATGCCTGCCGCAACTTCACCAAGGCGTATATCCGCCACCTGTTCAAGGCGGAGGAGATCCTGGCGCTGCGGCTCATCAGCTGGCACAACCTTCGCTTCCTGCTGAAGCTGATGGAGGACATCCGTGCCGCCATCGAGAACGACTGCCTCGCCGACTTCGTCGAGGAGTTCTATGCCAAGCACGGCAGGGGAAATTGGTAATCTGTCAATAGTTATTTACACAAAATCCATTGCCAAATCACGCAAAATCGTTTATAATATAGCAGAATACAATATTGGAGGAGAAACACAATGACCGAAATCTTCAACGCACTGCTCGAAGGCGGCACCACGCAGGTCGCACCCGAAGGCGCATCCTTCGCACAGCTCATCCCCACCATCCTGATGATGGTCGCCATGATCGCCATCTTTTACTTCATGCTGATCCGTCCCCAGCGCAAGAAGGACAAGCAGGTCAAGGACATGCTGGCCGCTCTGAAGCCCGGCGACAGAATCTGCACCATCGGCGGTATCTACGGCACCATCCAGTCCATCAAGGAAGACACCATCACCATCGTTTTCGGCGCACAGAAGACCTCCATGGTCGTTGCACGCTGGGCTATCCGTTCCGTTGAGGATGCTCCTCTGGAGAACGAGGCCGAGGCTCTTGTCTGATCGATACCATGAATTTATCACCCCATCCGTTTCACAGCGGATGGGGTGATTTGTATTGTCAACAGGAAGCGGTGCTTTGTTATTCGTCATCGTCCTTGGAGCGGTGCAGGCGCATCTTGGCGAACATATTCATCAGCTCGCCGCTGAACTCAAACAGGCTGTCGGAGAGGCGGCGCTTCTTGTTGTACTTGCCGCTGCGGTAGAGGTCATCGACGATCGCATAGCGCTCGACGGCTTTTTGTACGGCGGTGTCCCAGGAGATATACAGGTCCTCGGCGGCATATTGTCCGGCGAACTCCATCAGCCGGGGATTCTCGGCAAGCCGGGAAAGGAGTATCGCCAGGGTGGAGGCGTTGTTGTTGATGAGGAAGCCGTTTCTGCCGTCGGTGACGCCTTCCGCTGCACAGCTGCCTTCCAGCAGTACCGAGGCGGTGGAGCAGGAGGCGGCTTCTCTGACCACAAGCCCGTAGGTGTCGTAGTCCGAGGGGAACAGGAACAGGTTTGCCCGGCAGTACCAGGCTTTGAGCACTTTTCTGTCCCGAACGGCGCCCAGGAACAGACATTTGTCGCCGATGTTGCTTGCGGCGGCGTAATCGATGATGTCGTCCAGATCAGCGCCGCTGCCGGCGAATACCATGCGGAAATCCGTGCCGTTGTAGCTCAGTCCCGCCAGTGCATCGAGTATCGTGCGGATGCCCTTGTACCACTTCATTCTGCCGACGAACAGGAACACGGGCAACCCCTCGGGAATGTATACATCGGAGGTGAGCTCTCTTATTTCGTCTTCCGGCAGGCGGCCCTTTGCCATGTCCACGCCGTTTTCCATGACGACGATCTCGCCCTCATAGCCCAGCATGCGCAGGTTTTCTCCGGCGCCGTGGCTGACCGCCCAGACCTCATCACAGCTGCTGATGTTGCTGACGATGGCTTTGATGGCGCCTTCGGTCAGCAGTCGGTTGTGCAGCGCCATGCGTATATCCACATCGAATTTGGTGTGATAGGTGAGTATCATCGGCACGTCAAGATGTTCGCTGACGGAACGGCCGACCAGAGTGGAGGCAATGGGGCAGTGGGTATGTACCAGAGAGATGTCGTTTTCCTTTACCTTCGCCATCAGCGACGGCGAGAACGGCATACCCGCCATGTAGCCCAGCTGCTTGCGGGTATCGATGCTGGGGTAGCGGAGCACGGGATAGGGGAATTTGGAGTCGTCCGCATCGGGATGTGCCGGGGTCGCTACCAGAGGGTTCCATCCGTCTTTTTTGAGGATGGACGCATAATTCATTACGGTATTTGCCACGCCGTCGATCAGCGGCGGGTAGGAATCATTCATAAGAAGAATGTTCTTGTTCATTTCAGGTCACTTCCTTACGTGCGTATTATACTCCAAAGGACGTGAGATTGTCAACTTATTTTGATATTAGAAAGTGAGGAGTTAGGAGTGAGGAGTGTGGAGTTAGGAGTGTGGAGTTGCTGCCGAGTGCGCACTCAGCCAAAAGTCTCGCCTTACTCACTGTTTGCCGCCAATTGAGTTGAGAGGTAAGAGTTGATTTGCCTGCGGCAGTTGATTTCTGCTTTGCAGAGTTTGGGCGGCGAAGCCGCCAACTCCTCACTCCACCCTCCTCCCTCCTCACTTTTTTAATCTTGTATAACAATTGCCGACAGCTTTCGCTGTCGGCCAACTGAACACTGTAAACTGATTACTGTATTCCCAGCAGTTCGTTCTGCTTTTCTTCCATGAACTGATTGGTATAGAGGTTGTAGTAGTACCCCTTCAGCGCCAGCAGCTCTTTGTGCGTTCCGGCTTCGGTGATCTCGCCGTGCTGGATGACGAGGATGCGGTCGGCGTGACGGATGGTGGAAAGCCGGTGGGCGATGATGAAGCTGGTCCGTCCGGCGAGCACCTTCTGGATGGCTTTCTGGATCTTCTGCTCGGTCTGGGTATCGACGGAGGAGGTGGCCTCGTCCAGTACGAAGATCGCAGGGTCGGCGATCATGGCTCTTGCGAAAGACACCAGCTGCTTCTGGCCTATGGAGAGGCGGTTGCCGCCCTCGCCGACGTCGGTGTCGTAGCCCTTTTCAAAGCGGAGGATGAAGTCGTCGGCATCCACCAGCCTGGCGGCCTGCTCGACTTCCTCATCGGTGGCGTTGAGTCTGCCGTAGCGGATATTATCCCGAATGGTGCCAGAGAACAGGTGCGGCTGCTGCAGCACATAGCCCAGATGCGATTGGAGCCACAGCTGACTGCGTTCCTTGTAGTCCCTGCCGTCGATCAGGATGCGACCCTCGGTGGGCTCGTAGAAGCGGCAGATGAGGTTGACGATGGTGGATTTGCCGCTGCCGGTCTCGCCGACCAGGGCGATGGTCTCGCCGGCTTTGATCTTCAGGTTGAAGTTCTTCAGCACCTTTTCGCCGCCGCTGTATTGGAAGGACACGTTCTCAAACTCGATGTCGCCCTTGATGGGTTCCCAGTTTTCATACTTGGGATGGAAGGAATCGCCGTACTTCTCGGTGACCTCGGGTGTGTCGGCGATCTCCGGCTCGGTCTCGATCATCGTGATGACACGCTCTGCTGCTGCCTGTGCGGACTGCATGTCGGCAAACGTGCGGGCGATGTTGGAGATGGGCTCGAAGATCGAGGTGGTATAGTTGATGAACACGGTCAGCGTGCCGAAGGTCATGGCGCCGTTGAATACGTCATAGCCGCCCTTCCACAGTACGTAGGCTGCCGCCAGCGAGCCCAGCGACGTGACGATGGGCATGAACAGGGCGCTCAGCACGGCGGCACGGATGGAGGAGGCACGCATGTCGGAGGTGAGGGAGACGAACTCCTTTTCATTCTCCTTTTCCCGCACGAGGGTCTTGGTGGTCTTGGCGCCCATGATGCCCTCGTTGAAGGCGCCGGTGATCTTGGAGTTGGTCTTTCGCACCTGACGGTAGCTGGCAAGGATCCGCTTCTGGAAATACCCCGCCACGACGGCGATGACAGGCACCACCAGCAGCACCATCAGCGTGAGCTTGACATCCAGTGTGAACATGATGCCGAAGCACATGACGATATAGCCCACGCTCCAGAAAATGTCGATCAGGCCCCAGCCGACGGTGTCGCCGATGCGCTGGGTGTCGCCGGTCATGCGGGCGATCATGTAGCCCACGGGCGTCTTGTCATAGAAGGCGAAGGGCAGCTCCTGGAACCGCTTGTAGCCGATCTCCCGGATATGATGGCACATGCCGACCTCGATCTTGCCGGAGACCGAGCAGAAGGTGAAGATACAGACGACCTCCGCCACCAGCACGGCGGCATACTTCAAAATGAATATGCCGATGCCGTCGGTCCTGCCGACCGCCACATAGTTGTCGATGGCGTCTCTGGTCAGCAGAGGGAATATGACGTCCAGTATCGAGGTGATGACCATCGTGACGCAGACCAGCACCAGTCCCTTGTAGAAGGGCTTGGCATAGCCGAACAGCTTGCGCCACAGGCCGATGTCAAATTGTTTGGTATAGTCCTGTTCCTCTTGAAATTGCATGGATATTTTCACTCCTTTGCGGGGCTTCGGGTCAGTCAGTCTTCGTTTTTCAGTTCATCTTCCAGCGAGGTCTGGATATTGTAGATCTTCTTATACAGGCCTTCCTGCTGCACCAGCTCCTCGTGGGTGCCCTGCTGGGCGATGATGCCGCCGTCCAGCACGACGATGAAGTCCGCCTCCATCAGCGTGGTGAGCCGGTGGGAGATGATGAAGGTGGTCATGCCCTTGCGCTTTTCCTTCAGCGCCTTGCGGATCTGGGCATCGGTCTGGGTATCCACGGCAGAGAGGGAATCGTCGAATATCAGAATGTCGTTGTCCTTCAGCAGCGTGCGTGCGATGGCGACGCGCTGCTTCTGTCCGCCGGAGAGGGTCACGCCGCGCTCGCCGACAGCAGTGTCATAGCCCTTTTCAAAGCCCTCGATGAACTCGTGAGCGGCAGCGGTGCGGGTGGCATCGAATACTGCCTCGTCGTCCAGTGTGGGCTTGACGATGCGCACGTTGTCACGCACGGAACGGGAATAAAGGAACGGCTCCTGCAGCACCAGACCGATACGGGAGCGCAGATGCTCCTTGCGGATCTTTTTGATGCTGACCCCGCCGATCAGTATGTCGCCCCGCTTGACCTCGTACAGCCGCTGCAGCAGGTGCATCAGTGTGGATTTTCCGCTGCCGGTGGCGCCGAGGATGGCGACGGTCTGGCCCGCCTTGACGGTGAAGTTCACGTCCTTCAGTACGGGGTTGTTGGATTCATATTCAAAGCCCACATGGCGGAACTCGATGTCCCGGTCGATGGGCGCATCGGTGACATCGTCGTCCTCGGTCTCTGCCGGAGTCTTGATGATCTCCTCGATACGGTCAAAGGCGACCATGGACTTGCCCAGATCCGAGAGGATGCGTCCCATCTGACGGATGGGCCACAGCAGCATAGAGATATAGCTGACGAATATCGTCATTTCGCCGACGAGGATCTCGCCCTTGGCAGCCATGAACATGCCGAAGATCAGCGTGATGGCGGACTGGGTCATGCTGAGGCAGTCGGAGCCGGACCAGTAGACCGCCAGCAGCCAGGTGACCTTTTTGCCCTTGGCATGCAGGTCGTCATTGGCCTTCTTGAACTTCTCGACCTCGTACTGCTCTCTGCCGAAGGCACGCACGACACGGACACCGGTGAGATTTTCCTGCAGCACGGCGCTCATCTTGCCCTCGGCTTCATCGGTGAGGCGGAAGTATTTGACGACGAATTTGAAGTAGACATAGGCAAAGGCGAACAGCACCGGCACCAGCACCATGCTCATCAGCGTCATTTTGACGTTCATGCCCAGCATGATGACCAGCGCCACGACGATCATCAGCACCGCTCGGAACAGCTCGACGACCTGGGAGCTGATGAAGCGGCGGATGGTCTCCACGTCCGAGGTGCAGCGCTGGATCAGGTCGCCGGTCTCCGCCTTGACGTGATAGTTGTAGGAGAGCCTCTGCAGATGGGAATACAGATTGTCCCGCATGGTCTTGGCGATGCCCTCGGAGGCGATGCTCATCCACTTGCCTCTGAGGAACTGGAGCACGCCGCCCAGTATGCTCAGCAGCAGCATGGCCAGACCCATGATCCACAGGTTGTGGGCGAGGAATTCTCTGCCGCCTAACTGCTCCACCCACTGCCCGAGGATGCCGGGAATGGCGAGGGGCCGCTTCTGTCCGATGATGGCGTCAATGGTCTCCGCCAGGATCAGCGGGGTCAAAAAGCCGATACCTACGTTGACCGCCACGGCAGCCACGGAACCCACATAGTACCATACGGTGCCCTTCATGAAGGAAAGGGCAAGCCTCAATCTGCGGAATCCGGTTTCGTTGTGCATTTTACGTGTTTCCTCCGTTTTATGAAATGTATAAAATAAGAGAGCCTTCCCGTTTATTTCCGAAGGCTCTCATTCTTACAGAATAGTATTTGTCTGCCTCAGCAGAAAACAGAGCAAGGAGCGCCACCGGAACGGTTTTCGGAATCATTAAACAGCATATTAAACATATCGGTGACCTCCTTTCTTTTTATACTGTGACTATATTACAGGATAAATGCCGCCGTTTCAAGCCGCCGAACTGATAATTTGTGTTATATTATCGCAAATCTGCTTGATAAAATGCGGCGGACGTGTTATTCTGATAATAAAGAAAGAAAAAGGGAGAAGAAACCGGAGTATCAATGAAACGAATTTCTGAATACAGGCAGCTGAAACGGTTCATCCTGGCGGCCATGCTGCTGGCGCTGGCACTGGTGCTGCCCTTTGTCACCGGGCAGATCCCGCAGATCGGCGCAGCGCTGTGTCCGATGCATTTGCCGGTGCTGCTGTGCGGCTTTTTCTGCGGGCCGGTATATGCGCTGGCGGTGGGACTGCTGGCGCCGCTGATGCGGTTCGTGCTGTTCGGGATGCCGCCGCTGTTCCCGTCCGGCATCGGCATGTGCGTGGAGCTTGCCGGCTACGGCGTGACGGCGGGCGTGCTGTATGCCGTCACGAAGAACATGAAGCGGGAGCCTGTGCGGGTCTGTGTTTCGCTGATCGGTGCAATGATCGTCGGACGCATCCTCTGGGGCGTCGCACGGCTGCTGCTGGCCGGCATTGCCGGAAGCACGTTCACCTATGCCGCCTTCATCGCAGGGGCGTTTACCAATGCGATACCGGGCATCATCGCTCAGCTGGTGCTGGTGCCGCTGCTGGTACTGAAACTGAAAATACCGGGAGGGAAATAATATGTTGTATATCGGCTGTGATTCGATCGAGGCGGGGGAGCTGCTCTTCCATGACGACTTTACCGATCCGGATCTGGAGAAGCGCTGGGAGATCACCGGCGGCGAATGGAAATGTGAAAACGGCATCTGCACGGGCGTTTACCGCCTCAACGGCGGCGGACTGATCTATACGCACGAGCAGATCCCCGGCGACATCATGCTGGACTTCTATGGAAGGATCATTCCGCCCTGCAATAACGATCTCAACTTCAGCTATCGGGCAAAGGGCTGGGATTATGCCGTGAGCGATGCGGACACCGGCTATATTTCCGGCCTCAACGGCTGGTATCTGAACCGGGCGGGCATCGAAAAGTACAAGGAGCTGAAGCTCCAGGCGTTGTGCGAGCATTTCAAGATCGAGTCCGGCAAAGAATACCACATTCAGGCGGGCATCGTCGGCTCCACCTGCTTCCTGGCGGTGGACGGCGAGATGGTCGTGACGCTGTCCGATCCCGATCCGATCAGCGATCCCGACTGCAATAGGGTGGGTCTTGGCACCTACTGCTCCCAGATCGAGTTCCGGGACTTCAAGGTATACCGGCCCGTGGTGAAGCATGTGCCGATGAAGTATACGCCCAATTTCTGATGAGGTGACAGGCATGAGGTATGAACTGAAAAATTCCCGGACCGGCGAGGCTGCCGAGTACAAGACCACAGTGGACATCAGCGAGAAGGACGGCATACTGACCTTTGCGTTCACCTGCGCCAACAGCGGCTGCTATTGCCCGTACAGCGGATACAACAAGCTGCATTCCTGCGGCGATGCGGTGGAGCTGCTGATCGGCTCCGACCCCGAAAGGCGTCTCTATTATGAGCTGGAGCTGAGCCCGAACAACGACCTGATGATCGGATACATGGAATATCAGGGCGAAGAGGACGGCAGACCGAAGCTCGGCCTCAATTTCGTGGACGACTGCTTTATCACCAGTACTGCCGAAAAGACGGAAAACGGCTACAAGGCGACCTTCCGCTTCCCGAGGGAGAAGATCCTGAGCGGCGACGGCGAGGTTTACTTCAACGCCTATCGTCTGGAGACCGACGGCGGCGAGGAGATGAACAAGCACCTGTTTGCGCTGAATCCCGTGATGCGGACATGGTTCCATACGCCCGAAAAGTACGTCAAATTGGGCGACTATGTGGAGAATTGATCTATGCAACAAATCGATTGACAAAACGTCGAAGGTATGTTAGCATTATTGTGATGTTTTGTATTATTCCCGCGAACTGGAGGTCGAGAAAAACGCCGTATGAATATGATTTATACAATCGGCTATTTTGGATTTCCGGAAATCCAGAATTTTATCAGCCAATTACATGAAAAAGGTGTCAAGTTACTGATTGATGTGCGATCTTCTCCTTTCTCTGCATATTACCAGCAATACGATAAGCCAGCTCTTGCTGATTCGCTTAAAACTGCCGGTATACAATATAGAAACTTTGCCAGGGAATTTGGAGCGAGGCAGGAGGATAAACATTTTTATAGGGATGGCCGGCTGGATTTTGATCTGTTCACCCAAAGCAAACAATTTGCGGAAGGTGTTGATAAAGTCAAATGGGCGCTGGAACATGGTTTTTCACCAATACTGATGTGTGCAGAGAAGGAACCTTCTACCTGTCACCGAACAATCATGGTTGCGAGGAAACTGCATGAAGCCGGTTTGCCGATTTGTCATCTCATGCCAGATGGAAAATCAAAAACGCAGCCGGATATCGAAGCAGAATTATTGGATACATACTTCAAGGATCGAAATCAGTATT
>JAZLHZ010000274.1:0-5589 GCA_045617085.1 Clostridia bacterium
TTGATTTCTTATGCCATGCATTATACCACGATTTGCGGCAAAGTCAAGGCGGGAAATCGGGAAACAACCTACTTTTAACAGATCACCGGACGGCGATGCGGTAGACGGCTTCGATGGCTGCGGTATCCAGCGGGCGGAAGAAGCCGAGATTGCCGTTGTTGTTGCGCTTGCACTTGGCGGCGAGGGCGGGGATGTCCTCCTCCTTGGCGCCCAGCTCTGCGAAGGTGATGGGCATGCCGATGGAGGTGAGGAACTTCTCAAACCGCTCGATGCCCTCCAGTGCGGTGCGCTCGGGATGGGCAAAGTCCATACTGCAGCCCCAGACCCGCACGGCGATCTGGGCAAAGCGTGCGATATTGTGCTCCATCTGATAGCGCATCCATGCGGGGAACACCACTGCCAGACCTGCGCCGTGCGCCACGTCATACAGTGCGGAAAGCTCGTGCTCCATCTGATGGCTGGACCAGTCGCCCTGACGGCCCAGCTCCAGAATGTCGTTGTGTGCCAGCGTGCCGGCCCACATCAGGTTAGCCCGGGCTTCGTAGTCGTCTGGGGTCTTGAGTGCGACGGGGCCGTACTTGATGATTGTGGAGAGTACGCCCTCGCACAGGCGGTCGGTAAGGTCCACGCCGTCCTCATTGGTGAAGTAGCGCTCCAGAATGTGCGCCATCATGTCGGTGATGCCGCAGGCGGTCTGGAAAGCGGGCAGGGTGTACATCAGCTCGGGATTCAGGATCGAGAATTTCGGGCGGTTGAACTCACCGGCGGAGCCTCTCTTGAGGGATTCCCGCTCCAGTGTGATGACGCAGCTCTTGGAGCCCTCGCTTCCGGCGGCGGCGATGGTCAGCACCGTGCCGCCGGGCAGCCACTTCTGTGGAGTGGCCTTCTTGCTGAAGAAGTCCCAGAAATCGCCGTCATAGGGAACACCGTTGGCGATGGCCTTGCCGGTATCGATGACGGAACCGCCGCCGACGGCAAGTATGAAGTCCACGTTTTCCCTGCGGCACAGGTCGATGCCCTCATAGACGAGGCCGCTGCGGGGATTGGGCTTGACGCCGCCGAGCGTCACGGCGGAGATGCCCTGCGCATTCAGCGAGGCGAGTACCCGGTCGATCAGACCGCTCTTGATGGCAGAGCCGCCGCCGTAGAGCACCAGAGCCTTGGTGCCGCCGTACTTCTTGACCATTTCACCGGCCTTGTTTTCGGTGCCCTTGCCGAAGATGAACTCGGTGGGGCTGTAATATGCGAAATTGAGCATGAGAAAACACTCCTTTTTCTTTTTTTCGATTATAACACCAATGGTGGAGTATTGTCAAGAACGGAATTCTGTGGTATAATATACCCAATGTGTCAAAAGAGGGGAAACAGATGAAAAAGAGGATCCTTTGCTTCGGCGATTCCAATACCTACGGCACCAGCCCCAACGGCGGCCGGTATGACGACGACGTGCGCTGGACCGGACGGCTCCAGACGCTGCTCGGCAGCGGCTATACCGTGATCGAGGAGGGCTTCGGCGGCCGGACGACCGTTTTCGACGATCCGGTGGAGGGCGGCTACAAGAGCGGCATTGATTATCTTCCGCCCTGCATCATGAGCCACAACCCGCTGGACCTCATCATTATCATGCTGGGCGCCAACGATACCAAGCAGCGTTTCGGCATGAGCGCACGCACCATCGGCGAGGGCTGCATGCGCCTGATCAAGACAGCCCGGCTGTACGCCTTCAATGCGGACGGTCTGCCGTCCAAGATCATGCTGGTGGCACCGCCGCCCATACAGGATTGGGTGATGCAGACGCCCTATGCGGACGTGTTCGGCGAGAAGGCCGCACCGATGAGCCGCCAGCTCGCCAGGGAGTATCAGCGCTATGCCCGGCTCATGCGCTGCGAGTTCATGGATGCGTCTCTTTACGCCTCCTGCTCGAAAGAGGATGCCATCCACATGACCCCGCAGAGCCATGCGGCGCTGGCGGAAGCCTTCAAAAACCGGATAATTTCGCTGCTTTGAGGCATGTGCGGCAAAAATTAACGTATTTAATATCAATTTCTATTGCAATTTATAAGCAAATGTGGTAAAATACCCCTTGTTGATTGAATGGTTTGGAGGTGAATTATCTTGCCGAATATTAAGTCCGCTGTCAAGCGCGTTAAGGTAAGTGAGAAGAAGAATCTGCGTAATCGCATGATCAAGTCCGCTCTGCGTACCAACCTTAAGGCTTTTGAGGCCGGTGCTGAAGACCTGTCCGCAGTATCCAGCGCTATTGATAAGGCCGCAGCAAAGGGCGTTATCTCTAAGAACGCTGCTAACCGCAAGAAGGCTCGTCTGGCAAAGCGTCTGAACAAGGCTCAGGCCTGATCGGAGATCGATTTGTGAATCAGAAAAACCGCCGTCTCACAGAGAAACGGCGGTTTTTTGTTTTATTTATACTTATTTGATCCCTGCGGCAAAAGCAGATTTGAAGTTTTCGTCCGCCTCAATGCCGGCAAGCGCTGCGGCTTCGACGATGGCGCCGTAGACCGCAGGCAGCTCCGGACGGATGAATGTGCAGTCCCGCAGCTTTTTCTGCATCAGCGAGGTGTACAGGCTGTTTTTCCATACGCTGCCGTTCATGATGATGACGGAGCAGCCGCATTTCAGACGGGCAGTGGATATGGAGCGCACGAAATTGTCGGTGGCGCAGTACAGCTCCCGCATGGCGACGGGGTCTCCCGCCGCTGCGGCGTTCAGCAGCGCCGGGGCAAAGGAGGCGATCATCCGCTTGGGGTCGGAGGCGTAGATCTTGGCGACCAGTTCTTCCGGCGGCCCTCCGTACAGAGCGGAGACTTCCTCGGCGATCATGGTTTCCTCGCCTCTGCCGTCCAGCATCATCAGCGAGGCATTCAGCGCCCGTCGGCCCAAGTCGTAGGCACTGCCGTCGTCGCCTAACAGGTAACCCCAGCCGTCCACCTGGAGCATGACGCCGTTTTTCCTTGCGAATACCGCAGAGCCGGTGTCGGCGATGGCGACGATGCCGTCCCCCTTGCCCACCGATGCGGACAACGCCGCCAGTGCGGCACTGTCACAGCGGCAGACAGTCGCGCCCGGCAGCAGTTCCGGCAGTGTCTGGCTGAATACGCTGTTGTTTTCCGTGTTTCCGGCTCCGGCAAATCCGGCGAATACGACGCCTTCAAAATTCTTTCGTCCGCCGATGCAGAAGGTCGCCTCGTCCAGTGCCGATTCGATGTTGGCCAGCGCCGCAGCCATGTTCTGTCCGGTCAGCACGGAAGCTCCGCCGTGGGCTCTGCCGATGATCCGCCCGTTTTCCGTACAGAGCAGGATCTCCGTCTTTGCGGAGCCGCCTTCAAGGCCAAGTAGATACATTTTTATTCACTCCATGTGTTTTTGCTTTAATTATAACACAAAAAACGGCAAATTTATGGGCGGTATAGTTATAACACTGTGTATTGTTCTTGCTTTTTTCCGCAAATTATGGTATAATTGCTCTGTATCAAAGGAGGTTTGATGACATGATATCGTTTATACAGAATAATGCGCTCATGCTGTGGCTGATCACATTGGGCGTGCTGCTGCTTTTTATCGTGCTGGCGATCGTGATCCTCGTGCGCCGCAACGCAAAATGGAGGGAGAAGGAATTCCGCCACAACAGCGATACCGAACTGCTGCGGGTGCGCATTAACGAGCTTGAAAAGGAAAACAGCAAGCTTCAGGAACGGGAAGCTGAGATCGCCGCCGAGAAGGACAACATCATTATGAGCGCCCAGGAGCAGGCGGACGGCATCCTCGAACAGACCATGAAACGGGTCCACGATTCCGAAGCCCTCATCCGCCAGAACCGGCTGGTTGCCGCCTGCTGCGTGACCGACGCCAGAAGAAAGATTTCCGACATGCTGGTCGAGGTGTCCAAGCGTCTGGTTATTGAGGACGGCATGCTGTTGGATGCCTCCGAGCTGCCCAAGGAGGCGCTGGAGGAGGCCGCCGAGGCACAGAGCGAGGCGCCTGTGACCGAGGAGCCCGCCGCAGAAGAGCCCGCCGCAGAAGAGCCCGCCGCAGAAGAGCCCGCCGCAGAAGAGCCCGCTGCCGAAGCGCCTGCCGCCGGGGAGCCTGTCGAAGAGGAACCGGCTGCCGAGGAAGCCGAAGAAGCGGAAGAGCCCGAAGCCGAGGTCTCGATCGCAGATGTTGCGGAGAAGACCGTCGATGAGGTCATTGCCGAGTATGCGGATAAAGCATCCCCCGAAGCGGCGGAAGCCGAAGAGGAGCCTCAGCCTGCGGAACAGAACTGACAGGATATAAAGAAGAACGGTACAGAGATTGTACCGTTCTTTTAACATGTGTCATAATATAATGACTCTATTCGGGAAATATAAATGTTAACATGGAAATAATGGAGAAGTTAACAGGGGAAATAGTACTATATAGCAGCAAAAACAAACAAAGGGGTGATGCTCAATGCCAACTTGTCCCAATTGTAAGGAGTACTATCTGGGTAATCCGGAGCGGTGTCCGAAGTGCGATGCCAAGCTTCCTTCCTTTACCGAGGATACAGGAAGAAACACAAAGCGGTATGCCCAAACGTATTCATACAAGCATATCACTGCATGGGGCTATGTGGGATATACGATCCTGTACGCAATTCCGGTGATCGGTCTGATATTCCTGCTGGTGCATACGTTCAGCGGCAGAAATATTGCCAGACGCAGCTTTGCAAGGTCTTTCTGGTGCTGGCTGCTGCTGGTGATCCTGCTGTTTGCCGGTTTGATCTTCATCGGCGGCAGAAGTCTGACGGAACTGGCGTCGATCGTTCAGGGCAGCTATGAGGATGTTCTGCGGCAGATGAACGGAAAGGGTGTTAATTATACCGTGTCTGTGACTGCTGCTCCGACGGCAGCGGCGGCAACGGAAGCTCCCGATGTGACGGAGGCTGTGACCGCCGAACCGAAGACAGCTGAACCTACGGAGGCGCCCACGTACACGCCGGTCCCGTTTGTTGAGCTGAAGAAGGGCGACAGCGGGGATGCCGTCAAGGAGATTCAGGAACGGCTGATCGAGTTGGGATGGCTCAGCGGTACGGCAGACGGAAAATTCGGCGGCGGCACGGAAGGTGCCGTAAAGGCTTTCCAGAGTGCGGCAGGTCTGACGGCGGACGGTGTGATTACCGAGGAGACGAAGAATGAATTGTTCTATGCCTTTGCCCCGGAAGTGACGGCAACACCGACACCCAAGCCTACGGATGCGCCCACACCTACGCCCAAGCCCACCGAAGCACCGAAAAAGGCGGATATCAGCCAGTTCAAGAAGACGATGGATAAGTATGAGGACTTCTTTGACGAGTACTGTGAATTTATGACGAGCTTCGATGAGGATAATGCATCTATTATGACCTTGGCGAAGTATGCCACTATGGTTGCCAAATATGCGGATATGTTGGACGAGTTTGGTAAGATCGAGGACGATGATCTGACCGATGAGGAAATGGAATATTACCTTCAGGTGCAGCTTCGTATTAACAACAAACTTGCCAAAGTAGTGGTATCGCTGTATTGATGATAATACCCGTGCAGACACAGAAGCTGCACGGGTATTTTTTAGACT